>CALCJW010000137.1:0-8094 GCA_937967235.1 uncultured Clostridia bacterium
GACATAGTCCGCATTTTCCGGCAGGAATCGGTCATCCATGACAACTTGCAGGAGACGATGCGAAGCGCTGAGCGCTCCAGCGTCACGCGGTCGGGCTCTTTGATATAGCGCTCGCCGTCGGAGAGGAACATGCCGCCGAATTTCCAGTCGATGATGAGCGAGCGGATGAGGTCGCTGTCTTCACCGAGGCTCTCGCCGTTTACCGTCGAATCGGGCAGCAGAACGGCCTTATATGCGCTCGCGGCGATTTCAAACGGCAGGCCGTAGATATCGCGGAACGAGGAAAGGCGCAGATCCAGACTGCGCGGCAGCGTTCCGGCGCGCAAAATGGCGGCCCCATAGGTCTGCACGCCCTTCGCAAAATACAGCGCGCAGAGCCCTGTCAGAACGGGGTCTTCTGACCAGCTCTCCTGCGACACCGCGTCAAACGGCGTGCGCTGGAGCGCGCAGCCCGGAGCGAGGCAGAACGAAACGCCGTATTCTCGCATCTCGCGGCCAATAGCCTTGCCGACGGAGAAAATGAGGGCGGGGTCAAACGAGCAGGAAAGGACGCTCGGTGCGGGGAAGCCGGTCGTATACTGATGGCGGTAGGTTCCGTCGTCCTGTTCGATGTCCTTTTTGAGCGCCAGACCGCACACGCCGGAGGCAATCGTCAGCGGCGAAAGCCCATAGCGCGGCAGCTCCGCCGATGCGCCGAGCGCGCCGGGAACATCCGTCGGGCAGAAGCCGAAGTCGCACACGAGCTTTCGAAGGTTTGCGTCGTCCATGCCCGCGATGAACGTAAACGCGCTGCACCGGCCTTCTTTTACGTCTGCGAGCGTGTAGCGCTCGTTATCACCCCGGCAGCCGGTAAACGGGCGGCCCTTTTTGCGGCTGCGGCGGGGAAGGTTGCGGTCGGAAAGGCGGATGGCCCGGCGATGCGCCGTTTCGCGCTCCTCGGCTTCTTCGGGATACGTAAAAAGGTGCATCGGCTCTTTTCTCGCCGGAAGCTCCGCGTCCGGGAAGTCGCACGGCGTCACGGCCTGCACGACGGCGGAGCGCGTCAGACGGATAGAACCGGCAAGGCACGTCGCGCGGGAGCCTGTTCCGACGCGGATATCGTAATAGCCTTCCTCTAACACATAGGCCAGCGCGGATTTGCGGAAGAGCGCGAGCTCTGTCACGGGGAAGCGCAGATGAAGCGTCTGGCTCTCACCCGGGGCGAGCACCTGCGTCTTCTGGAAGGTATCGAGGAACCATGCCGCGCCTGTTTTTCCGCTGTCCGGCCGGGAACAGTAGACTTGCACGACCTCCTGCACGGGGTATGTTTCGCCGGTATTTTCAACCTCGACGCTCACGGTCACATCGCAGCCGTCCAGTCCCACGCTCACGGAGCTGAGCTCTGCCTTGCCGTAACCAAGGCCGTAGCCGAACGGATACAGGACGCTTCCGCCGTAGGTGTCAAAATAGCGGTAGCCAAAGAAGCCGTCGAGCTGCTGTGCGGCAAGACCGAACGATTCCAACGTCTCCGGCCAGCTGAACGACAGCTTGCCGGACGGGCAGACCTTGCCGGATACGACATCTGCCAGCGCGTAGCCCGCTTCCTGCCCGGCAAGGCCGAGGAAGACGATTGCGTGGCAAGCTCTCGCCTCCGGGGTCAGCTCCATGTACCCGGGCGCGGCAATGACGAGCACGACGCGGGAGAACGCGCCGGTCACCTTTTTGAGCATATCCTGCTCGAAGCTTGTGAGCTTCGGGTCGTAATGCGCCGCCGAGCGCGCCAGAACGATCATAGCTGCGTCGTTCATGGAGGCGAACTCCTCAATGCTGAGGCTTCCGAGCGGCAGTTCGCTTCCCTCCGGGTGCTCGAGCGCCCACGCGCGGTATTTGTGCGCCAGAAGCGCGTCCGGCTTGACGGTGGGCTCTGCCGTGAGGCCGTCGAGAATTCCAATCTTCCGCCACGGCTCCATGCCGGTAAGACCGGTCGGCGTAAAGATCTGGCCGATGCCGAAAACGGCGACGCGCACAGGCTCGTCTTTGCTTCCGGCAAAGGGCAGCGTGTTTTCAATATTTTTGAGCAGCACGCAGCTTCCGGCCGCGGCCGCGCGGCTGACGAGGGCGTGCTCGTTCATTCTGGCTGTATATTCCATGGCAATCTCCCATCGATGATAATTTCATAAGCCTATCATATCACAAAAAACGCCGTTCGGAAACGGGAAAAAACGAAAAATCCGGCGGTTTGCGCCGGAAATCCGGGAAAACTGCCAGCCTTTACAAAAAGTTCACGCAAAGGCCGCGCGAAGGGATATAATAATAGTGTTGCTTTTTTGTACGAAATGCGTACGGAATCATAGAATGATTGGGTTATTTATAGAACAACAAAAGAAGACAGGGAGGACGACGCCATGGCAAAAACCATTCTTGTGGTGGAGGACGATCAGAATATTTCCGAGCTCTTGCGGCTCTATCTGGAAAAGGAGGGCTATACCGTAAACATTGCCGACGACGGCGGAAAGGGCGTGGAGCTCTACCGGCGGCTCAAGCCCGATCTTGTGCTGCTCGATCTGATGCTGCCCGTCTTGGACGGCTGGGGCGTGCTGCGCGCCATCCGGCAGGACGGCAAGACCCCCGTCATCATGCTCACGGCCAAGGGCGAGACCATCGACAAGGTCGCGGGCCTCAAGCAGGGCGCGGACGACTATATCACAAAGCCCTTTGAAATGAAGGAGGTCCTCGCGCGCATCGAGGCGGTGCTTCGCCGCGCGTCGGACGCCGAGGGCAGCAAGGAAAAGCCGAGACGGCTCGTGTTTGACAAGCTCGTTATTGACCTCGACTCGTTTGAGCTGATCGTCGACGGCAAGCGTGTGGAAACCCCGCCCAAGGAGATGGAGCTTTTATATCATCTTGCCTCGTCTCCGAATCGGGTGTATACCAGAAATCAGCTCCTCGACGAGGTCTGGGGCTTTGACTACTTTGGAGACAGCCGCACGGTCGACGTGCACATCAAGCGGCTTCGCGAGAAGCTCGAGGGCGTGTCTGACCAGTGGAGCCTCAAGACGGTCTGGGGCGTTGGGTATAAGTTCGAGGTTGTGCAGCAATGAAAACGACCTTCTCCCGGCTGTTTTCGATGATCGCGGGGTTACTCATGCTCTGCCTTCTCATCACGGGTGTCGCGTTCCGGTTTCTGATGATGAGCTGGGTGGAATCTGAAAAGCGCAAGAGCCTGAGCGCGGACGCGTCGGCGCTGGCAGACCTGGCCGAGGCGTATGATTCATCAGGCGCACTCGAGAGCAACTGGAACTTCCAGATCGGGCTGTCGCTTTTTTCCGAAGTCGGAGAGGTCAGCGCACTCATCTGCGATGAGGACGGATACGTTGTCATTTGCTCGTGCGACAGTCTGGCGTGCGACCATGTGGGAAAGCAGGTGCCGGAGAGCTACCGGCGGGAGATGCTGCAAGACAGCGTGTACTATGAAAAAAACGTGCAGCTGTCTGATATTTATGAGGACAAGCGCTTTCTGGCCGGGCAGGCGATTGTAAACGACACGACAGGGGACCTTGTGGGCTTCGTTGTTGTGACCGCGCCCATGAACCAGACAACGGACTACATGCTCCGCAGCAGCACGTTTTTTCTCTATACGGCAATCGCAGCGCTAGGCCTGGCGCTCGTTGCGGCGACCTTCTTGTCGCGCTCGCTTGTCCGGCCGCTCGGCCAGATGGCGGATGTGGCGCGCCGGTTCGGCTACGGAGAAACCAAACTTCGCGCCGAGCAGACCGGCAAGAACACGCAGGAGGTCAACGACCTTGCGCTGGCATTCAACACGATGGCGGACTCGCTCGAGCAGTCTGAGCAGCGGCGGCAGGAGTTTATCGCGAACGTATCCCATGAGCTCAAAACGCCCATGACGACCATCGGCGGCTACGTCGACGGCATTCTGGACGGCACGATTCCCAAAGACAACGAGAAGCACTATCTGCAAATTGTCTCGAGTGAGGTAAGACGCCTTTCCCGCCTCGTGCGCAGTATGCTGGATTTAAGCCGTTTGCAGGCACAGGGAATCGACGAATCGCGCAAGACGCGCTTTGACCTCGGCGATGTGATGAGTGACGTTCTCATTACGTTTGAGCAGAAGATCAACGCGCGTGGCTTGCAGGTAAGCGTCGACCTGCCAGAAAAGCCGGTCTGGACAAAGGCCGACCGGGACGCGATTACGCAGGTTGTGTATAACCTGCTCGATAACGCCATCAAGTTTTGCCCCGTGGGCGGAAATCTGGGGCTGATTCTGGAGCAGGACGGACAAAAGGCGCGCTTGCGCATCCGCAACACCGGCCAGACGATCCCACCGGAGGAGCTGCCGCTGCTCTTTGACCGCTTCCACAAGGCGGACAAGGCACGCTCGGCCGACCGTGAGGGCTGGGGGCTTGGACTCTACATCGCGAAGACGATCATCGGCGCGCACGGCGGCGAGATTTGGGCGACAAGCGAAAACGGCGTGACGGAATTTACCTTCACCCTGCCTGCCGTTCGCTGACGGATTTTCCCACAAACGCGTTCAAAAAGTGCAGGATTTGTTTTTACAAACTATTCAACATTCTTCTCGCGAAAGCGGATATACTGAGACCATAAGAGATTGTGAAAGCGCAAGGAAGGTGCTTGCCTATGGGATATGACCAGAACAATGAATATTACAGCAACGGCGACCAGAGCTGGCGCGACCAGACGAACGTCTACCAGACCCAGCGCGAACAGCCGACCCCGATGGGAAGCCGCCGCCCTCACAGAAGAAGCGGATGGCTGAAGGGAATCTTGGCGGTTCTGCTGGTAGTGGCAATCAGCTTCGGTGCGTTTTATCTGATGCGGAATGTCGGCGTGCGGCTGGAGAAAACGGAAGACGGCGTGACGCTCTCCATGACGAACCGGAGCAAACAGGCAGAGCCGGAACAGGCCGAGCAGCCGATTCCGGAGCCGTCCGCGTCGGCACAGACGGGCACGGAGACGGCCGCGCCGCAACAGACAACGCAGCAGCCCACACAGGGCGCGTATGTCGGCTCGGGCACAAGGCTCAATATCGTCTCCGCACCTGAGAGCTCCGACACGACGTTTTCCGACGAGGAAGACGCGCTGTGCTTACAGGATATCTACAGCTCGGTCATTGACTCCGTCGTTTCCATTTCGTCCATGACCTCGAGCGGCACATCCAGCGGCACGGGCATCATCATGTCGTCCGACGGCTACGTGATCACGAACCACCATGTGATTACGGGCGCGCTCGTCATTTCAGTTCTCACGAACGACAATCAGGAATTTGAGGCCGCACTCGTCGGCAGCGATGAGATGAGTGACCTCGCGGTTCTGAAAATCGACGCGCGGGGACTCCAGGCGGCGGAGTTCGGAGATTCATCGAAGCTCCGCGTGGGCGACAGTGTGGTTGCCATCGGAGACCCTCTCGGCGTGCAGCTCCGGGGTACGATGACAAACGGCATCATCTCTGCTATCAACCGCGACCTCACCGTGGGCGATCGGACGATGACGCTCATTCAGACGAACGCCGCGCTCAATAACGGAAACTCCGGCGGACCCTTAATTAACTGCTACGGGCAGGTCATCGGCATCAACACCGTGAAGATGAGCTCGTACTACTCCGCTTCCGCAACGGTCGAGGGACTTGGTTTTGCGATCCCGATTTCCGTTGCCAAGCCGATCATCGACGAGCTGATTGAAAACGGCTATGTGGCCGGCCGTCCCGCCATCGGCATTTCGGGCGACTCCCTGCCGTCCTACTACCGGACGTATTACCGCCTGCCGGATGGCGTGTATGTGACCTCTGTCAACGAGGGAAGCGACGCGAAGGCCAAGGGCATCCGCGAGGGCGATATCGTGACGGCCATCAATGGAGAAAAAATCTGCTCCATTGACGAGCTCAATACGGTGAAGAACCAGTACGCCGCGGGCGACGAGGTGACGCTCACCATCTACCGCAGCGGCACCTACTACGAGGTGACCGTGACCCTCGTCGATCAGGCAACCGGAAAATAAAGCAAAAAGAAAATCGAGAGAATCTGCAAACTTGCGGATTCTCTCGATTTTTTGCGGCTATTATTTTCAAATGTCGTCCCATTATACATGGGGGCGATGCTGCTCCGATGGTTTTATTGTGCGTAGGGGTCGATGCCCACATCGACCCGGCGGTATAAACCGCTTTTACAGAAATCTCCGGCGAATTTGAAACTGCCCTTGGGGCGATGTGGGCATCGCCCCCTACGAACCTCCTGGAAGTGCCAAAAAAGCTTGTAGGGGCGGGCAGTTTTTCGGGCAGGCATGTCAGCCGTTCGTGGGGTCGTAATTCTTGCCGAACTGGAGGTCGGTAAATTTAATCGTTGCGCTGTCCATGCGAAGCGGTCTTGTGTTCTGCTTCTGGCCGGACGGGGTGCTTGCGGGCGGGGTCTCCGGCTTGGGGTCCGCGCCGACAAGCTTTTCCATGTTCTCCGAGATGGCCTCGGCGATCGACTCCGCGCTCTCGGAAGGAGCGCTCACAACCGGCTGCACGGGCGCGGCGGGCTGTACGGGTGGCTGCACGGCTGCGGGCTGGTCTGCCTGCCAGTCATACGGCTTTTCACGCACAGTCTTCTGCGGCATGACCTGCGGCTGCGAGAGCGTCAGGTCGCGGGACTTGAGCTTTTCCAGAAGCTCCAGATGTCCCTTGATGTCCTGCTCGATGACGTCGATGAAATTGAGCGCAGTCTTCTTTGCGTCGTCCACGCGCGCCTGCTCTTCGGCGAGCTCCTTTTTGAGATCGTCGCTCTGCGAGCGAAGCGTCGTCTCCGCACCGGCCACGATGGTTGCGCTGCGGGACTGGGCTTCTGCGATCATCCGGTCGCACTGCGCCTGCGCCTGCGCCATCTGCTGCTTCATGGCAGCCTCCTGGCCGCGATATTCCTCGAGCTTTTCGACCAGAATCTTCATCTTGGACTTCAGCACGGAATTTTCTTTGTAGAGCATGATGTAGTCTTCGGTGAGCGGTTCGAGAAAATCGTCCACCTGCTGCATATCATAGCCGCCGAAGACGGCCTTGGAGAAGGTTTGCTCCTGAATTTCCTGGGGTGTGAACATACGGGTTCTCCTTTCCGGCCGGACGCTTACAGGTACAGGCCGTTATTTTCAAGCTCGTCGATCAGATCGCCGACAATATCCACGTTGTAGGGCGTGATGATATAGGTGCTGATGGCGATTTTTTTGATCTTGCCGTCGAGCGCGTAGGCGCAGCCGGACAGGAAGTCGACAAGCCGTCTTGCAACATCTTTATTCGTTGCCTCCAGATTCAGAACCACCGCGTGTTTGCTGCGCAGGTGCTCGGCGATGTCGGAAACGTTGTCGAACCGGTCTGGCTTGACCAGGACCACCTGCATCTGGGCGGTGGTGTGGATGTTCACGACCTTGTTATTGCCGGGGGTGCGGCGGGCAGCGGTGCTGCTGGAGCCGAGGCTCGACGAAATATCGTCATCGGTATCGTCCAGATCAAAGCTCGGCGCGCGGCTGGGCGCGGGAGCGGAAGAAGAACGTGAGGCCCGCGTGGGTCTTACGTCGTCGTCAAATTCATCGAAATCGTCCTCGTCCTCGGTGTAGGGCTTGGCCAGTTTCTTCAGTTCATCCATGAATCCCATAACTCTGATATCCTCCAAATAAATCTGTCTGTCAGACTTTATTGTAATTTCTTGCGCCAAAGATGGCGGTGCCGACACGGACAAGCGTCGCTCCTTCGCGGATAGCGTCCGGGTAGTCGCCGCTCATGCCCATCGACAGGCAGTCCATGGACACATTATCGTATTTTTTTGCACTTATGTCAACAAAAAGATTCCGCATTTCTGCAAAATATCTGCAATTATCGCCCGGTTTTTCGCTCACGGGAGGAATTGCCATGAGTCCGTGGAGCCGGACGTGGGGATATTCTCCCATTTTTGCCGCAAGCTGGGCAGCTTCCTCGGGTGTAAAGCCGGATTTGCTTTCCTCGGCGCCGATGTTGATCTCAAAGAGAATATCCTGCGTCACGCCGATTTTTGCTGCCTGCTTTTCGATGCACTCGAGAAGCTCCAGCCGGTCGACCGACTCGATGAGATC
>CALCJW010000138.1:0-16005 GCA_937967235.1 uncultured Clostridia bacterium
AAAGCATTCGATGCTCTGGTGCAGCTTTTCCGTCAGCGCTTTCTGCGTCTTCGCGTAGACGTGCCGGAAGATCGGGTCGCCGTTTGCCTTGTGCCCCACGACGATGCGCCCTTCCCAGCGCCCATCGTCACGTTTTCTGACCATCCCGTCTCCGGATGGCCGCCGTTTTCCCATATGCAGAGCTCCTTTCTTTCGTGTTATTCTTTCTCTAACAACTACCACGCAGGAGACAGAATAGCAACCTCCCGCGTGGAGAGTTATCAGAAAATTATCATTTGTGTTCTCTTTGTCTATGGCGGTGCAGATTTTGAACCGCGTTACCAGCCCATCGACATGGCGCTGCTTCTCTGCTCCTGCTCGTGATCGTCCGCCTTGTGTCCGGCGGCGATACGCATCCGGCGCAGCTTGGCGAGCCGCTTGCGGTCGATCTGAACGCCGGTGTTTTGCGGCGCAGGTGCGCTGCCCTGAAAGATCTTTCCCATGTGATAGAGCAGCCGCGTTGCCGAGAGCAGAACGTTCGGCGGCTCCGGACGTTCGATGCGATCCATGAAAAATCCTGCATAGTCGTGCCCCTGCGCCTGCGCTTTCTGAAACCAGTCGTAGGCAGCGTCCCTGTCCTGCGGCACGCCGTCGCCGCTGAGATAGAGTTTTCCTAACAAATACTGCGCAAAGGGATTGCCTTGCTCAGCAGCCATGCGCACATACTCCGCTGCGCGTTCCGGATTTTTCGGTGCATTCTTCCCGCTGAGATATTCTTTGCCCAGCCGGTAGGCGGCGTAGTCGCTGCCGCTCTGCGCCGCCCGTCCCAGCCAGTAGAATCCCTGTGTAGGATTTTGCAGTTCTGGATCATCCGAGAGGAACAGCTTGCCCAGTGCATACTGTGCCGACGCATGATTTTGCCGCGCAGCCAGTCCCAGATAGTGCTGTGCTTTTTCCGTGTCCGGAATCAGCAGCCCGCCGTCACGATAGAGAATCCCGGTCAGATATTGTGCGTATCGATCTCCGCCATCTGCCAGCATTTCCAACTGCTTTGCGGCTTCGTCACGTTCCTCCAACGACATAGACTCGTCGTTCGCCATTGCGTACCACGCATTTGCTGGGTACGGAACATTGCAGGTGGCATCCTGCTCTACGCCTGCGTCTTCGAACGTGATCTCGTTTTGCCGTACCTGTTCTGCAACCTGAAGGACCGCATTTTTGATCTGCCGGAATTCTTTCTGCTGGGAGAGCGGCGGGCGCTGCCGCTCTTTTTCCGCGTAGAAATCGTTCAGCCTGCATTGCAGCTTCCACCAGCGCCCGTAGCATTCATACACGCTCGGCAGCAACTCCATCTGATCGACAATGGCATCGACTTTCCGCTTGAGATCCTTCGGCAGATATCCGTAGGACTTCTTTCCCTTGACGCTGCCAAGTTCCAACGCCAGCTCCCAGATCATTTGCTCCGCCTCCGGATGCTCGCAGGCGGAGTTCTGCATCTTCTGCGCAAGTAACAGCATGGCAGAGCGTGTTTCCCTTACCAGCTCGTCGCGGGATTGGCTCTTGTCCTCATAGATGTGCAGCAATTCCTGCTGAAAGATCTGGTTGGTCAGGACGGACTTGATTTTCCGAATCCCATCCCGGTTCAGATACGCCTGCCCCGGCTTTTTCGACCACGCCATCATGTGAACGTGCGGGTGACTGCCCTCATCGTGGAACGCTGCGTACCAGCGGAAGTCCTCCGGTGGGATGTGCATTGCCTCTGCGATGTCGTTCCGGTGCGCCCGCAGCATCGCCCGCCATGCATCCGCGTGATCGAACCCAAGCCGCTCCGCGTCCTCGCGTCGGAGCGAAATGATGTGTGTCCAGATATTTCCGGTGTAGCAGTTCACCTCCGCCATCGCTGTGTTCAGGTTGACTGCATCTTCATCTCCGAACAGTCCGTGTTCGCCCAGCCGCTCCGCGCGAGGTCGGGTTGCGATGTACTTGGCATAGCCGTCAAGCTCCTGCACCTTGCCCCAGTTTTCCTCCATCGCCAGCGTGAGAAACTGTGAGGCGTTGAACTTTGTCGGATGTGCCGCATAATCGCCGTATTCCAGAAGCGTTTTCGTATCCGGAAAATCCTTCGTCAGCTTTTCGATGAGCTGTGTCTGCCGTTTTGTCGGCGGGCGGTCGTCCGGCAGGATCTCTACCCGTTCGCGTGTCGCGATGTAGCGCAGATACCCGCCCGCCGGTTTTGCGCCGCCGCCCTTGAAATACGGACTTTTGACGATCAATCTGGCCATTCGTCAAACGGCTCCTGCACGCGAACCTTCTGCTCCAGCCGGAGCTGGCCGTTGGTGCGCTTCACGTCATTGACGCTCTTTGCCCGCTGCTTCCGCAGCACCGATTCGTCCAAATTCACGCACTCTGCCAAAAGGCTCAGCCCCATGTCCAACTCCACCGCCTGCTTGAACAGCAGCGATGAGAGCCGCTGCTCCAAAAGCTGCAGCCGTCCGTCAATGGCTGACTGGACTGCCCGCGGAAGCATCGTGCTTGTACCCGCCGCCAGATGATCTGCGTAATAATTCACGGCGCGTTCCAGAAATTCATTCTTGCTCCGGCAACCATCCTGCCGGTACCAATGCTCCAGCTTTTCCGCCGTCTCCGGCGACATCCGGAAATTTAATCTGTTTTCTTCCTTGCTCATAATCCTCCAATCTGCGGCGTGGCGCGCTGGAATCCCTTGAACCGTCTGTGTTTGCGGGATTTTTGATGCCAGCCGCGCTTATTTTTCTCCAAACAGGCGCCAATCGCAGCGCCTGCGCAACCTCCTGATACAGTCCGCACTGCGGGCTGTTGTGAACAGGAAAAGCGTCGGTTCCGACGCCATCCGTTTATCCTGCTTTCTCGCCGCAGCGTCCAAAATCCCTCGATTTTGCCCGTTTCGGCGTGTTCCCACGTTTGTCGCAAGCGGCTTTCCCCGCTGCCGTTCTTGCCAATACGAGCATTTTCCGCCAACGCTCCCGCACGGCGGCGCAACGCCCGGTCTTTGGGTTTCCGGTGGGTACGCGCCCGGCTGTGCCCGGAAAACCGGACACAGCCGCGACACGCGGCTCACGCGGGCGGACGGGCGGTTTTCTGCTGCGCCTGTTGGAACGCTTCCAAGCGTTTTCGGATGCGTTCCTGCTCACACTCTGCGTCCAGTTTTGCAAGCTTTTGCTCGTAAAACTGCTGGACGGAGAACTGAATGGGCAGGAGCGTGTACAGAAGACTCCCGTTTTGTTTTCGACCATCTTGCGTGATGATGCTTGTGTGCTCCGTTTGAATGAGGCCACGTTCGACCAGCTCGGTCACATATTTGCGTACCGTGTTCGGGCTCATATTGACGGCTTTACCAATCGTTTTGTAGCTTGCATGGCACTGATACGTTGTCCGATCCTCGATGTACATCAGATAGCTGTAGACCGCCAACGCGCCCGGTGAAAGGCCGAGGGCGAAAACCTCATTCGGCAGAGGAAAGTAGTTTTTAATCGGATCGCGCGACGTGTAATACTTATTCCTCATGCGCGCCTCCCGTCTGCCGTTCTACCCAGAGACGGAACTGCTCCTTCGGTACGACAAGCCGGCTGCCGATCCGCAGAGACGGGAAGCCATCCTCATGCAGAAGTTCATAGGCGCTCGACGGCGATACGCCCAGCGTGCGGGAGACGAGCTGCGCATTGAGAAACAGCGGCAGCTCGTCAAAATTTTTGATGCTTGATGTGTTCAATGTCTTTTTTTTACCTCCAAGAAATTTCAGAGAAAAAACTTGCGTTTCGGAGGTCTCTCTGTTAAAGTTAACACAGTTGCAGTCCGTGTTTTCCGAAACGCGGCGCGCCGTCCGACTGTTGCAGCAGCCGGACGGTTTTTTCACTTTTTTACTGCCATCCTCCATACCCGTTCCTGCCCTGCGGCCTTTTGTTGACGCACACAGCGTTGGCTTCGCCTCGGTACGCTGGCTGCTCTTGCAGCGTCGCGGCATACTTCTCCGGCGAGTATCGTCTTTGGAGATGGGTGTGAAATTTTCAAGGTGCAGAGCAACTTACCGTTGACAAGCTGTCTATGCGGTGCTAGACTATGATAAAATAATTTAGACAGCTTTCTGGTTTTAAGGTAACATAGAGCTACATATTTGTCAAGACTATTTCATTTTTAATTTACAATTAGTCCATATTTGAGGTGAGAGCTATGTGGTATGCGAAGATGTATTTCTCCGGTGAGAAGGAGTTCTTTGAAAATGATGCGTTCGGAATGCAGGGGCTGCCGTCCAAGCAGCTGGAACTTCCGTTTTTGGAAAGTCTGCTGACGTTTCTGGAATTGGATGAAAAAGAAATCACGCCGATGCTGGAACGCATCAGCGTGAATTGGGAACGCTTCGTTGAGAGCCGCGCCCGTGAAGCGTATACAGCCGCGATGGTGGAGCTCGGTGTGCTGGCCGAGAAGCACATTTATCTTCGCCTTTTATATACGCGCAGCTTCGGCTGTTTTTCCGTAAATGGCTACGATCAAGCGGAAATTCAGGCGATTGCTTTGGACTTAAAGGAGTTTGCAAAGCAGTTTTCAGAGACAAGGAAGCAGGTCGAGAAGTTTTTTGAATGCGTGCTGGACGTGGATTCTGCCGGCCGCGAACCGCAGAAACAGGCGGCGAAAAACTATCATCACGACCAGCCGAGAGATCCGGAGTTGTTCCAGTTCAAGCCGATCCCGCTGAGCTTTGAGCCGGTCGAACCGGGCCGCTGCGCGCCTGTTTTGTATTCCTCTGCCGTGCGGGACATGATCGATTATTCGCTGCGAAGCTGCGTTGAGCGCGGCGTGACTGTGCGCCGCTGCAAGAACTGCGGCCGCTGGTTCCCGCAGACCGGCCGTGTGAGCGCAGAGTATTGCGAGCGCACCGTGAAGTACGGTGAGCAGCGCTGCCGCGAGATCGGCGCGTTCCGGCAGTGGACGAAAAAGCAGACTGACGACCCCATCTTCAAGGCGTATCGCAAGGAGTATAAAAAGCGCTTCGCGTGGATCAAGGCCGGCCGCATCACCGACGAGCAGTTTTACGCATGGAGCGAGAAAGCCAGAGAAGAAAAGAAGAAGTGCGACCGGGAGATCATCTCGCTGGAGGAGTTCCAGCAGTGGCTCCGCGACTCCAAAATATGAAGCTACGCGGTCGACAAGCTGTCGGCCGCGTATTCTTTGTCTATAGCGAGTCTAAAATTGCTCTGCCTCGCCGCACAGTTCTTTTCGCATTTCATCAATACTTTTTCCAACGCATTTCGCACTCAAATAGTATTGTTTCCATTGCAGATCGCGAATGAGGCATTCTTTGTCCGCGTCTAGGATGCGGGTACCCGAAGAATTTTGAGGAAAAAGGAGACCATAGATGACCAGATTTTCCGGGTGCTCAAGGTTTATAGCGCAAATTTCATCTCTGACCTCTTTTGCTGAAAATGGATCAGCATTCATAATCTCTTGGATTTTCAAAATTGTACGCTGTATTTTAAGGATATCATATGCACCGCAACCAGATTTTCCATTCACCATAGACAAGCCCTCCTTTTGTAGATTGTTTTCAAACAGTTTGTCGCCGTTTTCTTAAAAAGACTATCCAAGACTTATTATCCATTCTCCCACTCATCCCACGCTTCGTCCTCGTCCTCATACCAATCTTGGTTATCTTCCCAGAGGTCTTCTGGATTGTCGTAGTCATCCCGAATACTTCCAGAATTGTTGCCTCCACTTCCGTAATGGAAGGTCTGTCCTTTATTGCTGCCTGACGGGTAATACTGCGAGAAGGTTTTCAGCATAAACTCGCTGTCATCTTTCCACTGAGCGCACATACCGGCAGCGATCATTTCTCCGTTGCCATCATACCAGTAGACATTGAAATACTTCTGATTTTGCTCCAGCTTCTCAAAGTTTTTGCAGTTCAGTCGTTTATCCGGTTCACCGAGCGATGTGTATTTCAGGCAGCTCACCGGCATCCCTTCTACGGGCAGTTTTCCGGAATACTGATCTTTCAGACTTTGCTCTCGCTTCGCGGAATTCTCCGCAGCGATGCGCTGACGCTCGGCTTCCTCGGCGGCATCTTTCTCCGCTTTATAGCTTTTAACGCGGGTTTCCAGCGCGTCAACATCCTGCTGCCAGCCCGTGTCATATTGCAGTATGATGTTCGCCAATTCATCCTGCCCGCCCGCGTATTCTGTCCTGCCTTTGTACATATCGGCGTACTTGCAGTAGACGGACAGCGATGCCGCATCCCGATACCCGGAAAGCGCAGAGAAGCCCTGTTCGGCAGAAGTGTAATTGCCGTTTGACAGCTCTTGCAGGGCTGCACCATAGGCTGCCGCTCTCTGTTTGTTGCGGTTTGAGACGGAAATAGAGATACCAGCAATCACGGCTACTGACAGAACTGCCGCGATGAGCTTCCCAAACGGAAACGGCTTCTTTGACAGCGTAGATTTCTTTTCGGTTATTTCTGGCCCCGTCGGCGTCTGGCTGACGATCGGCGGTGTGATTGCCGATTGTACAGTCGGCGCAGACTTCTGCGGATTTTCAATCGGTGCGGACTGTGCAGGCGGAACTGTGCGCTTCGATTCAGTCGGTGCTGACACGTCTGCTTGCTTTGGAGCAGGATGCTGCGGCTTTGTGCGTTCCGGAAAGGCTGTCCGTTCAGACTTGCGGAGCAAAAATTTCGCCTTCTCCGGCGGATATGGCGCATTCTGTGTGCTGCAAACGAACACCTCTGTCACCCGAGCAAGCTTTTCTGCTTGATGATCGCCGATCGGAACGACTACAAAATCGCCTGCTTTCAGCGAAATTCCCCCGGTCAGATAGGCATATGTCGCTCCATCCTCCTTGAACTGCACATTGCAGAACTGATAATAGCTTTCGCCAGCCGGCTTTGCCGGTGTACTGACGGGCGGTCTTGCAAGTGCACGGGTAGGTGGCTTTGTGCGTTTTGAAGAAGGTGCAGCCGCAAGGACCTGTGTATACCGTTTCCTCCACTGCTCCTCCAGACAGGGATTTTTCAGTGCAAGGTCCATACAATGCCGCGCCAGCGTTTCCTCCCCACAATCCCGACAGATCTCCAGAACATTGAACTGCAATCTGTCGAGGTACGCGCTCTCAAAAAGCTGTGATACAAACCGCTCGTCATCCAACGCGACCAAAAGCGGAAGCGCCTGATCGTCCGTTGGAGACTCCAGCCAGTCCCAGTCCAGAAGCAGTTTCTCGGCAGTTTTGGCATTGGTTTTCAGAGACGGTTCTGCGATGTCCAGAAGCCGCCGCCACATCTCCACCCCTTTTTCCGGGTCATCTGCAAACACATCATCCAGAACACGTTCCCACGACAATTCATCGAAATCCTCGGCGGTTTCATGCAGGACTTCCTCCGGATATTCGACCAACAAAATCTCGCGGCAAATATCCTCGTAGTCCGGAAACTTGCCCTGCGCCAAGAGGCGTTTTGCGCGCTCTATGTCCGGATGCAGCAGCACTTTGTTCTGCCAATGGGTGTGATAGGCTTCTTCCAGCGCATTTTGATAGTCCTGCGCTTCGCCCATTTCCTCATCCTTTTTCCCGCCGAAGTAGGCATAAGCAGAGGACAATTCGGAGAAAAGCTCGAATAAGCCGTCCGGATCGACGTGGTTATAATAGTCTTCCACCGGGCGCGTCGAGAGCAATTCCGTCCAGAACGTGCCGCAGTTCGTTTCGGAAAGGGCTGCTTCTTCGCGGAACAGAACGCCGCGTTTTGCATCACGCATGATCTCGTCTGCGCTTTCACCCAGATTCAGGTCAAGAGTATTATGTAGAAATGTCCGCAGTTCCTCCGCCTTTTTCTCGTCCGGCAAAGCTCCTGCGTTCTGGATTCCGGTGGAAATGTTGTGCAGCAGCACTTTTCCGAGAAGCTGAGAAAGCAAGGTGTTCTTGGACGCAAGCTGACCCAGCGCCTTTTTAAGCCTCGTCCACGTTTCGGGTAGATCGACGTGGTAGACGAAGGAAAGCGTCAACGTGATCTGCGCCGTGTTCGGCGACTTTTTTGCCGGTGTTCTTTGCAGACTCCCAAAGTCTCCGCACCAGCCGCATTCCCAAGATGCCCCGCGTATCATAACTGGACTTCCGCACCACGGACAGCGCATATTGTTCTCCCCCCTTTTGATCGGAATTACTCAACGCCCAATGCCTTATATACCGCGTCTTCTGCGCTCTGATAGAACACAAGATTAAAGCAGCCGATCAAATCTGCTGGGACAAGTCCAAGGTCAGCCGCCGATGTAATAGGCAGCAGCACCTTCTTTGCACCGCTATCAAGGCAGACCTGAAGCGCGTTTGCAAGCTCGTCCACCTTGAGCATCGTTCCTGCAATGCTGATCTCACCCAGCACCGCCAGACTGCTAAGGGTCGGCTTTCCAAGCGCAATCGAACAGAGCGCGATCAGCGTGGGAAGTGCCAGCTTCTCGGTCATGCCGATGCCCTGCAAATCCTGATAGTTGATGATATAGTCCTTCGTTGTCGTTCTGATCGCGCCGCTGATGCGGTTCCCGTTCGCTTTCAGATAGTTGAAAGCAGTGTTCGCCGCCTCCTTGCATTTGCCGTCAGAGTTCAGTCCCGTCCGCTCAAACTTTCCGTTTCCGGGAAGCATCTGAGATTCCAGACGGAAGACGCCGATCATGCCGCTCTTTCCCTGTGAAACCGTGTAAACCTGACCGGGATTGCACATTCCTTCGGGAATCAGCTTTCCACCGCCCTGCTCCGGAACAGAGACGAAATGTTCCTCAAAGGTATCGTTATCAATGTACGAAAAATTGACATCGTAGAACTCCATGCCGCCCAGCTTCTTGAGCTGTTCCTTGACGCGGCGGCGCATTTCAAGCGCAAACTTGAGGATTTCTTCAAGCTGTTCCTTCGTGAACTCCCCGTCCGGATAAAGCAGCTTGATCATGCCACCAACCATCTTGCGGACGGCAATGGTATCACGCTGATTGAGGTTCTTGCCAAGGCGGAAATACTTGTCCAGTGCGTCACCGTACTGCTCCTTGCGAAGCTCACGGATGAACTCTGCCAGATAGTCAGTGATAAAGCCGTAGTCGTTGGTGAAATGCTCCGGGCGGAACTTCGGTATCTCCCAGCCAGGAATATAGCAGTGCATACGGTCAAGGAACGCCGTGTCCGTTCCCATTTCGGGAGGGAACGGGTCAAAGAGGCTGGACGTTTTGAGAAGCACATCCACGCTCTGATTGATGTTGCCGACGAAGACCATTGATGCGGTCGCGGCTTTTTCTTCCTTTCCACGGGCGAAGGAACCGGACGCCATATAGTCCTTCATGATCTGGATGCCGTCTTTGTCCTTGAAGTTGATACCGGCAACCTCGTCAAACGCCACGCAGTCCCACAAGCCAACCAAGCCCACGGTTTTTCTGCCCATGTTGTAAAACAAGTTCGCAACGGTAGTCTGACCGCCGGAAACAAGGATGCTGTTCGGGGAGATTTCTTTGTAGATATGGGATTTGCCGGTGCTTCGCGGACCTAACTCACAGAGGTTGAAGTTGTTCTCAACAAGCGGCAGCATACGGGCAAGCAGCAGCCAGCGTTCGCGGTCATTCAGCTTATCCGGCTCATAACCGCAGGAGCGCAGCATGATCTCAAGCCACTCTTCTTCGGTGAAGTTCTTTCTGCCTTCCTTCAATTCCTCAATGTCCACATGGGGCATCTGGATTGGCGTCAGCTTGCGGATGTGGATGGGAGAGGCATTTTTCTCTTCTTCCAGAAACTCATATTCGAGCTGCACAATGCACCAGATACCGCCGCAGAGCAGCCGGTCAAACTTTGCGGGATAGTCCTCTGAAATGGGAATATTCTTGATACCAAGGTTGGAGAACTCCGCCTCATAGGTATCTTTTTTCATATTCAGATTGACAGTTATCTTGTCGATGACCGTGTGCATCCCACGCTGACGAAGCATGGAGAGGATCTTCTGCGCCTCGTCCGGACGGACATAGTTGTCCGCCAAGATGCGCTTGACGTTCTCCACGCCGGTCTCGATGACCTCTGGATCATCCGAGCTGCAATACTGACCAAGCAAAAACTCAAGGACATAGACCGGCACATTTGCGCCTTCCTTGATCTTCTTCGTCAGGTCTTTCCGGACGATCTTTCCGTCAAAGAACTGCCGCAGTTTTCGGTCGATCACTGCGTTTTTATCGCCGGTTTCTCCGGTCATTCTCTGCTCATCCATTCTTGCCACCTCACAGGTCAAAGCCAAAATCGTCCGCAAACGCGATGTCGATGTGGAACTCGATCTCTTCCACGTCAATCTCGTTTGCGATCACCAGACGGTAGACTTTCTTCTTATCATACGTTCCGGCTTTCAGATTGAACCGGACACGGAACACGCGATCTGCCGCGTTGTCGCTGGTCTTATCCGCGATGACTGTCTGCCGGTCACTGATCACTACACCCTCATCGTCCGTCATGTAGATGGAGTAGGTGCAGGGTTGGATCTTATCGCCCACGGGCTGACGCTGGTGGAACTCCAACGAGAAGATCAGGTTGGAAATCTTGCGGCTTTCGCTCAGAAGTTTCAGCTCCGCGTTTTTAACCTCAACGTAATTCTTATTGCTTGTGCGGAGGTTCTTGAAGGCGATCACAGGCACGACAAGCTCCTGCAAGCTGATACCGCCGTGGACATAGTTTTCACCGCCACCCTGAACCTTCATGCGGATAGTGTCCTGCGGGGCATAGCCCTTGACAGGAGTTCCATCCAGCTCCCGTTCCAGATTGACGGGAAGCAGAAAATCAGCAGTTGTGTCAGGAGCAGTCAGCGCATAACGCCGTCCAAGCTCATACACGTTGTCAGAGAAGGCTTTCCGGTCAATCTTGTCGCTCTCATTCAGAGGCTTATAGGTATAGAGAAAGCCGTGATCTGCCGTGATGAAAATATTTGTTCCGCTCAGTTCGTTCACGATGATACGCAGAATGCCGGAAAGCTCCTGAATTGCCGTCTCACAGGCATCAAAGACTTTGGACTCCGTAGGGGCTTTGTCTCCGATGGCGTCGATAGAGTTGTGGTAGATGTATATTACATCTTTTCCGGCAACCAGCTCCCGCCGTTCATCCTTCTTCATGTTCAGAAGGTCATTGTATTGAATGGCAACGCTGACTTTCGGCGTCGCGTTCAGGATCGCGCTTCGCTCCACGGTGGAACGGGTGGGATTCCCGTCAACAAGGACATCCATACTGTCGTTCACGGAAATGCTCTTTCCAGGAAGCAGGGCTGCCATACCAAACTTCGTGATGGACGGGAAAACCGCCTGCATCGACTCCAACTCTGCGGTACCCTTTGTGTTGCGGACAATGCGCTCGGAAAGCTCGGAGGCGACCTCATAGCGAAGCGCGTCCGAGATAATCACGAATGCGCGGGTGTTCTTACTGCTTGCGGGAGCGACATATCTCTTATAGAAATCACGCTGCTTCTCGATATCCGAGACATAGCCCAGAGCAGCGAGGTCTTCTGCCGCCGCGTTTGTCCAGCAAGCGGTCAGTTCCCGCAGGAACCGGTTCTGATACAGTGCCTCGACAAACTCTGTCGAGTGCTTCAAGCCGTCTTCCAGAATGTCATTTGCGTTCTTGAGGGAGTTGCCGAAAGCATAATGGAAGTGGCGATAGTAGGCATCCATACGGTAGAGATCACTCGTATAGAGCTTCCAGATTTTCTTCGGCTCGACGATATGGAATCCGCCGCCGTGTTCCTGATAGAAGGTCTGCATCTTTCCGATAAAGAAGAGGCAGTCAAAATAATTTGAAAACCGCTTGTACCATCCGGCTGTCCGTCTGTTTTCACAGACCTTCCTAATGAGATCGACTTTCACAACATGGTCGCTGATCTCGGCAAAGAGCTGTTTCAGGATGCTTTCGTTGATGCACGGGAAGACATCTCCTGTGATCAGCGTTTCCGGCTCAAATTTATCAAAGCGCGTCGGGAGCTGCAATTCGTTCTCCACGGTGCGGCACAGCTCATATAAGTCCTCGTTATCTTCGCGGGAACGCCATTCATGGACGATGCTGTAACAGTACGCCTTGTTGGTCTCGGAAACGAAACGCTCCAAGCCTTTCAGAACGGAGGCGTTCATCGTCTGAGAAAGCGCGGTCAGCAGAACGTGCGCTGCAAAATAGCCCAGAGGCTTGTCTTCTTCCTCAATGTAGCCGGTGTACTTCCGCGCAAGCTGCCAGAAGGCTTCAATGCTGCCAAACTTGCGGATGTTCTGCAAGACGCTGTTTGTCTCTTTATCGAGACCTGCAGCAAGGACGGCGATGATGACATCCTGCGCGGAACCCTCGCTCAGACCGGCGAGAACCGCCATAATGTCGATGTGGAGTTGGAGGGGCGTCTGATAGTCACGCCCGATCCTGCGCAGCTTTTGAATACGCTCTTTGCTGTCGAAGAACTTTGCATAGAGCTTGACCGTCTTCCGCATTGCGGCAGACGGCGCGATATTCAGCTCGTCCATCTGCATGGAGATAAAATCTGCGCGGAATGTCTCACTGTAATATTCAATGTCCTGAAGCCAGTTGTCTTCGTCGCTGGTGTATGTAATCGGACAATAGATAAGATAGTTGCTTTCCAAGTCATCGTGAAGCAGCAGCTTCTTGACTGCAAAATTATTTGTGCCGGTCAGCTTGACGATCTTGACGCCTTCCAAGTTCAAAGCGTCAACGTCCTTCTCAAACTCCCGATCCTCGTCTTTCCAGAAGATGATCCTGCGGCGATAGAACTCCGGCAAGGGGGCTGCAAAACGCTCTCTGAGTGTAAATTGGATGGATTCTGTGGACATAACGGTGTATTCCTTTCTTGGCCAAGAATATTATACATAGCCTATCTCAGAAACGCCTATCACGCCTCTGCGTAAAATGTGTATTTCTAACGTATCCGCTTCAAACTTTCTTCTGTTGAAGTTAAGTGGTGCGAAACCTTCTTTTTGAAATTGCTTTGGAAAGAACTTCTCATACTGGAAAACATCAATGCCTATGTATTCAAGCACGTCTTCGGGCAAAGTGTAATCCTGCTTCACAAGTCCAAACATCGTAAAGCCTGTATCAATACAGAAACTCATGACTGCGCTATAACCACAGTTATAGGCGAATGCCCCAATAGCAGAGCCGATGAAGCTGCCAATCATGAATCCCACAACTGGGATTCCAATGAAAGATTGAGCAAACGTTCCTCCTGCAAGTGCAGCAGAAGAAATCATAAGTTCCTTAACCATCTCTTGTGCCAGATCGGATCGCGTCATCTTGCCCGCAGCAACTTTGAAGGCATTCTTCATAGTGTCCATAGCAAGGACTGTTGCCATACCAACAATAGAGGGTGAAATACCTTTCAATGCACCCCCAAGCATACCGGATTTGCAAGCAATAGTAATTGCAGCAGAAACGCTGCCTCGGACAAACCCTTCACCGCCGCCTTGGAGCGCGGCAAAGCCTATACGTTGAAACTGTTTCGCATCCAACTCTCCGCTCTTAATCAGGTGGTCGATTGCCTTGTAAATCTCCGGCGCAACATTCAGAACAACAGAAATTGTTGCAGCGGTAAGTCCTGACTTGAAGGCTTGCTTGGCAAGATACTCGAAGTGAATCACTTCATCTGCAGAGACACCGAGAAGTTTCAATTTTTCGACGGATACGTTGCCTTCTTCAGCCAGTACAGCCAAAGCCTTTGCGTCCGCCTCGGTCAGAGGAATGGACTCTGTGCCTTGATCATCCCTCAATCGGTCTGACAGCATTCTAAGTGTGTCTTGGTACCGCTCCATTTGCTCAGGACGAATTGTCGATTCAGTTGCAATCTTTTGCCTCAGCCAAGCACAAGCCTCTTTTAGCTGATCTGCTGGGATTACACGCACCTGACCGCTGTAAATTGGGTCATGGAGAACAGAATCATCGGTAAAACCCCGCTTTTCAAGAAACACATTCAATGTGTCTTTGCCTCCGGCTGATTTGTACTCGTTGAAACGCTCGAAAACGCTTTTGGCTTGCTGCTTTGCGCTGTCAGCCCCGGTTTTATAGTATTTCAAGCCGAAGAGTTTTTCAAAGTTGCTACTTATATCAGCAGAGGCAAAGTCATGGCTTCTATCTACAAAAGCTCTGTTTGCAGTATCACGGGCGGTTGCATTGATATTAAAGGTATTCGCGTGCCAGAACTCAGCAATATCTCCCTTGAGGGCATCCGGCTTTGTCTTGAAGCCTTCAAATGCGTTCAGATCGTGGATGAGTTTGGCAATTTCTACGTCAACCTGATCGACATAGACGCCGCCTTCATATCCGGCATACCGAACACCCGCTTGTTTTTCAAAAAGGGCATAGCCTTCCTCGAAGGCGCTCATAAATTATCCCTCCACAAAGGACCTCAAGCCATCCTCATAAAAAACCTTGACGAGCGTTTTGTACTGTTGCGCTTTGACTGCATTTACCGTCTTATTATAGTCAATCAACATCTTAGGCGCACCTACAACGACCGGCATGATCATGTTTACGAAGCCACCGCCGAGCTTCTTTGCGTATTCAGCCAGTGCATCAGGATGCGTCATACCGCGCTCCTTACTGAACTGCCGGAACTCGTTGTAGTGCTTTTTACTATCCTTCAGCTTCATCCAATCGCTTGTGGTATCATCTACATACAACACAGCCCGCTTGCCAAGCCAACCATAGTGCATTCCCAGCTTATTGAACATATCTGGAATTGTTTTGCTCTGTTCCTTGGCAGCACTGGTCTGTCCAATAAAAAGGATGTGCTGTGTGGAGGGGATCTGCGGCAGATTGTCTTTGTAGTTTTTTACCGTGTAAATTGCAGCAGAAACACTGTCATCCTCAACGCCGACAATGCTGTCTCCGGCATCATCCTTTTGACCGATAAGCTGAATCAGATAGTTGGCATAGACCATATTCTTATCGTCGCAGACGATAATCAGAGGGAGACCGTTTTTCTGTGTTCCACTCCCAAACATTTTCCCACTACTCCTTTACTTGACTTTGATAATGCGTTCGCTCGATTGAGCAAATCATACAAGCTTTCCTCGTCATGCGGAGACGTAGAAAGTGCGCTGGAAAATTCATCAATGAAGGATTGCATCATTTCTAATTCGCTCTTGACCATGCTCAACCGTCTTACTTTATCTTCGCCAGCACATCGGCAAACAGTTCGTAGTTATGTTTCACGCCGTCATCAAGGTCGATCTCGATGTTCTGGTCGGCAAGGTGGTGAACCTTTTCCTCGTATTTTTGCAGCTCGGTCGCTTGATCTTGGAACTTCTTCTGCTGTTTGGTCAGCTTCACGCGCTCAGATGCGCTGGCACGATCAATGGCGTCACCGAGTTGGGCAAGCTGGGTGCGGTAACGCTCCTGCTGCTCATGCACATAGTCGGTGCGCAGACGGGCGAGAAGATCGCGCTGGTAACGGTGCATATAGCACAGCGCTTTGAAGCCGTTCTTCTTGCCGCTGTCAAAGAGCCAGTAGATCGGACGCTTCTGATAGGTTTTCAGATGGTCGGCGTAGAAGTCATTCAGGAAGTAGCTGCGGATCACCTCGCGGGGCGTACCCTTGCCGCCCAGCGCGTCGGCAACAAACTTGAGGTTTTCTTCCAGCGTATCATCGCCGTAGACCTTGCGGACAAACTCCACGAAGCGTCCGGTAATGTCATCGTCAAAATACTCGTCATCGCAGATGGGGATGATGTTGTCGCTGTCCGGGATGATGGTCTTGTACTTGCTGGCGTCCCATTCGCCGCCCGCGTAGGCAAGCCCGTCCACGTCCAGAGAGTAGCGTCCAAACATACATCCCACGGCATAGGAGATGAGGGAGACGATCTCGTCGCGCATGGTGCGGACATAGTTGCTGCCCTTCATAAACTCCGGTACATCGTCCTTACTGTCAAACACACGATGCACGGTCACATCCTTGTCCGCCACATCCGGCGTCAACTCGTCCTGCAAACCGTAAATGTCAATGAAAATGCGGTTGAGTTCTTC
>CALCJW010000139.1:0-13251 GCA_937967235.1 uncultured Clostridia bacterium
ATCCACTGTCTTATCCTGCTGGAGCGGCTGCCGCCCGCTGCCGACAACGTAGTATTTTCCGTCATAACGGAGGACGTTTTTCTGCGTGTACGGTTCATGTTCGTATTCTGCCAAGCCGGAGGGAAACGAACAATGCGCGGTTTTCATGGCCGCGTAGCCATGATCCACGCCAATGGTAATGGGTTCTGTCATCGTTCTTCCACCTTTTCTTTCCGTTTGTTCATATCCTTCTGCGGTGCGCGTTCCTCTGGGAGCAGTTTCCCAAAGCCCAGCTTACGCAGCGTCTTTTCATACAGCTTTTTCTCAAACGCCAGATACTCTGGAGATGTGTAATCGGTATGAAGCGAAACAGCTTCTTCATAGCACGGCGCGACGATCTCATACTCCACAGAGCCGAAACGGTCCGCGGTCAGGTATCGCAGCATCCCGTAACCGTCCATTTCCTCGAATTTTCCCATATTATTTTCCGTGGCAAACTCCGTGCTGATATGAAAGCGCGTCAACTCAGCAGCGCTTTTATAAAGCACAAATCCGCCCGGATCAAGATACGGTGCAACCGTCTTATAGAACCGCCGACAGTGTTCCCGGCTGTTCAGCTGCGGGACCAGCTTCACAAGGGCTGCTTCCAGCGCTTTGTTCTTTTGAGACAACTTCCTGTTACCGATTTGCAGACTGTTATACGCAATGGAGAGCTGAACCGCCGTGCGCTCTTGGGACGCTTGCTGCTCGCGCATGGCCTCATATTGGATCTTCAGCGCCGGATATTCTCGGATCGCGGTCAGCATTTCAGATAATTTCATCTGCGCTTCCTCCGATACCGTGAAAACCGCTGCAGCACCTGCAAACGATTGTCAATCTTACATGACGCCTGATCAACCGCTTCCATGTCCTTATCCAGCTTCTTGTGGATGTGTTCCAGCGCGTCGCGGTCATTGCAGCAGTCCACCAGAACGTAGGTGCTGCCGGTGGAGAACACCTCGCGCCTGCCATATGGATCGCGGAGACTGGCAATGAGACGCTGGCCGACCTTTTTCCGGTACGCAATTTGCAATGCTTCCGGTTCTCCGCAGACACCGTACCGCTTTAAGATCTGTGAGACCTCGTCGGAGGAGATCTGCTGGTGTGTCATCAGCTTCTCCAAGATCTCTGCGGCGGCGTCCTCCGGAACGCCGGAATAGCCGGAATAACCATCTAAATATGCCGTCATGTTTGGGTCTCCTTTCTGCGCGCAAACGGCCATCCCGCAATGGGATGGCCGCTTCGTTTGTTACGCTGCCGCAGGAAGCTCCGCAGCATCGTCCAGTTCTTTCCGGGGCGAGAGAAACTCCACCTCGGTCGCTTTGAGCAGGAAGCCGGGCTGCCGCTCCGGTTCCTCGGCAAAGGTGATCGTTTCAAAATCACCGCTGGCCGCAATCTTGCAGCCCTTTCTGGCAAACTCCGCACAGCGTTCTGCGAGGACACCGCGCACCTTGATCGAGATGAAATCGGTCAGCTTTTCTCCATCCGGAGATTTGTAGCGGCGATCCGAGGCAATGCGCATGATGGCGTAGGGCTTGCCGGTTTCTTCGTTGGTTTTGAGGACGGGATCTCCCGTCAGGTTGCCGATGGCAATCATTTTAAGCATAGTAACGTCCTTCTTTCTTTGTAATTACGCCCATTCGACGACGAACAGGACGGAGAGGATATTGGCGTTTGTGACCGGCTGCGACAGGGCGCTGACAACTGCGTCATAGGACAGCGTCAGACTTTCTTCCTCGGCAATCTGCCACGGGGAAGAAAGTGTGAAAACTTCAGAATCTCCGGTCTTGGTGGTTTTCTGGTCACGGATGCTGAAACCGATCTGGTT
Source organism: uncultured Clostridia bacterium (assembly GCA_937967235.1). Taxonomy (GTDB): domain Bacteria; phylum Bacillota; class Clostridia; order Oscillospirales; family Oscillospiraceae; genus CAG-170. Next base: position 1,847 of record CALCJW010000139.1, read on the forward strand.
GCTGTCCACCTTGGCGTGGGACATATCCGAAGCATACGGCACCAGCGTCCAGCCGTTTTCTGCCGTCAAGGTCACGGAGGACACCTGCACAGCGGCAGTGGAGTGGTTGACGATCTCCGCATTGGAGACGTAGACCTTCCCGTTCTGGTCAACCGTCACCGGCAGCACAGCCGGAACAACGACGGAGAAAACCGTCGCTTCTTCCCAATGCGCATAGTAGGTGGTAGACGCTACCTCTTTGAATACGGTATTGCCATCTACCTGCGTGCCGCCTGTCTCCTGCGTGAACCAGCCGAGGAACGCATAGCCCTTGCGAGTCGGCTCCGTGGGCAGATTCAACTTTTCGCCATAGGTCTGGTCGGTTGTTTCGGTTTTGCCGGTACCGAGATCCCATGTGATCTGGTATTCTGCCGGGGCAAACTGTGCGTAGAATGTCCGCGCGGCTGTGATCGTGACCGTGCTGTATAACGTGCCGTTTGTCTTTTCCGTGTACCAGCCGGAGAATGTGTGACCTGCCTTGACCGGCGTGTAACCGGGAGCAACGGCGGTCTGGTTGGGCGCGACGGAGGTCGTCACGCTGTTCTTGCCGCCAACCGTGCCGCCGTTGGACGCGGCATCCCACGTCACGATCAGCGCGACATTCGCGCCGCAATCGTCGCACTTTCCGTCGCCGTTCGCGTCCACATGATCGGCGTATTCTTCGCCACTTGCCTTGCAGACGGAACAAGTTTTCGTGCGCTTGTGCTGGGTATCGCTTACGCTTGACCACTTGCCGTAAGTAAAAGAATGGCCAGCGTACTCATAGTCGCTGGTGGAACAGGTCGCGCAGCTTTTCGTGCGTCTGTGCTGGCTATCGCTGAAATTTGCCCACGTCCCATATTTGAAGCTGTGGTTGGCATAGGTGTAACCGGAATACCCGCAAAGACTGCATGATGCGCTTCTGCGATGCTGGGTATCCGAGTCATTTTCCCAACTTCCGTATTTCAGGGAATGGCTTTGCGTGGTGCTGGAGCCGACGTCAGAATTACAGATGCTGCAATGCTTTTCCACGGAGTGCTTCGTATCGTCGTACTCATAATACTGCGTGCTTGTGCTGTGGCGACCGTACTGATATTTTCCCCCGCCACCGCAGTCGTCACAAGTGCCATAGCGTCGATGCTGGCTGGTCGAGTAATATTCCCAATCACCATAGGAATACGAGCCGTGGGACGTGCCCCAATCAACGACTTCGCCGCAGTCCCGGCAAATTTCTTCCCAATCACATCCATCCCACGACGTATAGGTGTTGTCGTGCTGGCAGGTTGCATCTTCCTCATAGCCGCACTTTGTGCAGACACCGCTGGAATTGAAACTATGGGATTGCGTGTGGCGATACGCATACTCGTTTGCGCTGCAATTCGTACAGCACTCCCAGACGTAATGCTTGGATTCATCCTTCTGCTCATAATCGTAGGTGAAGCTGCAAGACGAGCAGTTACAGCCCGAAACGCCGCAAGCGCCGGAGGAAATCATAAGAACGGGGTATGCCGCGACAAAGGCGAGGCCTTTTGCGTCAAGAATGCCCATCGTGACCTCATCGCAGGTTACGATTTCGAGTGCAGACATATCTACGCCAGAAAATGCAGTATCCGAAATGTAAAAACTATCGTCGTTGTAGTGCAGCTGCAACCGGTTCAGATTTGCGCAATCCTTGAACGCATCTGCACCGAGATTTGCAAACGATGGCAGGACACAGCTTTTCAAATTGATGCAGCCTGCGAACCAGTACGCAACGTCGGGAACAACCATATGTGCGCCGGGATCAAATTTTACGCTTGTGATGTTTTCCCGCATTTCATGCCACGGCTGATCTTCCGCGCTTGTGAATGCGGCAATTCTGCCGTTGCCGGAGATAGAAAGTGTGCCGCTGTCATCCAACATCCATGTCAGATAGCCGGTGGGTGTCTTTTCTGCCGCAAACGCCGACACGCCCAAGGAAAGCATCATGCAGAGGACAAGAAAAAGTGCCGTTAGTTTTCTAAATTTCATAGCGATTCCTCCCTCTTTACGAATTGCCGGTCGCTGGCGCAATGGTGAAGATCAGCGTCGCGGCGTTCACTTTCTCCACCTTTTCAGCTGCCGCAACCTTCGCTGTGTATGCGATCCGCAGGTTTTTCCCTGCGTCAATGACCGGGAACGCGCCGTCAGTCAGCGTCAGCTTGCCTTCCTTGACCGTCTTGCAGCCGTTGATGCTGAACGCGATCTTTCCGGCTTCGCTGCCGAAGTTCTCAAAGTCTCCAATGGCAAACGCGCCGGGCTGCACATCGACGGCAACAACCTGCACCGCACCGCTCTGTGCGCGGTTTTCAATGACGGCGTTGGATGCCGTTACAACATAGCCGTCCAAAACCGTGACCGGCAGGCAGGCGGGGACGCTGACGGAGATGGGCGCGACAGAGTTCACGACGGTCAGCACAACCGGGACGCTGGCCTGCGCGGTTTCTGCGGCAAAGGCAGAAACCGACAGCGAGCAGAGCATCAGAACAGCCAACAGGAGAGAAAACAGTTTCTTTGTTCTCATTTTGACATTACCTCCTTCGGCCACAGGTACGCAGCGTGCAGCGCAGTCTTGACCTCCAGTGTGCCGACCGTTTTGCCGTCACGGGTGGCCGTGACCGTCGCAGTGCAGGTGGCGTTGCCGTATTCCGGCGCTTCTTTCAGCGTGATGGAACTGACCGACGCGCCCGCTGCAAGGGTGATGGGATCTGCAATGAGGCTGCCGTCGGAATCTCTGCGGATCTCGATGGTATAGGTGTCCGTCTTACTGTTGTTTTTCAGCATAACAGATACCGTCTGCTCTCCGACGATGGCATACAGATGCGCGGGGATCTCTGCCTGAATGAGATTCTCGTCTACCATCTTATTGAGATCGCGCTGCGCATTCAGCAGATCGTCCATCGCGTAAAATACAATCTCTGTTTCCGGGAATTTGCCTGCGCGCTCTGTGATGCGGGTTTTGATTTTGTCGTATACCAGCAGTGTAGATTCGCGGTCAAAAATGACCTTGACCGGCCCGTCCACACGGCAGGCAATGACTTCGGCTGCCGTTGTGCCATTGCTGCAATAGACCGCCGCTGTGCTGCCACCCCACACGACAAGGCGACCGGAGATTTTTACGTTGGACAGCGTGACCTTGCCGTCCGCAACACCGTTGCCGATGATGAGATCGCCGTCAATGGTCATGTCCTTCAATTCAACGTCCTTGGTGCGGACAAGCAGATTGCCCTTGTAGTCCTTCGTATAGCTGCCGCTCTTGGTGATATAGGACTGGATGATGTTGAAATAGAGCTGCGCGAACTCCGCCCTCGTGATATTGGCCTGCGGGACAAGTCCCTGCGTGCGGCCATGCACATAACCGGCTGCGACCATTGCTTTCATGTACGGCAACGCCCATCCGGACACTTCCTTCGCATCCGCAAACTTGGACAGATCCGTCTTGGTGTAATCATCCAAATTAAGCTGCAAAGCTCTTGCCACAACTGCAATGGCCTCCTGACGAGTGATGGCCCGATCCGGCTGCATGCTGGTGGAGGATACGCCGTTATACGTTCCCATCTGCGTTGCCAAGCCGATATCGTTGTAGTACCACTTGCCCTTGGCAACGTCTTTGTACGCAGAAATGTCCGCAGCTTTATAACAGCCAAAGGAACGGTTTGTAATAGCCGCCATTTCCGCACGGGTCAGCAGTCCGTTGGGGTCAAGCTGCGTCTTGGACTTACCGTACAAAAGCCCATTATCCACAGCGGCGGTTACCGCTTCCGCGTACCATGCTTTTGTGTCCACATCCTTGAAATCTGAAATGCTTGCCGCGGATGCGGAAACGGCAAGAGACAGACAGGTCACGACAGCCAGAAACAGTGCAAGAATTCGTTTTGTTTTCAAAGTGAATCCCTCCTACAAGATAAAAGCTGCCGGGGGAAGCAGGTTCCCCCGGCGAGAGACACGATGCGGCTTAGACCGCATCCCAGCAGATCACGAACAGAACGGACGCGACGGAAGCGTTGACGACAGCTTCGGAGACCGGGCTGACGATGGCGTCATACGCGATGCCGATGGAGTTTGCGCTCTGGTCGCCGTTGCCGGACATATAGCAGCCTTCGATGGCACTGTCGATGAGAGTCTGGGAAGCTGCATTCTCCGCATCGGTGAGCTGCTCCGCGCCGCCTCCCAGCGCGAGCTTGAAGCCGATCATGTTGCTGTCCACCTTGACCTTGGCAAGGCTGTCCTTGCTGCCGAACGCGGTCAGCTTCCAGCCGGTACCGGCTTCGACCTTGACGTTGTCGACCTTAACCGCGCCATAGGAATTGTTGGTGATGCGGATGTCGGTGGCCGTCGTGACCGTGCCGTCCGTACCAACTGCAATGGGGAGGATGGTCGGGATGGTGACGTTCATCTTTGTGGCGGCAGGATCACCGTCGAGGGTGCCGTCCGAGGTGGAAGACAGGCTGACGCTGGAGGTACCGGTGCCGCCGGAGACGTCTACCGTGGTAGGTTCGGCAGCGGATGCGCCAATGGCGAGACTTGCCATGAGGCAGACAGCGAGGAGCAGGGATACGAGTTTCTTCATGTTCTTCATAGTGAGTTCTCCTTTTTCGTTTTGTTAGTTTTGAATGGTGATATGGATGATGGCCCCGGCAACGCCCAAGGTTGCGCCGGAGTCAGGATCTAAGTTGGAAAAGTAGGCGGTACATTCGTACTCGCCCGCAGGCAGCTCTACATCGAGCTTTGCGCGCTCGATCTTGCTGCCGACCGCAATGGCCTTGGACTCGTAGATCTTTTCGCCTGTGTCATTGCGATAAAATTCCACCTTTTGCGGGTAGAGATTGTTCAGCTCATTGACCAGCATGACGTTGCCTTCACTCTTGCCGTCCTTAAAATACGGCGCGGTGTTGCAGCTGATGTTGATCATGCCCGCCTGCACCTTGTCGTTGAGGCGCTGCTCGATTTCCTCCTGCGAGAGCGTCTCCCAGCCGCCTTCAATGGCAGAATCGTCATAGATAATGCCGCTCTGCACGGCAGGCTCTTTTGGTTCGTCGTTTCTGACGGCGAATGTGACAATTACGGCAATGACCACCAGGATGGCCAGCGCAATGAGGCTGATGTGAATGGGGCTGAGCTTTGTTTTCCGTTTATACATGATGCTTCTCCTTTTTGTTTTTACGAATTTGATTATGCCGCCGCTTCAAAATAGCTCTGCGGCTTGACCGCACAGAGGAACCGGCGAATATCGGATACCTCTGTCAAGATCGGCATTTCCGGCAGCGCGTCCAATACATCCTGTCGGTAGCGGCCTTTGGCGCTGCAACGCTCATCTAAGATGGCAACCACGCAGGTGTCCGTTTCCGTGCGGATGGCGCGTCCGAAGCCCTGCTTGAGCTTGATCTGCATTTCCGGCACGATGACGCTCCGGATGAAGTCACGCAGGGCGGGATAGTTTCTTTTTTCATGCTCGTGGATGGCGTCCGGGAATGCAAACGGCAGCCGGGGAATGATGAGCAGCGACACACAGTCGCCAGGGAAGTCCATGCCCTCCCACGCAGCTCCGGTTGCCAAGAGGACGGCTCCGGGGGTGCTCTTGAATTGCCGCAGGATCTGTGGGCGGTTCCTGTGCATGACGAAGATGGGGATGCCGCTTTTGAGCCGGTAGAGACATTCACAGACCGTAGACATATCCTTGTAAGAGGTGAAAAGAACGAGGGCGTGTCCATTCGCGGCTTGCAGCAGGCATAGGATCTGCCGGGCAACAGTTTGGGGATACCGCTCGTCCTCTGAAAAACGAGGTGGCCGCTGTGGAAAAAACAGGCGGCAATTTGCGGCGTAGTCAAAGGGAGATACGGCAACCGCTTCTGTGACTCTTGGATTGCCAGACAGTCCGCATTCGTCCTGAAACCGGCGAAAGCTGCTGCCAATGGCAAGCGTCCCAGAGGTGAGCAGGAGCGGGATTTGTTTGCTCCAGACCGTGTTCTGCATTCTGGATGTGATATCCGCTGGAACGCTGCACAGCATGAGCTTTCCGTCATCATCCTCTGCGGTGTAGCGGATGGCGTCTGTCTTGGGCCGAAGAAACAGCACGACCTTGTCGGTGAGCTGCTCCAGCGCCCGCTTTGTGGCAGGTTCCAGAAATGTAGATAGCTTTCTGCCAATCAAAAACAGCGTAGAAAGGACTCTGCTGAGATCGTCATGGAGCAGCTCAATAGGGTACTCCGGCGACAGCTCTGCCATCTTTTGCAGAAGTGTGGAAGAAGCAGAAAACAGCCGGTCTGCTGCCAGCGCGTATCCGTCCTGCTTCAGCCGAACGACTGCGCTGCGGATCTCTCCGGCCGTTAATGTTGTACCGAACATCTCCCGCGCCGTTTCCGGCAGCTTGTGGGCTTCATCCACAATGACTGTGCAGGCGTCCGGGAGAATGGGCTTCAAGCCGCTTTCCCGGTGCATACAGTCTGCCAGCCAGAGGTTCTGATTGCAGATCTGGAACAGATACCGTTTCTGCCCGCACTCGGTCAGGTGCCGCCGATAGCGGCAGTCTGGGTGTTTGCAGTCACAAAACTGCGGAACGCAGACACGCTCCCGGTCGAAGCTGCTGAGTTTCTGTGTTTCATCCAGATCCAGAACATCCCGCAGGGAATAAAGTTCTTTCTTCTGCATGACGTTTTTCCCGTTCGGGCGCTGCTGCAGGTGCTGACGCAGCCGCTCGTCACAGACATAGTGACTCTTGCCCTTGCGCAAGGCGGCAAGAATAGGTGTTGTGATATGCGGATCGTCCGACAGCGCATCCGACAGGAACGGCAGATACTCCCGCACAATGGCGTTCTGGAGGGCGATGCTGGAGGTTGCAATGATGACCGGCTGGAACGGAAGCCCGTCTACCAATCTGCTGTGGCTGTACACAATGGCAGCGGTCAGGTAGGCATACGTCTTGCCAATGCCGGTCCCGGCGTCGCTCAGTGCGATGCGGTTTTCAAACATGGCGTCCAGCATGGTGTGGCTGAGACGGATCTGCTCCGGCCTCTCTGTCATGCCGTGCGCGGGGAGAATGGTTTTGAAGATGTGGTCGAGTTCGGTATGTGCGTTTTTTCTGGTAAGTTCGTTGATCATGATTCTTTCATCCTATCTTGAAAAGTTTGTTCCGCCGTATTTGCAGCTCGCGCCCCGGCGATGGGGAACAGCGCAGACAGAGCCTGGCAGCTCTCACAGCCTGTGACTGGGGTCTTTACTGCTTTCAACCCCAGCGCATGGCAGCCTGTCTTACGTGCAGGCTAGACGTTGTGTGTCCAAGCAGGTTGGGCGGCATGATGCAGCCTGCCAAGGCTGCCCACGGCGCGTTTCTCGCTCGCCGGAAGCTCGCTGCTTCCGGGTCCCCGCGCGCGCCGTGCGCGTTTCCCAACCTGCGGTGTGATCCGCGTTGCTGGTATTCACTTTTCAAGGTCCAGTGAGGGGAATCCCCTCATGTGGTAGCCGGCGAAAGCACCGCTCTTAGAACCAAATTAAAAAAATTATGAAAATTTATTTAAGTGCTTTCTTATTTGCTCGATGCGCTTACTGACGGCTTTTTGCGAAATGCCAAACCGAACGCCAATTTCGTTTTGTGTCAAATCATCAAAAACATAGAGTGTAATAAGTTCAATGTCCTCTTTGGACAGCGCTTTTATTCCTTTGATAAGTTCTGGCTTTTCAATTTCCTCGACCCAACCATACCGGTCACCGGCAAAAGAAAAGTCAAGACTGGTGGAGAGCTGTGCGAGATATTTTTCCAAAAGAGGCGACTTGTCATCATCACTTTCCTCAAAAGCATTTTCTGAGAACTGTTGTGTATGTTCGCTGAATCTACGTCTGCTGTTAAATTCCACAAGATCAAATTGATACATCTGCTCAATCTGCTCCTCAGTCATCCCTGCAGCACGATACTGTTCTGCAAGGCGTTTCTGTTCCTCGTTAAACCTTTTTCTTTCAAGCCCGTTGATCCATGCCATTTTTGCAATCTCCTTTTGTCGTTTCTTGTGTGGGAATGAGAAACGAGGAGATTACGGGTATTTCGCTGTAAAACACAGCCACTTCATAATTCGCCCTTTCCGCCTCCGCGAAAAAGGCCGAGTATACAAAAATGGATCGTGTAATCGGCACACGATCCATTAGAGCCTATAACTTGGCGCACAAAGGAAAGGGTACCGATGTGTCCTTCTCATAGAGAAAGTCCACATTTGTATCCTCAGCCCTAATGCATATCAGGCTACGAATATTTTGTTGATTGAATATCTGAGTGAAATCGAACTAAAAACAAAAAAGCCACCGACAAGGCAGACCCATTACTGGATCTGTCTTGCCGGTGGCCTCTCATGTATGTCTGGATAAACCATCCGGTAGTCAGGGCGTGCGGTCTGATACCGGATTTACGAAGCCTGTTTCATCTCAACCGTTTTGACCGTCACGCTGTATTCTGTTTTATGCGTAGACACTTTCCTGTCCCTTTGGTGCGTAAACATCTAGACGATCATGTCTTCGCCCCATGAATTTTCGAACCATACTGCTGCCACAGCTTCTGCATTCACCCTTTGCTATACCATCACCATTCTTAATGCCTTGCACTAGCGCGCCACAGTTTGGACAGTGCCACTGACAAGATATTCCCTCATATTTCACATTCATCTTCCTCTCCGCATGACCATGCAGTATTCTGCCTTGTTCTGCGCGCTTCTGTGCTATCGCTTTGCTTCCTCCATCATTGCAATTTGATAATCAATTTCTTCAATCTGCCGTTTAAAGCGCAGGATTGCCTTTTCTTTAAGCTTTCGCAGCAGCAAAAGCTCCTGCTTTTTGGACAAAGTCCAGCGTTTTGATGCGTGGTCACAATTGTAACAATCCGTCTTTTGACAGCAGCGGCATTCAGTGGGAAGCGGCGTTGCTTCGATAAAATCCATATCTTCTCCTTTGAAATAGGTTGTTGCGGGAATCTGTCCAACATCTCGTTCGTCATTCACCGCTTTCAGGTTTTTCTGTGAATTACATATATTGGTGGCTTCTACTGAAGCGGAAACAGGGGGATTTGTAGGATTCTTCGGTAGAAACAGGACTCTGCAGCCGCTTTGGATTTGATTATATCGAGGCAGTAGCATAATCAATTTCAGGCAGTGTAGTTGACTTCTCGCAAAAGCCGTTTTAACAGAGCCGCCAGCTTGGATACTCCTGGCATAATTCTTCTTTGCGTTTTATTAAGTCGTATTTGCTGAAGCCTATCCATAATTCTATCAAAATAAAAAGGGAGACATGTGGTTGTTCCACATACTTTCCATGATTGGCGTGCGTATCTCCCTCTGCTCCGTTTGTGCCATTATCATATAATAGCGAATTGCGCTATGTCAAGGTCGCAGTTGCGACCTTATTCGCTATTATCCTTGACGTGAGAGTGTTTCATCGTGTATAATCAGAACATACGAAAGGAAAGGGTGCTTTTATGAACCGCGAAGACACAAAAGTCGTTCCATTTAGAATGGCTGCTTCTCCGTATAACGCAGAGATAGAAAAAAAGAGAAATGTAATCGGACAGCAGCTTGCCAAAGCTGTCCGCGATTGTGGATATAGTAAAAAGGCGTTTTGTGAAGTGCTGAAAAATTACGGTGTAGATGTTACACACTCTGCTCTGGGTAAATGGACAAACGGATTGACCGTCCCGAGTGCGTATCAGCTTGTTGCAATTTGCCACGCACTGCATATTGAAGAGGGTATTTCCTACTTTACAGGTTCTTATGTTTCGGAACTTAATGAAATCGGAATGGCAAAAATGCGATCTTATCGGGATGACCTGATTGCCTCCGGAAGGTATAGGCCTCAGTCAAAAGATGACAATCAGATTCGATACATTAGTAAGGCAGTCAGCAACCTGTGCGTATCCGCCGGCACAGGAGCCTTTCTGGATGAAGGAAACTATGAGATGGTCAGCTTCCCTGAAAATGCAGTCCCTCCGGACGCAGATTTTGGGGTGAGAGTTTCTGGAGACAGCATGGAACCGGTTTACCACGATGGGCAGATTGTCTGGGTACAAAAGTGTGAGACTCTCTCTGTTGGACAAGTTGGCATCTTTGTCTATGATGGTGAGGGATATATAAAACGCTATGGAGAACAGCAGCCGGAGAATGACTCCGTTGACGCTTATACAGATAGCTATGGCGTTATTCATATGCAGCCTGTTTTGATCTCCTACAATCGAAACTATGCAGACAAGATTGTCCGCCCGGAAAATCAATTCGAGATTGTTGGACGAGTGCTTTAATTGTACCAATTAACGGACAGTGTTTGTTGTAGAATAGGAGGTACAATACACGAAAGGTTGGGATTGTGAATGGATACAATTCAGCGTGTGAGAGAACTTGCAAATGAGCGAAACCTCACACTCAGCAAGCTGGCCGAGCTCTGTAATCTGCCTCAGTCTACAATTAAAAATACAGCAAGGCGGAAAGGACAATTATCTGTAGAAACGCTTGAACAAATTTGCCGCGGCTTAGGTATCTCATGGTCTGAGTTCTTTGCAAAAGAAGACGAACAGAGAGTGTAAATAATTGGCAAAATCGAATTTGAAAATCTCACTATAAGCTAAAAAGGCTGCCTCAAAACGATTCAGCATCGTCTGAGGCAGCCTCGATGTAGTAGCTTAAATAATGGTGCTGTCAAGATTTATGCGCAAAATTGTTTGCAGGCTCCGGCTGAATGAAGTCAGCCGGCAATGAAGGCGTCGTCCAGAGCCGCCTCCAGGTGCTTCATGTTCATGTATTTCTTGCAGCCCCACTGGGTGCCCGCCACATGGCGCAGCCTGGCGCAGACCAGCATCAGGGCGGAGTTGCCATCGGGGAACGTCCCCACCACGCGGGTGCGCCGACGGATCTCACGGTTCAGCCGCTCGATCACGTTGTTGGTGCGGATACGGGTCCAATGCTCGCCGGGAAAATCGCAATAGGTTAGTGTCTCCTCAATGCCGTCCTCGACCTTCTTGGCAGCTTCCTTCAGCTTCATGGCGCGCAGCTCGGCAACAACAGCCTTTGCCTTCTCGCGGGACGCTTTTTTGCTCTCCTGGGCGTGGATCGCCTTGAGCATTTTTGCCACAATTTTGACCTTGGATTTGGGCACAACAGAGAAAACGTTGCGATAGAAATGCACCGTGCAGCGCTGGTATTTGGCGTCCGGAAACACCTCGCCCACGGCCTCCAGCATCCCCATGCACTTGTCGCCAACGATGAGCTTCACGCCATCCAAGCCGCGTCCGCGGAGCCACTGGAAGAAGCTGACCCAGCTGGCCTTGTCCTCTTTCATGCCCTCGGCAGCGCCTAAAACCTCACGAAAACCGTCCTCATTCACGGCGATCGCCACCAAAACAGCAA
>CALCJW010000140.1:0-3486 GCA_937967235.1 uncultured Clostridia bacterium
AGCAGTTGTAAAATACAATGCCGGCAATATTCGTTCTGTGGATTATGCTTTGAACAGCGACGATCATGTGCATCGCGTGCTCCAGCGCGCCGATGATGGCGGAGAGATTTTGCTTTGCGCCCTTCTCAGAGCCGGGGAGGTTGATGATGAGGCTTTTACCTCTCGTTCCGGCGACGGCGCGGGAGAGCATGGCGCGCGGCGTAATCTTGAGGCTCTCGACCCACATCGCAACGGGGATTGCGCGGATTTCGCGATCCAGCACGGCAAGCGTGGCCTCTGGCGTCACATCGCGCGGAGAAAGGCCCGTGCCGCCGGTCGTGAGAATCAGGTTTGCGTGGAGCTCGTCTGCGCAATAGATGAGCATTTTTTGAATTTCTGCCTGTTCGTCCGGGATGATGGCAGTGTGGATGACATGGAAGCCCGCGTCCTCAATCATCTTGCAGACGGCGGGACCGCTCGTGTCAATGCGCTTTCCCTGACTGCCAAGATCGCTTACGGTAATAACGACTGCTGTATAGTCCATAAAAATCCTCTTTTCAAAATGATTTACATAATATTTGATTTGCACAAGAGTTTCTATAATACGCGTAGGGGTCGATGCCCACATCGACCCGACGGAATGCACTTTTTTTATGAGAGTCTCCGGCGAATTCGTAACTTCATCATGGGGCAATCTGGGCATCGCCCCCTACGTGCGAAACATTACATAATTGGAATTATGTAATGTTTGTTACCTGATACCCAAATGCGGCCTCGCGCAGAAAGGGCAGAAGCTGCACCGCTTTGGCTACCGATAATATCGTATTTTCGTCCGGCATAGTGCGCCTTCTGCTCGTTTGTTTATAACCGATTCTAGCAAGCGCCGCCCGATACGTCAAGAATATCCGATAGATCCGGCCGATCTTCCGGCGCGTGCTTTTCTTTACATTTCTAAATTTTCTGACAAAATTTTTGCGGCAGATTTTCTGAAAAAGTTACAAAATTCTGAACATTCTTCAAGGCAGTTTTCTTTACTTGTTTTTTTACCCGGAACGTGGTATAGTCCAGACAAAGATATAAGATGGATACGGCGCGGCTTCGATGAAAAGCGAAGCTGGGTCGCCGCTTTGCGTTTTTTGAACGCGAACGGATTCCACAGGAAGGAGACAGGCACATGGAAAAGCAGACGAAGAATGCTTCGTCCGGCGGCGAGAGCTTTATGGTAAAGCTTTCAACATTCATCGTAGACAAACGCAATTTGTTTTTCCTGATTACCATCATTCTTGTCATTTTCTCCATGTTTTCCCGCAACTGGGTCGAGGTTGAAAATGATCTGACGTTCTATCTGCCGGAGGATTCCGAGACGAAAAAGGCGCTGAACGTCATGGACGGGGAGTTTACCACCTACGGCACGGCAGAGGTCATGGTGGCGAACATCGCCTACGAAGAAGCGGAGCGCATGCTCGATGATCTCAAGCAGATCAAGGGCGTGCAGTCGATCGATTTTGACGATACGACCGACCACTACAATAACGCCTCCGCACTCTACAGCATCACGTTCAATTACGACGAGACGGACGATGCCTGCCTCGAGTCGCTTGACAAGGTCAAGGAGTACCTAAGCGGGCAGGATATCTACGTCAAGACAGATCTTGGAAACACGCAGGCCGAGACGATCGAGCGCGAGATCAACATGATCATGGTCTATGTCGCGATCGTCATTGTTGCGGTGCTGCTGTTTACGTCCGAGACCTACGGCGAGATTCCGGTTCTGATTCTGACGTTCGGCGTCGGCATGATCGTCAATCAGGGCACCAACTATTTACTCGGCAAGATCTCCTTCGTGTCGAATTCCGTCACGAGCATCTTACAGCTGGCGCTTTCCATCGACTACGCCATCATCTTCTGCAACCGCTTTAAAGAGGAGCATAAGTCGCTTCCCATCCGCGAGGCGGTCATTCTCGCGCTGAGTAAATCCATTCCGGAAATCGGAGCAAGCTCTCTTACCACCATCGGCGGCCTGGTCGCGATGCTCTTCATGCAGTTCAGGCTCGGTCCTGATATGGCCATTTGCCTCATTAAGTCGATTGGCTTCGCGCTTCTGTCGGCGTTCGTTGTGATGCCGGGTCTGCTGGTTCTCTTCGGGCCGCTCATCGACCGGACGGGACACAAAAACTTCGTGCCGAAGATTTCGTTCATCGGCTCGTACGATTACGCAACGCGGCATATTGTGCCGATCATCTTCATCGTCGTGCTGTTCTTCGCGTTCCGGCTGTCGAACGACTGCCCGTACGCCTACGGCTACAGCGTTCTGTCGACTCCCAAGCTCAACGAGACGCAGATCGCCGAAAATATGATCGAGGACAACTTCTCGAGCAGCAACATGATGGCGCTCGTTGTCCCGAGGGGCGACTATGAAAAAGAGGCACAGCTGTTAAAGGAACTCGAAAGCTACGACGAGGTCGACTACACGATGGGCCTTGCCAATATCGACGCACTCGACGGCTATAAGCTGGCCGACAAGCTGACTCCGCGCCAGTTTGCGGAGCTCGCAGGGCTCGATTATGAGGCGGCGCAGGTCGTCTATGCGGCCTATGCGGCGGAAAACGAGAGCTACGGCGAGCTTGTCGGCAACATCGCAACCTATAAGGTGCCGCTCATCGATATGTTCCTCTACGTCTGCGATAAGGTCGATTCCGGCGTCGTGACGCTCAGCGACGAGCAGACCGACCTGCTCCACGACGCAGAGGTGCAGATGACGAGCGCGAAAAATCAGCTGCAGGGTGAGACCTACAGCCGTATGCTTCTGTATCTGACGCTTCCGGTGAGCGGCGACGAAACGTATCACTTTACAGACAAAATTCTGGAGATTGCCAGAAGCTACTATCCGGACGAGGACGTGTTCCTGGCGGGCAACTCGACGAACGAATATGACTTCGAGAAGTCCTTCGCGGTCGATAACACGGTCGTGAGCATTGTGTCGGTCCTCATCGTTCTGGTGGTGCTGCTCTTCACGTTCAACTCCGCCGGTATGCCGCTGCTGCTGATCCTCGTCATTCAGGGCAGTATCTGGATCAACTTCTCGTTCCCGACCATTACGGGCAAATACCTCTTCTTCCTCGGCTACCTCGTCGTCAGCTCCATCCAGATGGGCGCGAACATCGACTATGCGATCGTCATTGGCAGCCGCTATCAGGAGCTGAAGGCGAAGATGACCAAGAAGGCGGCCATCATCGATACGCTGAACTTCGCGTTCCCGACGATCATTACCTCGGGCTCGATTCTTGCCATCAGCGGCTTCCTCATTGGTAATCTGACTTCTGAGCCCGTCATCGCAGGCATCGGCGAGAGCTTAGGCCGCGGCACGGTCATTTCAATCTTCCTTGTCATGCTCGTCCTGCCGCAGATCCTGCTGACCGGCACGGCCTTCATCGACAAGACTTCGTTCTCCATGCCGGGCGTGCTCGGTCCGGGCAAGACCGCTTCGGAGAACCTCCAGTTCATCAC
>CALCJW010000141.1:0-10133 GCA_937967235.1 uncultured Clostridia bacterium
CGCACAGACGGCGATCAGCACGATCGTTCCAAGCTTTCTTGCGCGCATACGGGAGGCCTCCTTTCTTGTAATTTTTTCTGAAAATGCTCTTGCATTTTTGTGAAGTATGTTGTATAGTGGTCACATCAAACGGACATATGATTTCTTAGCAAAGACAAACGAGGTGAACAGCATGGAAAAAGCTCCAAAATACTTCATTGTGGATTCCTCCGCTCTGCCTGAAATTTTCCGCAAGGTCGCGGAGGCCAAGCGCATGCTCGAGACGGGCGAGACGGACAAGGTCAATGTCGCGACAAAGGCCGTCGGCATCAGCCGCAGCGCGTTTTATAAGTACCGCGACTGCATCTCTCCGTTCCAGAACATGATGGCGGGACGAATCATTACCTTCCAGATGGTTCTGAAGGACAAGGCGGGCGTTCTGTCCTCGATATTATCTATTTTTGCCAATTGCGGCGCAAATATACTGACGATCAACCAGTCGATCCCGACCGGCGGCAAGGCCATGGTCACGATCTCGGCCGAAACGGGCGCGCTGAACTGTCCGATCGAGGAGCTCACGCACGTGCTGGCCGAAACGCGCGGCGTGGTGCGTGCTGAGGCGGTCGCGGGTTAAAAAGGAGAAGAGAATATGAAGTCATTTGAATACTGCGTTCCGACACGGGTGGTCTTCGGAACGGACAGCCTCGATAAGCTCCCGGCGCAGCTGGAAAAATGCGGCGCTTCACGCGTTCTGGTGGTCTACGGCGGGCAAAGCGCGAAGAAAAGCGGGCTTCTGGATAAGGTTCTTGCGCAGCTGGACGGCGCAGGCATTTCCCATCAGGAGCTTGGCGGCGTGCAGCCGAACCCGCACCTGGGCCTTGCGCGCGAAGGCGTCAAAAAAGCCATCGCCATGGATGCGCAGCTGATACTCGCCATCGGCGGCGGCAGCGTCATTGACACGGCCAAGGCCATCGCCCATGGCAAGGCGAACCCCGAGATCGATATCTGGGAGTTCTGGCTCGGAAAGCAGAAGGTTTCGAAAACAACGCCCATCGGCGTCATTCTGACCATCCCGGCCTCCGGCAGCGAGACGAGCGACTCTGCTGTGCTGACCGACGAGACCATTTTGCAGAAGCGCGGCCTGAACACAGAGTTCAACCGCCCGGCCTTTGCCATCATGGACCCGTCCCTTGCCGCGACGCTTCCCCGTCGGCAGGTGGCCTGCGGCGTGACCGATATCATGATGCATACGCTCGAGCGCTACTTTAATCCGATTCAAGGGAACGAAACGACCATGCAGCTGGCGGAAGCCGTGCTTCGCGTCGTGATCGCAAATGGTCCCGCCGTGATCGCGGACGCGGGAAATCTGGACGCGATGAGCGAGATTATGTGGTGCGGCAGCCTGTCTCACAATGGGCTCACCGGCCTTGGCGGCGCGAAGGGCTTGTCGGTCCATCCCGTGAGCTTCGCGCTGAGCGAGAAGTACGATATTATTCACGGCGAAGCGCTTTCCGCCCTTTGGTGCAGCTGGGCGCGCTATGTCTGCAAGGTCAGCGAAGACAACTTCAAGCTCTTCGCCCGCTTTGCGCGGAATGTCTGGGACATTGCCGAGCCCGACATGAAGAAGGCTGCGAACGCCGGAATTGACGCGTCGGAGGCGTATTTCAAAAGCCTCGGCATGCCGGTTTCGATCGGTGAGCTCTCCTGCGGCGTGCAGGACGAGGCCGGGATCGAAGACCTTGCCGCCAGAGTCAGCTACCACGGTACACGCCGCGTCGGCACGCTTGTCAGCCTGGACAATGAAGCGCTGCGCGAGATTTTCGCGATGGCGAACCACTAAAAGGAGAATCCAATGAAGCAGATCGCAATTGCCGGCCTAGGTGTGGTCGGCGGCGGTGTGGCCGATCTTCTGGTCAATCACGCCGCGGTGATAGAAAAAAACGCGGGCGAGGAGGTTCGGCTCAAGGCCGTCTTCACCCGGACAAAAAAGCCGGACAGCCCGTTCGCGTCCTATTTTGTGTCGGATTTTTCCGAGATCGAAAAGGATCCGGAGATCGATCTTGTCGTCGAGACCATCGGCGGCTGCTCGGTCGCGCTCGATGTTGTATCGCGCGCGCTGAAAGCGGGCAAGCACGTCGTGACGGCAAACAAGCAGCTCGTCGCGGAGCATGGCCTGGAACTCTTTGCGCTGGCAAAGGCCAATGGCGTGAACTTCCTGTTTGAAGCGTCCGTCGCGGGCGGTATTCCGGTGCTCAACCCCCTCACCCGCTGCCTCGGCGCGAACGAAATTACCGAGGTCTCCGGCATTTTAAACGGCACGACCAATTACATTCTCACGCAGATGCTGGAGAACGGCGAGAGCTATGCTGACGCGCTTGCAAACGCCCAGCGTCTGGGCTACGCGGAGGCCGACCCGACGGCGGACGTCGAGGGCATCGACGCGGCAAGAAAGAGCTGCATCCTCTCCGGTCTCGCGTTCGGCAAAAACGTGAGCCCAGACGAGATTCATGTTGAAGGCATCTCGAAGGTCGACGCGCTTGACGCGCAGTTTGCCGAAGCCGGCGGCATGAAAATCAAGCTCCTCGGCCGGACGTTCGTGCAAAGCGGAAAGCGGTTCTGCTTTGTGAGCCCGCATCTGGTAAAGTCCTCCGCGCTTCTGGCGGGTGTGAACGACGTGTTCAACGCCGTTTGTGTGAGAGGCAGCGCCGTCGGCGAGGTTCTCTTCGCGGGACCCGGCGCGGGACGCTATCCCACGGCGAGCGCCGTCGTCGGCGACATCATTGATATCTTCAAAAACCCCGGCCGTGTGCAGCCTGCCGAATGGAAAGCCTGCGCGGAAAAACCCGCGGATTTTTCGCAGTTCCACGCGCGGTTCTACATCCGCGTTCCGGAAAGCGAAAAAGAGGCGATGGAGCGGCAGCTCGGCAAGATCACGTGGCTTCCCGCGTGCGCAGGGTATCTCGCCGGCGTAACCTCGCCCATCGCGGCGGGACGCGCAATCGGCGCAAGCCCCAGACCCGTGTCCGCATGGCCGATTTTTGAGTAAGTTCCAGGAGGGAAAACATGGCACGTATTGTACAGAAATTCGGAGGAAGCTCCGTTGCCAACGCAGAGCGCATTTTCCGCGTGGCAAAAATCATCACAGACGCTTACGCCAAGGGGAACGAAATGTGCGTCGTTCTCTCGGCGCAGGGCGACACTACGGACGACTTAATCGCCAAGGCCGAGGAAATTAACCCCAACGCCTCCAAGCGAGAGATGGATATGCTGCTGGCCTGCGGCGAGCAGATGTCGATCGCGCTGATGGCAATGGCGATCGAAAAGCTCGGCTACCCGGTCGTGTCGCTTTGCGGCTGGCAGGTCGGTATGAACACCTCGTCGACGCATTCGTTTGCCCGCATCAAAAAGGTCACGTGCGAGCGCGTCAAGGAAGAGCTCGACAAAAAGCGCATTGTTCTTGTCGCAGGTTTTCAGGGCATTGACAAATACGGCGATGTGACGACGCTTGGCCGCGGCGGCTCGGATACGACGGCGGTCGCGATGGCGGTCGCCCTGCAGGCCGATCTCTGCCAGATCTTCACGGACGTCGACGGCGTTTATACCTGCGACCCGCGCATTGTCCCGGAAGCGAAGAAGCTTCCCGAAATTACGTATAACGAAATGCTGGAGCTCGCGTCGCTCGGCGCGCAGGTGCTCAACAACCGCTCGGTAGAGCTTGCCAAGAGCTACGGCGTGCAGCTGGAGGTTCTGTCCAGCTTTTCCGGAAATCCCGGTACGATTGTCAAGGAGGTAGTCAAGAACGTGGAAAAGACTTATATTGCCGGTGTGGCGCAGGATAAGAAGATTGCCCGGATCGCGCTGGCCGCGATGCCGGACGTGCCGGGTGTGGCCTACAAGGTATTCAGCCTGCTCGCAAAAGAAAAAATCAACGTCGATATGATCCTGCAGTCCTACGGCCACGATGAGTGCAAGGACATCGTCTTCACCGTCGCGGACAAGGATGTTCCCCGCTGCGAAGAGGTTCTGAACGCGAACCGCGAGACGCTCAAGTTCGATCACATCGACATCAACACCGACGTCGCCAAGCTTTCCGTCGTCGGCGCGGGCATGCAGGGCAATCCCGGCGTTGCCGCCAAGATGTTCGAGGCGCTCTATGCCGCGCACATCAACATCCACATGATCTCGACGAGCGAGATCAAGCTCTCCGTGCTCATCGACAAAGAGGACTCCGAGCGCGCGATGCGGGCCGTCCACGCGCAGTTCTTCCAATAAGCCGGGAGAAAAATCTTCGGGTATAATTTCACCCTCCTGCCAGTATTGTATTGGCGGGAGGGGATTTTTATGAAGGGCCGCTTTTTTCTGGCGTTTGTCCTTACGGCGCTGGTCGGCAGCGCGCTGCATTTCGGCTACGATCTTTGCCAGACACCGCTTGTGGGGCTCATCTGCCCGGTATCGGAGAGCGTGTGGGAGCATCTGAAGCTTCTGTACTGGCCGTTTTTGGCATCGGGCTTTCTTTTGAATCGGAAAGCGCAGGACGCGCAGGCGGCATGGAGCGGGACGCTGGCGGCACTGCTTTTCATGCCCGCGTTTTTGCTCGGGATTTACTACACATTAGAGTCCGGCTTTGCGTTCACGGCGGGCTGGCTCAACATCGCGCTCTATGTGCTCTCGCTTGCGCTGGGGTTCTGGCTCATGGCGAGGCTTACGAAAACGGGCGGGCTCTCGTGGCTCTGCGGGGTGCTGGTGATTGCTGCCGGGCTCTACGGGGCGGCGCTGATTTTATTTACAATGGCGCCCCCGGCGCTTCCGATTTTTCTGGATTGAGCGAAAAAAGCTTGCATTTTCCGCAAATTTATGTTGACATCCGGCCGCTTTGCCAGTATAATAGCTGGAGAAAACAAAGAAGGAGCGGTAAGCACCGCAACTCACCTCCAGCTTTGCGAAGAGGTTGATACGAAGACGTCCCCATTCGGGGGTTTTTGTGCGGGTGCTTGTCGGCATCCGCACTTTGCATTTGGAGGTGCTTTCCCATCGGTAAATTAGAACATCAGATCAACGAGGAAATCCGGGACAAGGAACTCCGCGTGATCGGAGCTGAAGGCGATCAGCTTGGTATTATGACGTCTGCCGCTGCTCTGGCGCTGGCTGAAGAAAAAAATCTCGATCTGGTCAAGATCGCGCCGAACGCCGTTCCCCCGGTCTGCAAGATCATGGACTACGGCAAGTTTCGGTTCGAGCAGCTCAAGAAGGAAAAGGAAGCCAGAAAGAACCAGAAGGTCGTCGAGGTCAAGGAGATTCGCATGTCCCCGAGCATCGACACCAACGACTTCAATACCAAGGTCAAAAATGCCCAGAAGTTCCTGAAAGATGGCAACCGGGTCAAAGTTACCGTTCGTTTCCGCGGCCGCGAGATGGCGCACACGTCGCTCGGCGAAGAGCTGCTCAAGCAGTTTGGCGCTGACTGTGATGAAATTGCCACTGTGGCCAAGGGCGCAAAGCTCGAGGGACGCAACATGTCCATGTTCCTCAGCCCCAAGAATTCCAAATAACCTGCGAAAAAGCAAAACACGGAAGGAGAACCACTATGCCTAAGCTGAAGACCCATAGCGGCGCAAAGAAAAGATTCAATCTGACCAAGACCGGTAAGGTCAAAAGAGCGCACGCATTCAAGAGCCATATCCTCACCAAGAAGCCCACGAAGCGGACCCGTAACCTTCGCAAGAACGGCTATGCCGACGTGACCGTGGAAGATATCGTGAAAAAGATGATTCCTTACAAATAATCGGTAAGGATTGACGACACATAGGAGGATACAAGAATGGCAAGAGTTAAAGGCGCAATGATGACGCGCAAGAGAAGAAATAAGACCCTGAAGCTCGCAAAGTCCTACTGGGGTTCCAAGTCCCGTCACTTTAAGATGGCCAAGCAGGCTGTTGCAAAGTCCGGCGTTTACGCTTACGTTGGCCGTAAGCTGAAGAAGAGAGAGTTCCGTCAGCTGTGGATCTCCCGTATTTCCGCGGCCGTCGCTCCCTACGGCATCAACTATTCCCGCTTCATGAACGGCCTCAAAAAGTCCGGCATCGAGATGAACCGCAAGGCTCTGTCCGAGCTGGCCATCACCGACGCAGAGGCTTTCAAGGTTCTCGTCGAGACCGCGAAGAAAGCAATCTAATTTCAAAACCTAAAGGCCACGACCAATCGGTCGTGGCCTTTTTCTGCCTTTTGTGAAGAGCGTTACAAAATTTCCGGGAATTTTCTGGTTATGCGTAGGGGGCGATGCCCACATCGACCCGGCAAAGAGAACCGATTTTACGAGAAATTTCGGCGAATTCGTTGGTGTCTATGGGGCGATGTGGGCATCGCCCCCTACGAAAAGAGAGAAAGTCGATGCGTTCAATCGCCCCTTATGAGCAGCCCGGAAGATGTCAAAGAACCGTGAATTTCTGACGCAATTGCGCCGCGATATAGGTTCGGACTCAGTCCTCCAGAAGCGCCCAGGCGCGGTTCAGGACGCGCTTGGTGTTGGCAAGAACGATTTGCTCGTCCTCGCCCGGGCGAAGCGTGACCTCGGCGGAGAGGATATAGGGATTTTCGGCGTTGAAGAAGCCCTCTTCCCTCAAGATGCGCAAGAAGTCCAGAAGCTCCTTCGTGTCGTTGGCACTGTTAGGATAGCCGAAGCGCGGGTGCTTGTCGCCGTAGCCGTCGCAGCTGGGATCCGTGACCGCGTTTCCGTAGTGGAAATGCGTGATATACGGCCGGAGCGTACGGATGACAAAGCGGGTGTTCTCATGCGTGATGGGAATGTGGCTGAGGTCGACGATGAGGCCGAAGTTCTTGTGCCTCGAGCACACATCGGCGGCAAAGCGCGCAGCCAAGGGAGCCGGACCGATGAGCGCGGCCTTATCGACGTCGTAGTCAAACACCTCGAGCTCCACGCCGAGCCCTTTTTCCGCCGCATAATCGCAAAGCGCGTTCGTAGTCTTTACAAGCTGTGCGTATGCCTGCTCCTTCGTCGCCTCTTCCCAGTGACCGGCGAGGAAGGCCATGGCCGTCGCGCCAAGATATGCCGCCTCGTCGATCGCGCCCTTGAGCGCGTCTTCTGCCTTCTGCCGCTCACTTTCGTCCAGCGCGTTCGGGTTCAGCTTGTCTTTGAGCTGCATCGGGTGCGCGCCGAAGCAGACCGTCAGGTGGCTCTGGTCCAGAATCGCCTTGGCCTGCTCTTTTTCTGCGCCGTAGGACTTGATCTCGACCGCGTCAAAGAAGTCGTCGCGCGCGATCGCCGTCAATGCGTCTAAGGGAGCGCTGTTCGGGAAGCTCATCCACTGCAGCGTTCCGAGCTTAAAATATTTGTGAATGGATTCTTTCATCGGGATTCCTCCATATCTCTGGGCTGCGGGCGGGCAAACGGTGATTTCAAAGAGAAGAAAAACGCCCGCCGGACCGCGTATATCATATCCGCTTTTTTGTTGCCTGTCAAATCTTTTTCCGCGCGTCCGCTGGGCATTTTCCGCGATATCCGGATGTGCTTTCGCGGGAAATTTTCGCAAAAAACGAAGACCGGCGGCGCATGAGAGATGCACCGCCGGAGCGTTATGCGTGTTTCCCGTTCAGGTACTGGACGGACTGGGTATTCACCAATGGAAAGCGCACAAGCCCGCGCGCGTCTAAATCCTCTTCGAAGAGCGAGACCGCCGTAATCTGCCGGTTTTCATAGGTCGTGTAGTAGTAAATGCCTTTGTCTGCGTTGCAGCAGCTCGAATAGAGCGTGATCTCAAACTTCCCGTTTTCCAGCTCGCAGCAGCCGCGCGTCTGTTCGACGGCGGTTAAAATGTGGAAAAACTGACTGACAGACGCCATCTCGCCGTCTTCCGATTTTGCGTTCAGCCGGGTAAACGCCGCGCGGACAAAGCGGGACGAGGACGACAGATCGCCCGGAAGGCCGATCGCGCCCATGCCGCGGGAATAGGTTTGCAGCGGAAGGTTCTCGGAGAACCGGTTCTCGGGCGGCTTCGGCGAGAGCTGGGCGTAATTGTTGAGGGCGAACAGCTGCGTCGGGAACGGGGGATTGTTTGTCAGAACGCCCACAGGATTTTCATAGACGTGAAGCCCGTCCGCCATCGATTCCAGCACGATACAGCCCGTCTTGTCGGCAATCATCCAGTGCAGCTGCGCCGAGGGGAGCTTGGCGGAAAACGGCGTTCCGACGAGGTTGAGGTTTGCAATGGCCTCGCGCGCCTGCCTAAGGTCCCGGCACGTGCCGAGCAGCCACAGAATGAACTCGAACTGCGCAACATTCGTCTTTCCGTCTTGAACCTCCGCATACGCCGCGTTTCCGACGAAGTTGAGCCCCGCAATGCAGAGCCCCGTCTCGTTCACCGCGTCGTAAAACAGGGGGTAATTCTCCTCCACATGCGCCATGCCGATGATGGCGTGGTGCTGCGTGAGCTCCGGCAGGTGCCGCAGCGGAACCGGGAAATTCCGCGGCACGATGCAGACTTCTTCGCCGTAGGGAAATTCATAGTCCAGGTTTCGTCCAAAATAAAAGTCCTTTGTCTGATATGTTGCCGCCGTACACATGGCACGCGCCTCCTTATGCGTATTGTAGTACATAGCATACCACAAAGGGTAGCTTCCAATCCACCGCGGATTTGTAAATTATTTTGCCGCGCCCAGCTCGCGGTAGGTTTTCGCAATCAGAACTGCCGCGACCGCGAACGTCAGAACGTCCGAGACGGGCATGGAGTACAGAACGCCGCTGAGGGCGAAAGACTTGGGAAGCAACATCGCAAAGCCCACGCCGAAGACGACCTCGCGGATCATGGAAAGCGCCGTCGATTCCGCCGCCTTGCCCATCGCCTGCAAGAAGATGAAGCAGGCCTTGTTGACGCACGCAAGCGGCAGCATGCAAAGATACACCCGGAAGGCGCGGATGGCAAAGTCCGTATAGTATGCGCTCTCATTGGCCGCGCCGAAAATGCCAATGAGCTGTCTGGGAAAG
This sequence comes from uncultured Clostridia bacterium, assembly GCA_937967235.1. Classification (GTDB taxonomy): domain Bacteria; phylum Bacillota; class Clostridia; order Oscillospirales; family Oscillospiraceae; genus CAG-170. Next base: position 8,978 of record CALCJW010000141.1, read on the forward strand.
AACTCCACCAGAAGAAGCGCCGCAAAGCCCACGAGCGCCTCCCAGGTAAGAAGCTTCGTAAAAAGAGCCTTCACGCGCGGTTTCAACCCGGCTCCCATGTTGAAGCCCACAATCGGGATGCAGCCCGCCGCCATGCCGACGACGATGGAAATGACGATCTGGAAAAACTTCATCACGATTCCGACGACTGCCATTGGGATCTGCGCATACTGCGCCTGCGAGAAAACCTCATCCAGCGCGCCGTATTTGCGGAGCATGTTGTTGATCGCAGCCATTGCCGCAACGAGGGAGATCTGCGAGAGAAAGCTCGTTATGCCGAGCCCCAGCGTCCGGCCGCAAACCGCGCCATCCAGCCGGAAATCCTGCTTGGAGAGATATACGATCTTCATGTGACACAAATACCACACCGCAAGCACTGCTGTGATGGCCTGTCCGATGACAGTTGCGACGGCGGCTCCCATCATGCCCCAGCGGAAGCAGAAGATGAAAATGGGGTCTAAGATGATGTTTGCAATCGCGCCGGCAAGCGTCGAGACCATCGCAAAGCGCGGACTCCCGTCAGCGCGGATGACTGGGTTTATCGCCTGGCCGAACATGTAAAGTGGGATACCGATGGTGATATAGAAGAAATATTCCTGTGAATGACGGAAGGTCTCCTCGTTGACCGTGCCGCCGAACATGGCGATGATCTGGTCAGCGAAAATCAGATAGACAGCGGTGAGGATCAGGCTGGCCGCCACGCAGAGAAGGACCGCATTGCCGACACTTCGGCTCGCCTTCTTTCCCTCCTGCCGCCCAAGACTGATCGAGACGAACGCGCAGCAGCCGTCTCCCACCATGACCGCGATGGCGAGCGCCACGACCGTCAGCGGGAACACGACCGTATTGGACGCGTTGCCGTAGGAGCCCAAATAGCTGGCGTTCGCGATAAAGATCTGGTCGACGATGTTATAAAGCGCGCCGACAAGTAAGGATATGATGCACGGCAGCGCGTAGCCGCGCATGAGCTTTCCGATCGGCGCGGTCCCGAGAAATGCGTTGTTTTGTTCCATATTGTTCCTCCAAAAAATGCGCAAAAAAATAACGCGGGCACTTTGCAACCGGAATTACGCAAAGTGCCACACGTTGTCCTATTTATTTTACCGGGAGGAAACGC
>CALCJW010000142.1:0-2277 GCA_937967235.1 uncultured Clostridia bacterium
GGCAACGCAGTCACAGTCGTGAATTTCTGGTTCACCACCTGCAACCCCTGCGTGGGCGAGCTTGCCGAGCTGGACGCGCTGAACAAGGAGCTTGCGGAGAAGGGCGGCGCACTCATCGGCGTCAACACCTTCACGCTGGACGGCGACGAAGCGGCAATCTCAGAGGCGAAAGATGTGCTGGCCAAGAAGGGCGCGACCTATCAGAACGTGTATTTCGCTTCCGACGGGGAAGCCGGAAAATTCGTAACCAACATCTTCGCCTATCCAACCACCTATGTGGTGGATCGAAACGGCAACATCGTGGGTGACCCCATCGTAGGCGCCATCACGGAAGAGAAGCAGGCGGAAACGCTGCAAAAGCTCATCGACCAGGCTCTTGCCGCCGACATGGGCTGACAAACAGATCGATCTGCTCAAATGGTTTTTGTTTGAACATAAAAACAGCGCACCCGGACGCGAAGGTCGGGTGCGCTGCCTGTCTGAAGGATCATCGGAAGGTGGAAAGGCCATAGCTGTTCGCCAGCGCGTCAATCCGCTGCCCGGCTTTGCACATTCGGCACTCGCCGGTTGGATAGGTCTCATAGCCCGGGATATCGGCAGGCGTGAACAGGCTCAACACTGGGATGCCGTCCAGGTCAGGAATCGCGCTGAAAACAGCTGCAACGCCCTGAATTTTGCCGCCATAGTATTGGATGCATTCCAGGGCGCGTCGCGCGGTTTTGCCGGAATTGACTGTGGAAATCAGCAGAAGCGCATTCTTTCCTTGAATCATGGGCACTAGATTCTCACGGAAAAGCAGCTGGCCGTTGGAGTCGTACTCCGGCGTGACAACGCAGATACTCACGTTATTGTTGACAGAGAACAGAATCTTCTGCGTCAGCTGCCGGGCTAGAAACGCACCGATAACCTCGCTGCCATCCATGCAGATAATAGTGTCGATCGACTTTTCGTAGATGTAATGGTTTGCGAGCGCAAGCGCAGTGTCGTGCGCCAGACTGTATTCGTGCTTCAGCCGTGTGATGTCAAGGTAATGACTGTTATGGGAATGCCGGGTCGCAAAATGACCATGGAATGCAATGAGTTCGAGATTCGGATTCTCTCTGGAACGGATGACTTGTGTACGCATAGACAATACCTCCTTGCATATTCACGTCGGAATGGCAGCGGGTGCAGGCGGGGCAAAGCTGTTTTCATATGGGTTTCCTGTGGTGGTTATATTATAATAGATACCGAGTCCTGATAGCAAGCAATTTATAAAAAATAGCTGCGCAAAACTACAATTACTGGAATATTGACAGCAGATATATTTTGCGGTATGATTTATATGTTATGGATGAAAGCGTAAAATCCAAATTGCCTATGGCAAGCGCTGAAATCGAATGATATGGGGGCAGGCGGAAGTAAGATGCAGTACCGAAATACACGGCAGCGCCAAATTGTTCTGGAGGCGGTACAGGAACACCATGACCATCCGAGCGCGGACCAGATCTATCTGGAGATCCGTGCAAAAGACCCGAGAATCAGCCGAGGAACGGTTTATCGGAATTTGAATATTCTTTCTGAGGAGGGGCAGATCACACATGTAAAGGTCCCCGGAGCGGATCGGTATGACTGCAGAACAGACTTTCACTATCACCTGATCTGCACGGGCTGCGGCGCAGTCTGCGATGCTCCGTTTTCATACGACCCAACGCCGGACAAAACGCTTGCGGCGGAGTCCGGGTACCGGATCACGCGACACAGATTGATCTTTGAAGGCATCTGCCCGGCGTGTCAGAAGGCTGGACGTGAGAAATAAGCGCTGCACAGAAGTCAAAACCTCCGGCTAAGCCGGAGACTTGAATAAGCCCTAGAAGGGCTTTGTACAGACGCAGCCCCTAAAGGGGCGCCGAAGGGCTTGCCGAACGCATTCCTTCCTCCGGCTGCCCCTGAAGGGGCTCTCTTTATGCCTTCTGGTTCACACTACCCGTAAACGGGTCTACGAACTCCTTCATCCCGATTTGATCTGCGATCTGATCCTCGGTTAACTGGTTCTTTATGTACTCCTGTATCTGCTTTTTATTTCGTCCTACCGTATCTACATAATATCCTCGTGCCCAGAAATGCCGATTCCCGTACTTGTATTTGAGATTCGCGTGCCTATCGAATATCATCAGACTGCTCTTCCCTTTGAGATACCCCATGATCTGTGATACGCTGTACTTCGGCGGAATACTGATAAGCATATGATTACTTCCTATTAGGAACACTGTAAATACAAGGCTTTTCGGAGCCTGC
>CALCJW010000143.1:0-12103 GCA_937967235.1 uncultured Clostridia bacterium
CTTCGAGCGGGCCTCGAGCATCTTGCCGACAGTGATGAGCGTTAAAATCATGGCGGCGGACTCAAAGTAGAAGTCCATCATGTAGTCCATGACGGCGTCCATATCGCCCCGGACCTGCGCGCCGGTCATGGCAAAGAGGGCGTAGGTGCTGTAAACAAATGCGGCGGTCGAGCCGAGGGCGACGAGCGTATCCATGTTGGGTGCGCGGTGCCAGAGGGCCTTGAAGCCGCTGATGAAAAAGCGCTGGTTGATGACCATGATGATGACTGTGAGCAAAAGCTGCGTCAGACCCATCGCCACGTGGTTATCCGCGTAGAAGCCCGGCAGCGGCCAGCCCCACATCATGTGCCCCATCGAAACATACATGAGCACGAGAAGAAACCCGAGTGACCAGAAGAGTCTCCGCTTGAGCTTCGGCGTTTCGTGATCCTCCAGCTGCTTTTCTGCGTCCTGCATGCTCGGTGCAGGCTGATTGGCTGCGCCCTTTTCACTTGCGCCATAGCCCGCCTGCTCGACGGCCTGAATGATCGCCTGCGCGCTTGCCGTTCCGTCCACGCCCATGGAGTTTGTAAGAAGGCTCACCGAGCAGCTTGTCACGCCCGGAACCTTGCTTACAGCCTTCTCCACGCGCGACGAGCACGCCGCGCAGCTCATGCCTGTAACATTGAATTGTTTCATGCTTTGCACCTCTTTGCCTTACCCTGCCGGTAGCATGCCCGGCTTCTGCCTATTTCATCAGCTTCTGTAATGTGACGACCAGCTCGTCGATCACCTCGTCGTGTCCCTCGCGAATGTCGTTTGCCACGCACGAGCGCAGGTGGCTCGCCAGAAGCTCCTTATTGAATGCGTTGAGCGCCGCGTTGGCCGCTGCCGACTGCACGAGAATATCGGGACAGTACGCCCCGTTTTCGACCATGCTGCGAATGCCGCGGATCTGGCCCTCGATGCGGCTGAGGCGGTTGATGAGCTTCTTGTATTCCTCCGGCGAGCGCTCCTTTTTGCGCTGTGAGCACATGGGACAGTTCCGTTCTTCCATGCCGTGCCTCCTGATGTGTGTTTTAAATACCCCCTTGGGGTATCTTCACTATATACCCCCAAGGGGTATTTGTCAAGCGAAAATTTTTCGTTTGCACGATTTTTTGGAGCAGCTGCGGCGCTGGACATGAGAATTCACAAAATCGTCACAGGATTCTGCAAAAAAAGCCTTGACATTTTCGGCAATCTGGATATTATATAAGATGTTAGCACTCAGAGATAAAGAGTGCTAACACAAAACCGTAGATCAGGCCGCAAGGCCAGAACATAATCAAGGAGGTAATCTTATGAAACTGACTCCGCTGGCAGACAACGTGCTGCTCAAGAGCTTTGAAGCTGAGGAAAAGACCGCGTCGGGCATCATCCTGTCCACGGCGACCAAGGAAAAATCCGTGGTGTCTGAGGTTGTAGCCGCAGGTCCCGGCACAGATGACGTGAAGATGACCGTCAAGAAGGGCGACAAGGTCATCACCGGCAAGTTCGCAGGCCAGGAGCTCAAGCTCGACGGCGAGGACTATGTCATCTGCAAGCTCGCCGATATTCTGGCAATTGTTGACTAAAACTGATTGAACGCTTCAAGGAAAGGAAGATTTTATTATGGCAAAACAGATCGTTTACGGCGAGGACGCGCGCAAGGCGCTGCTGTCCGGCATTGACCAGCTTGCCAATACCGTTAAAGTTACTCTGGGCCCGAAGGGCCGCAACGTCGTGCTCGGCAAGAAGTACGGCGCGCCGCTGATCACGAACGACGGCGTTACGATTGCAAAGGACGTCGAGCTTGAAGATGCGTTTGAGAACATGGGCGCGCAGCTCGTCCGCGAGGTCGCTACCAAGACCAACGACGTGGCCGGCGACGGCACAACGACCGCAACGCTGCTTGCACAGGCAATTGTCCACGAGGGCCTGAAGAACGTTTCCGCCGGCGCGAACCCCATGGTCATGCGCAAGGGTATGGAAAAGGCCGTTGAGACCGCTGTGGAGACCATCAAGGCAAACTCCGAGGCCGTCAAGGGCAGCGACGATATCGCGCGTGTCGGCGCGGTGTCTTCCGGCGACGAGGCCATCGGCAAGCTGATCGCCGAGGCGATGGAGAAGGTTTCCGCTTCCGGCGTGATCACCATCGAAGAGTCCAAGACTGCCGAGACCGGCCTCGAGGTTGTCGAGGGCATGCAGTTTGACCGCGGCTACATCTCCCCGTACATGGTCACCGATACCGAGAAGATGGAAGCTGTCATCGACGATCCGTATATCCTGATCACCGACAAGAAGATTTCCTCCATTCAGGAGATCCTGCCGATCCTTGAGCAGATCGTCAAGGGCGGCCAGAAGCTGTTCATCATCGCCGAGGACGTTGAGGGCGACGCGCTGTCGACCCTGCTCGTCAACCGTCTGCGCGGCAGCTTCAACTGCGTCTGCGTCAAGGCTCCGGGCTTTGGCGACCGCCGCAAGGAAATGCTCAAGGACATCGCTGTTCTCACCGGCGGCACGTACGTCTCGAGCGAGCTGAACATGAACCTGCCCGACGTGCAGCTGGCTGACCTTGGCCGTGCCCGTCAGATCAAGGTCACGAAGGACAACACCGTCATCGTCGACGGCGCCGGCGATGCGAACGAAATCAAGGCGCGTGTTGCCGAGATCAAGAACACGCTGGCCATCACTACCTCCGACTACGACAAGGAAAAGCTGCAGGAGCGTCTGGCAAAGCTGTCCGGCGGCGTAGCTGTCATCAAAGTCGGCGCGCAGACCGAAGTCGCCATGAAGGAGCAGAAGCTCCGCGTGGAGGACGCGCTGAACGCAACGCGCGCGGCTGTCGAGGAAGGCATTGTTGCCGGCGGCGGCACGGCGTTTGTGAACGCGATCCCGGCTGTTGAAAAGCTGGTCGCGAAGCTCTCCGGCGACGAGAAGACCGGCGCTTCCATCATCGCCAAGGCCCTGCAGGCTCCGATCCGCCAGATCGCGGAGAACGCGGGTGTGGACGGCTCCATCGTCTACGAGAAGATCCGCTCGAGCCGCAAGCTCGGCTATGGCTACAACGCCTACAGCGAGACCTACTGCGACATGATCCCCGCCGGTATCGTCGACCCGACCAAGGTCACGAGAACTGCGCTGGAGAACGCCGCGTCCATCGCTTCCTGCGTCCTGACGACCGAATCTCTGGTCGCCGACAAGCCCGATCCGCAGGCGGACGCCGCGATGGCTGCTGCCGCAGCACAGGGCGGCATGGGCGGTGGCATGTACTAAGCCGTAACTCAATCCCGATTTGTAACGCGTAACAAAAGCCCGGCGTTTGTTCCCGCAAGCGCCGGGCTTTGCAGCCGAACCGGAAAAAAGTGAGCTTCTCGTCAGCTTTCGCTTTACAAGCTCCAAAATATTTGCTATAATAGCCTCGCGTTTTGAAACGCAATACGCGCTCGTAGCTCAGTTGGATAGAGTGACAGACTCCGACTCTGTAGGTCGCACGTTCGAATCGTGTCGGGCGTACCAAAAAGTCCTTGAAATCATGTGATTTCAAGGACTTTTTATATGGAATTATTCTTATACCATAGCTCAACAGGGCATGGCTTTTTAACAGTCAGATTCAGATCTCCAAGCTGCTCTGCATGATCTGGCTGGCGGCTTTCTTGTTTTTATCGAACGCGTGGGTGTAGATATCCAGTGTGGTGGACGGCTGGCTGTGACCGAGAAGGCCGGCGACCGTGCCGACGTCCGTGCCGCTGGCGATGAACAGGCTTGCTGCCGTGTGACGCAAGCTGTGGACGTTCAGATCAGTCGGCAGGTCGTTTGCTTTGAGGATTTTCTTGAAGCGCCATGTGAAGGTCGATGGTGTCATCGGGAGCTTCATGCCCTTTCTGCGGAACACATAATCGTCCTTGGTCTGCTTGCGTCGGTCGTAACGCTCTGTTTCCGCTGCGCAGAAGGCTTCGTATTCGCGCAGCAGGCTTTCCATCTCTGCTGAGAAATACACATATCGGTTTCCGGCTTTCGTTTTTGGGGCTTTCACGATGATCTCGTCACCGGTCGTTTTGACCGCGTTCCGGCAGACGTGGATGCTCCGCTCGTCGTAGTTGATGTCCTCCCACTTGAGCGCACAGCACTCGCCCCGCCGCATCCCCGTGGCGATGATGAGCTTGAAGTAGGTTTCGTACAGGATGCTCACGCTTTCCAGCGCCTGAATCAGCTTTTTCACCGTTTCATCGTCTGCAATCTTTTTCTCTTTCTTCTGCCCCGCGTATTTGTAGGTGCGCCACGCGGGATTGTGATCGAGATACTTCGGCGCATCGTCCGTCATCTGCTCCACAGCACGGCCAAGGCGCACAGCACTGCGCACAAGATCACCGCCGTAATCGAGATCCACGCGCACAGGTGAATTTTCTTCTTCGCTTCTTGTATTACCGTAGAAATCGCCCGTTCGCCGTTCTCCGAAACCAAAGTCACAGCTTTCTGTGTACTCTCGGTCAGCTCTTTGCAGACGGAAGAATACCTCGCGCTCAGGCTCCCAGCCTGTCTCTCGAACTCTGCTGCGCTCACTTGCATCTCGGTCAAGGAGTTCTGTGCTTCCTGCTTCGTCAGGAGCTTTTTCAGGTCCGCGTCCAACTGCTTTGCCATAAAATTTGAAACGTAAATGTAAAATTAGCTTGACATTTACAGCGCTGGCGTTATAATGTTTATGTAAAGCAAACTTTACTTTTTGAAAAGAGGTGTATATATGAAAAACTGCATTGCGGAAAAACGTAAAGCACGCGGGCTGACGCAGCAGCAGCTTGCAAGCCTGCTCGGTGTAACGCGGCAGACCATTATTTCGTTGGAAAACGATAGATACAATCCGTCCATTCTTCTGGCGCACAAAATTGCACAGATATTTGATGCGCAAATTGAGGATATTTTTATTTTCGAGGAGGAAGATATATGAAACTGAAGGAACAGAAAAAACTTGGTATGCTGTATTTCGTACTTGGAGCCGTTTTGACGATCGCAGGATATTTTATAAAAAGCAGTTGGCTTGCATCGTTTGGCGGCGGCGTTTGCGTGCTTGGGCTTGTCCGTCTGCTGCGCGCAGCCCGGCTCAGCCGTGATCCCGAACAGGCGGCTGATTATGATGCTTCGCTTCGGGACGAGCGAACAGCATATGTTGCAAATAAGGCGCACAGTCTGACGTTTTTTATCTGCATTTACGCGCAGCTGCTTGCCGTCCTCGCAGCAATTCTGTTTTTCCATCAGCCGCTCATTGGCAAAGTTCTCTGCGTGCTGACTTGTATTCAATCGCTCATTTATACCGGGTGCTACTGGTATTACAATCGTAAATATTGATGGGGCGTTCCTGCCTGGAATTTACACAGCAGAATTCAGATTGGCGAACTGTACCTTGCCCATATTCGCCAGCACTGCCAGCTGGTTGAGGTTGTTGCCGATGGCTTTCTGCTGTCGCAGGACTTCCTTCAAGCCATCCAGAATCACAATCCGTTTTCTGAGACAGCACGCAGTCACATAATCGCTCTGGGTCATGTGCGCTTGCGCCGCTTTTCTGCGTATCGTTTCCAAATCCTGTTCTGAGATCCGAATGCTGAATTGTTTGTCTTTTTTCATGTTTCCTCCGTTCGTAAAAGTGGGCACGGGCTTCTGCCCGCAAACAGCATTTGGCAGGGAGCCGGGAGCCCGGTGACTAGCCAAATGCGATGCTGGCTCCTCCCGAACGGGAGGATTTTTCCCGCCGCGGCGGGGCTTCTCTGCGCTTTGAGCCTGCGCTTTTTCGCGTTGCCCGCACGTCGGCGCAACGTTGGCTTTTCCTGTCGCGCCGCGCACGCACTCGCAGTCTGCCCGAAAAACCGCACACAGCGGCGACACGCGCCTCACGGCGCGCTGCGGGTGCTCGACACACCCGCAGGGTCGATAGGGACGATTTTTTCCGCGGTGGAAAGATCGGCACCAACGGCCCTTTTCAGGCAGATGAGGCGCTCTCCGTTGCTCTTTCGGAACGATACGCAAATACCGGCTTGCCTTAGAGTATCAACGCTTTTTCGGATTTGATGCGAGAAGCTGTTCGGCGTCCAGTCCTCGCTTCCGGCAGGGTCGATCTTTTCCAACAACGCTTTTGCAGGGGCGCTGATTTCAGACTCTTTTCGCAGAAGTTCAGAGAGAAGATTTTCAATTTGAAGCGTTGAAATCCTAGAAGCGCCGCTGCAAGTTTTGCTGTCCTCAAGCAGCTTCCAGACGTGATCTTCCTCGCCGAATTCGAGCTTCAAAGTCCGGTCGGGGATATCGCGCCCGGTGCAGTGCAGGGACGCAACGTTGGCAAGGCGAGAACTTTTCTGGAGAACAAAGGTTGAATCTGCCGCGCCGCTTAAGCCAATCGAACCGGAGATCATATTCATCGGATCGTCATCGTGCAGCTTCCGCAGGTGGTGAATCAGCAAAATTGCGATGTGCCGCCTGTCTGCAAGCCGTTTCAAAAGTCCGATGTCCTGATAGTCATTTGCATACAAATTGCTGTCGTTTCCGGCGCTCCGAACGCGCTGTAAAGTATCGATCACAACCAATTTTGTATCGGGATGCTCGGTCAAAAATTGCTCGATCTGCTGTTCCAATCCGTGCTTTAATGTGTCAGCCATGATCGCAAAATGCAGCGTCGGCGGGGCATCTTCCGTCAGGTCAAAGAGCCGCGTCTGGATACGCTGGAACGAATCTTCAAGACTGAGATACAAAACTTCGCCTTGGGTTGTTGCGAAATTCCAGAGCGGCTGTCCCTGTGCGACGCATAAGCACAGCCACAAAGCCAGCCACGACTTGCCGATCTTCGGTGCGCCCGCGAGGATGTGCAAGCCCTCCGGAATGAGTTCGTCCACCAGAAAGTGCGTCGGTTCGTATGTCCTGTTTTGCAGATCTTCCGCCGTGATGGTGTGTAGTTTATTCATACTGTCACCTCCTTTTGATATTGTTGTCGCAGATTTTATTTTCGATTTCCTGCACCAATATCGTAACATAAGGATTGACTTTTGAAAATAGGTAATGTATCATTTCAATAGATACACTATATCGATACAAATACATTCTCTAATGAGGAAACAGCTTATGGGCGTTTTAGGAAAAGATTTATTTGAGTTACATCGACCACAGACAAACACCAAGGTTGAATTCGGTGCATCAGCCTATTGGGTAGAGGATAGACCGATGCCGCAGCCGTATGGAGCGGTGTTGATGGAAATATTGAACCTTGATGTTGCGCCGTTTCAGGAATTGCTGGATCAGCTGAATACAGCCGTTCAAGAAAAAAGTGATGATGTCTTGCGTGCTTACATGGACATGAAGAAGGGACTTGCTTCGCTGCCGCTCTATCGGCTGTATCTGGAGGACTTTCGCGTCTTTGGCGATATGCCAGTTGAGGCGTTTGTGGTCGGGGAAGTACAGGATGCCTTTGCGGAGTTCGTGATGCAGGAAGAAAACGATCTGCCCGCGTTCATGCAGCAGCAGATCAATGACATTCGTTTGATTCAGGAACGGTATGCGTGGTTCCTCGACGGCGTTTTTGCCGACGCGGTATTTGAAAAGAAAAAGGGCCAGAAGAAAATTCCTCTGGCACCGATGATCTGTTCGCGCGGATATGAAGCTTTTATCAGCGGCGTCAGTCTCGGTGAAAGCCCTGAGACAGACGCGCCGCCGGTGAAGACGCAGTACCGCATCCGCGGCGAGAAGGAAAAAGCCGAGATCGTCGAGAAGATGTACTTTGACCGGCTGCTGGATTTTGTTTATGTGGAGTTCATGAAGGGGCTGCAAAAGGGATTTGTACCGAAGCGCTGCGCCAACTGTGGGCGCTGGTTTTTGCAGAAGCCCGGAGCAACCTACACCTATTGTACCGACTCTGCGCCGGGGCAGGACGGCAAGACCTGCCGTGAGATCGGCGCGAGCAGCAGTTTCCGAAGCAAGGTAGAGAACAACGATGTCTGGAAAGTGCATCAGCGGGCGTACAAAAAATATTTCGCCCGCATCAGAAGCGGCCTGATGACCAAGAGCGAGTTCGAGGTGTGGTCCCGTCAGGCAGCGAACCTGCGGGATGCCGCGCTGGAACGATATGCGCGGGCAGAGAGCGAGGAAGAACGGCAGCGCATCGCGCAGGAGGTTGCCGAGGCGTTGAACGAAGCATGAAAGGAAAAACAGAGGCGTGTTTTGAAAATTTACGAAAAATAATTTCCGCAAAGATTAAATCCCGCCGTGCGGCAGAAAATAAATCAAAACGGTTTCTGCTTGGAACGCTTATTTTGTAGAAAATGATGCTTGACGTGTCTTGCAGAAAGGACTACACTGGCGCCATAAAAATCATGGAGGTGAAATGCAATCATGAAGCTTGCATTTTTTGATACGAAGCCCTATGACAAGCCCGGCTTTGACGAGCATATTGCCGGAACGGACATTGAGATCAAGTATTTTGAGACGAGGCTCGGCGAGGACACCGTGCAGCTGGCGAAGGGCTTTGACGGCGTATGCGTGTTCGTCAACGACACGGTGAATGAGAAGGTTGTAAATGAACTTTATGATCTGGGCGTTCGGGTCATCGCACTGCGGTGCGCGGGCTTTAACAATGTGGATACCAAGGCCTGTTTCGGAAAGCTGCACGTCTTCCGCGTCCCGGCGTACTCCCCCTATGCGGTGGCGGAGCACGCGATGGCGCTGCTGCTGACGGTCAACCGACATACGAACAAGGCGTATATCCGTACGCGCGACTTCAATTTCAGCCTGTCCGGGCTGACGGGCTTTGACCTACACGGCAAGACCGTGGGCGTGATCGGCACGGGCAAGATCGGCAGAATTTTTGCCGGTATCTGCAAGGGCTTCGGGATGCGCGTGCTGGCATACGATAAATTCCCGAATCCGGACAGCGGACTGGACTACGTGGAGCTGCCCGAGCTTCTGCGGCAGGCGGACGTGATCTCGCTTCACTGCCCGCTCACCGACGAGACGCGGCACATGATCGACGCAGACGCCATCGCGCAGATGAAGCCCGGCGTCGTGCTCGTGAACACATCCCGCGGTGGTCTTGTGGATACCGAGGCGCTGATCGAAGGGCTGAAAAGCCACAAGGTCGGCGCGGCGTGTCTGGATGTGTACGAGGAAGAGGGAGACCTCTTCTACGAGGACTGCTCGGAGGAGATCGTCGCAGACGACACGCTGGTGCGGCTGATTTCCATGCCGAACGTCATCGTCACCTCGCATCAGGCGTTCCTCACAAAAGAAGCGCTCAGCAACATCGCCGCGACGACCGTGGACAACCTCCTGAAATTCGAGCGCGGCGAGCCGTCGCCGGATACCGAGGTCTGCTACCACTGCGAGCGCAAGGAAACCTGCCGCAAGGCGCGCGACCAGAAGTGCTTCTGAGATGAAAATAGCAAGAACCGGCGTACCGTCCGTTTGGGCGATACGCCGGTTCTTTTTGCACAATTTCAGGGCTTTGGCTGATTTTCTTCCTGCTCCAGCAGTTTCTTTTCCAGTGCCGACTGCTTTGCCAGAATGGCGTTGACCTTGTCGTGGAGGTCTTCGATCATGATCTCGGTTTTAAGATTGACCTTATAATCGTTCTCCGCGCGGCGGCGATCCTTTTCCTCCTGCCGGTTCTGACTCATCATGATGAGCGGCGCCTGAATGGCCGCAACGCAGGACAGCACCAGGTTGAGCAGGATGAACGGATACGGGTCAAAGGCTTTCGCGGCAAGAATCGTATTGACGACCATCCACAGGATCAGCACGCCTGTGAACGAAAAGATGAACGCCCAGCTGCCTGCAAATTTTGCGATCGCATCCGCCGCGCGCTGCCCGAGCGTGTATTTTTCCGTTGCAGGACTTTCGGAAATTTTGCTGTCTGCCAGCAGGTTCAGAACTTCCTCATCCGACATATCGTGCTGGATGTCTTTGAGAACTTCCTTCAGGAGCTTTCGGTTTTCTTTCATGAAGTTTAGCCTTCCTTCTGGGGATTTTCCCTTATTATAGTCCGTCAAAGCAGAACGGTCAAGCTGTTTTCTTCCGTGATATTGTTTGTGCTTTCCGCACAATCAAATCCACATTTCTTGTGCTTCCGGTTTCTTGCTTTTTTGCAGAGAAAGAATAAACTAAGGGCATAAAAACAAAGAGGAGTTCGAAAAGAGCTTCAAAAGAGAAGAGGAAGAAAGCATGCACACAAAAACAGTTCGGATCTTGAATATCGTAGCTGGCATCCTGCTGATTGCGGCAGGCATTTATTGTTTGTGCAATGAAGATGTTGCGGTTCTGTCCGCGGGTCTGATGCTCGGCGTTTTCATGCTGGCTGCGGGCATCGCGGAGATTGTGGTCTTTGCCGGAACAAGCGGTATGCTGATCGGCTCCGGCTGGCTGCTGCTCGACGGCGTGCTGACCGTAATCATGTCGCTGTTCCTGCTCTTTAACCAGTGGTTCACACTTCTGTCGTTGCCGTTTATCTTTACGGTCTGGCTGATGTTTTCCGGCATTTCCCGGTTCGTCAGCGCATTCGATCTGCACGCCCTCGGTGTTCGCGGCTGGGGCTGGGTCTTGGCGGTCGGCATTTTGCTGATGGGCGCGGGTTTTATCTGCATGATGGATCCGTGGGTCAGCGCGGCGGCAGTCGGTGTGACGGTCGGACTGGTGTTCCTTCTCGAAGGCATTAGCGCCATCGTCTGTGCCTGCATTTCCAGAACGAAAGATCTTTGATCTGCAAGCAATGCCCGGCGCGGCAGCCGTTGCGCCGCAGAGCTTCACATATAAATATGCAAATCTCTGAAATCAAAATATATTGGAGGAATTATTATGGTACCCAGCATCTATGGTGAAAATATGTTTGATGAATTTTTTGACAACAATGGCTTCTTTGGTTCGCACAGCCCGCTGTTTGGCAAGAACTCCAAGAACCTGATGAAGACCGATATCCGCGAGACGGACGACGCCAAGGCTTACCGCTTTGCAGTCGAACTGCCCGGCTTCAAGAAGGACGAGATCAGCCTCGACATCAAAGACGGCTATCTGACCATCGCTGCCCAGAAGGGTCTGGACAAGGATGAGCAGGACAAGAAGGGTCGCGTGCTTCGTCAGGAGCGCTATGCAGGCGCTTGCTCGCGCAGCTTCTACGTCGGCAATGTCAAGCCGGAGGACGTCAAGGCGAAGTATGAAGACGGCGTTCTGAGCGTCATCGTCCCGAAGGAGGACGTGAAGAAGCTCGCCTCTTCTACCGCAATCGCCATCGAGTAATATCCTGCGTCAGCCTGCCGCCTGCGGTTTTCGCAGACGACAGGCTTTTTTCTTCCGAAGGAGGGAGCTTTCATGGACACAGAGCAGAAAAACATTCTGGATGGCGTCATAGATCTGCACGTCCATACCGCACCGGACGTCATTCACCGGACCTATAACGATCTGGAGCTGACGGACGCAGCCGTCCGTGCGGGTGCAAGAGCGATTGCCATCAAGGGGCATCACTGCGGCACCGTCGCGCGCGCGTCGCTGTGCAACGCATATAATCGGGCTGTCCACGGCGACAATTCGTTTTATATGTACGGCGGACTGGTTTTGAACCGGGAGGCCGGCGGACTCAACGAGCAGGCGGTGCAGACTGCGCTGCGCATGGGCGCGAAGATCATCTGGCTGCCGACCGTGGACGCGGAGAACGAATATCGCAAGCGCGGAAAAACGGGTGGCATCCGCATGACGGACAGCCGTGGCAATCTGCTGCCGGAGCTGCTCAGTATCTTTTCTCTGATCAAGGCGTATGACGCCGTGCTTGCGACGGGGCACATCTCCCCGGAGGAGATTCACTGTGTGGTGGATGGTGCGCGCAACGCCGGCGTGCGAAAGATCGTGATCACGCACCCGGAATACTGGGTCGTGGATCTGAGCGTTTCCAAGCAGAAGGCGCTTCAGGAGGATTACGGCGTCATCTTTGAACGTTGCTACCGCCAGCCGCTGCAAAACGGGCAGTGGATCAGCAATGCTGAACGCAATCTGGATGCGATCCGGCAGCTCGGTACGTCGCATACCATTTTGTCCACCGACTGCGGAGATCCGGCGAACCCTCCGTGGGAGGAAGCCATGCGGCAGTATC
>CALCJW010000144.1:0-12112 GCA_937967235.1 uncultured Clostridia bacterium
ATACCGCCATCCCCACGGAGGACTATCTCCAGTCGTTCATGACCGATAACGTCGCCGCTGGCGCGATGGCAGCTGACGAGCTGGCTGCGCTGATGGGCGAAGAGGGCCAGGTTTACATCTTCTCCGATTCTCCCGCGAAGGCTTCCGTTGCCGACCGTGTGACGGGCTTTGAGGCGAGAATGAAAGAGGCCTATCCGAACATCGAGGTCCTCGGCACCCTCTACAGCGAAGCGGACATCAACCTCTGCACGACCCAGTGCGTCGATGCCATCACGGCAAACCCCGACATCAAGGGCATCTTCGCCGTTGACGAGAACCGTACTGCGGGCGTTGGCACCGCGCTCATCCAGCTCGGCAGAGAGGATATCTTTGTCGGCGGCTTCGACGCGAACAAGAACACCGTTTCTCTGATGGAAGACGGCGTGATCAACTTCCTGACTGTCCAGCAGCCGTACCAGATGGGCTACATGGCGTACAAGGCAGCGGCTGACGCGGCCAACGGCGTGGAGCTCGAGCACGGCATGGTCGACACCGGCTGCACCATCGTCCCGAGAGACAAGCTGGACGATGAGGACATGCAGGCCATCCTCTTCCCGCTGGAGCACCTGAACTGAGCGAACGAAAGCGTAGAAACCCGGACGATAATTTAGCTGCTATGGGGGGATTATCCCCCCCATAGTGCATGAAAGGTGTACCAAATGGCAATGTTGTTAGAAATGCGAAATATTTCGAAGTCCTTTCCCGGCGTAAAGGCGCTGAATGGATTTTCCATCGATTTGAAAGCGGGCGAGGTACACGCGCTTGTGGGAGAGAACGGCGCAGGAAAGTCGACGCTGATCAAGACCCTCTACGGGATCCATCAGCCCGATGGCGGCGAGATCGTCATCGACGGCGTTCCGACAAAAATCAACGGCCCTGCGGATGCGCTGAGCAAGGGCATCGGCGTTGTGTTCCAGGAGCTGAGCGTCTGTCCGCATCTGGACATCGCGAATAATATTTTTCTTGGCTGCATCAAAAATAAGCACGGCGTCATCGACGACCGCTTTGCCCACGAGGAAGCAGCCCGGTTGATGGAAGAAGCGGTAGGACTGCGGATTCCGTCTGATACCCCCATGAAGGATCTGTCGATTGCAGATCAGCAGATGGTGGAGATCACAAAGGTCACCTCCAAGGGATGCAGGATCGTCGTGTTTGACGAGCCGACCTCGTCCCTGACCGAAAACGAAATTGAACGGCTGTTCAAAATTATTTTTGCGCTGAAGAAAAAGGGCGTGGGAATCATCTATATTTCCCACCGGCTCGAGGAGCTTCCCGTAATTGCCGACCGGATCACGGTCATGCGGGACGGCACGCGCGTAAAAACCATGGACTACAAGGATACGAACGATAACGAGATCATCAGTTTGATGGTCGGAAGAGAATTATCCAACATCTATCCTACATATAAAAGAACGATCGGCGAGGTCGTCTTTGAAGCAGACAACATCCGCCAGGGCGCAAAGCTTGACGTGAAGCACCTGGACGTCAGAAAGGGCGAGATCCTCGGCATTGCGGGTCTGGTCGGCGCCGGCAGAACGGAGACGCTTCGCGCGCTGTTCGGCGCGGACGATGCAGACGAGAAGCACGTGAAGATCGAAGGCAAAGAGTATACCTTCAATAATCCCTCCGAGGCCATCGCGGCGGGCTTCGTGTATATGACGGAGAACAGAAAATTTGACGGCGCTGCGCTGGGACTGAGCGTGGAGGAAAACATTACGATGGCCTCCCTGCGGAAGTTTTCCAAGTGCGGCAGGATGCAGGAGGCAAAGGCGAAGAGCAACGCGCAGGAGTACTGCAAGAAGCTCAATATCCGCACGCCCTCCATCGACCAGAAGGTCATGAACCTCTCCGGCGGCAACCAGCAGAAGGTCATCATCGGCAAGTGGCTGACGCGAACGGCAAAGGTGATGGTCTTCGACGAGCCGACCCGCGGCATTGACGTCGGCGCGAAGTATGAAATCTATTCTCTCATGAACGATTTGTCCGATCAGGGCATCGCGATCATCATGATCTCTTCGGACCTTCCGGAGATCCTCGGTATGAGCGACCGCGTCGCTGTCTTTAAAGACGGCCGTGTGACCGCAGTGCTCGACCGGAAGGACGCGGACTCTGAAATCATCATGAAATACGCAACCGGAAAGCTTTCGTAAAAAGGAAATGGAATCATGAATAAATTATTGAATCAAAAGAAATTATCCGGGCTGGGCCCCATCGGTATTTTTGCGGCGTCGATGATCATTCTGTTCATCATTACGCCAAGCTTCCGAAGCATGGCAAACTTCACACAGATCCTGCTGAGCGCGTCTGTGTATATGCTCCTTGCCATGGGCATGAGCTTTGCCATCATCATCGACGGCATCGATCTTTCGGCCGGTTCCATCGTGGGCCTGACGGGCGGCATCGCCTGCATGGCCATGACGTATCTGAACCTGCCCGTTCCGGTGGCCCTGATTCTCGGCGTTTTGGTCGGCGCGGTGTGCGGCCTCATCAACGGTCTTCTCATTACGAAGCTCGATCTCATTCCATTTATTGCGACCCTTGGCGGCCAGTGGGTCTACAGAGGTGCGCTGAAGCTTCTGAACAACGGTGCGACCATCACCCTGCGCGGCACGATTTCCGACGAAGCGCTTACGACGCTGACTTATATCGGCAACGGCAAGTTCCTCGGTATCCCGGTTCCGGTCTATCTGGTGCTGGTGATGGCGATCGCTCTGAACTTTGTCCTGCGGCACACCGTATTCGGCAGAAGCGTCTACGCTGTGGGCAGCAACGCCGAGACGGCGAAGATGTCCGGTATCAACGTGCAGAAGGTGAAGCTGCTGGCGCAGAGCATCACCGGTCTGATGGCCGGTATGGCAGGTATCGTCATGCTCTGCCGCATGGTGTCCATTCAGGCGAACACCGGCGAGGGCTACGAGTTTGAAGGCATTTTCGCTTCCGTCGTCGGCGGCGTGAGCATGGCAGGCGGCGAGGGCACGATCTTTGGTGCGGTCATCGGCGCGCTGGTGGTCGCGGTCCTGCGAAACGGTCTGAACCTCAACGGCATCAACTCGTTCTGGCAGCAGGTCATTCTCGGTGTGCTGGTGCTGGTGGTTGTGTACGTGGATACCAGAAAGACGAAGAAAAAGAGATCCGTGTAAAGCGTGTAAAGAAGGAAAAAACGTGGAATTACAATTAAAACAGCAAGGCACCTACGCCTTTGACGAGGTTTCTATGGGCGAGATCCTGCTCCGGCTCGACCCGGGCGAGGGCAGAATCAAAACAGCGCGGCACTTTGCAGCCTGGGAAGGCGGCGGCGAGTATAACGTCGCAAGAGGCCTTCGGAAATGCTTCGGCATGAAGACCTCGGTCATTACGGCGTTTACCAACAACGAAGTGGGAAGGCTTCTGGAGGACATGGTCAGCCAGGGCGGGGTCGACACGTCGCTCATCCGCTGGCTGGACTTTGACGGAATCGGAAGAAGCTCGAGAAACGCCATCAATTTTACCGAGCGGGGCTTCGGCATCCGGGGCGCAGTCGGCTGCTCCGACCGGGCGAATACTGCTGTGTCGCATCTGGGCGCGCAGGACTACGATTTTGACTATATTTTCGGGACCCTTGGCGTGCGCTGGTTCCATACCGGCGGCATTTACGCCGCAATTTCCGAAAAGACGAATGAGGCTGTCATCGAGGCCATCAAGACCGCGAAGAAATACGGGACGATCGTCTCTTATGACCTCAACTACCGGCCGTCCATGTGGAAATCCATCGGCGGCAAGGCGCGCGCGCAGGAGGTCAACCGCGAGATCGCGAAGTATGTTGACGTTATGATCGGAAACGAGGAGGACTTTACGGCCTGTCTTGGCTTCGAAATCGAAGGAAACGACAAGGACCTCAAATCGCTGAACCTCGAGGGCTACAAGCGAATGGTGGGCGAGGCCGCAAAGACATATCCCAACTTCAAGGCCGTGGCCACGACGCTTCGGACCGTGAAGACCGCAACGAGAAACGACTGGGGCGCAATGTGCTGGTGCGATGGCGAAGTTTACCTGTCGCAGAAGTACAATGATCTGGAAATCCTCGACCGCGTCGGCGGCGGAGACTCCTTTGCGGCGGGCTTTATTTACGGCCTGATGACGACGCAGGATGCGCAGCGCGCGGTAGACTATGGCGCGGCACATGGCGCTCTGGCCATGACGACTCCGGGCGATACGTCGATGGCGTCTAAAAAGGAAGTTGAGGCGCTGATGGCGGGCGCAGGCGCGCGCGTGCAGCGATAGGGGCGCGAAGCTATGGGAAAGCAACCGAAATTCTGCATCGCGCACATCGCCATGAATACGGCGGGAGAGGCCGAGGCAAGAGACATTACGCAGCTCATGCAGACCGCGTTCGGCATTTCCTCGCAGGAGGGCGCAAAGTCCTACATCACAGGGAATGTCATCGAGGTCATCAAGGGCGGCTATCTTGGTACGAACGGACACATTGCGATCGGAACGCCGGATATTGACGCGGCGGTCGCGTATCTGGAGGAAAAGGGGCTGCGCTTCGACCCGACGACAACGGAATGGGACGAGAACGGGAAAAAGATCGTCTATCTGGACCATGAGCTCGCGGGCTTTGCGCTGCATCTGGTCAGAAAGGAACTGAAATGAAAATACTGGTAACGCCGAGATCGTTCAAAAACAGTGTGAACGATGAGGCGAGAGAAAAATTGGAACAATTTGCTGAGGTAAAGGCAGTCAAGCCCGAAAAGCCCTTTACAGAGGACGAGTTGATCGCGCTGCTGGACGGCTGCGACGGCTATGTGGCGGGCCTTGACAATGTCACGGCAAAGGTCATAGAAAACTGCCCGCAGCTGAAGGTCATCTCCAGATGGGGCGTCGGCTATGACAAGGTAGATACCGCGGCGGCGTCAAAGGCGGGCATTACGGTCACCTACACGCCGGGCGTGATGGCCGTATCGGTCGCGGAGCTTGCGCTTGGCCTGATGCTGGACTGCGCACGGCGGATCACCGTGCAGGACGGACAGGTGAGAGGCGGCGCGTGGGCCCCCATCAACGGGATGGAGCTGTTCGGAAAAACGGTCGGTATCATCGGCTACGGCGCGATCGGCAAGCAGCTCGGCAGGCTCACGAACGGGATCGGCATGACGACCTACGCGTATGACCCGTTTATGAACGAGGCCTACGCAAAGGAGCACAACGTCCTTGCGGCGGATATTGACTTCATCGTGAGAAACTGCGACATCGTTTCGGTGCATGTGCCGTATATGGAGTCGACAAAGAACATTATTTCCAGAGAGCGCATCTTCTCCATGAAGGACGGCGCGATTCTCATCAATGCTGCCCGGGGTGGACTGGTCGATGAAGCGGCGGCTGCGGAAGCGCTGCAAAGCGGCAAGCTTGCGGCAGCGGCATTCGATGCATTTGAGCAGGAGCCGCTGAAAGACTCTCCGCTTCTGACCGCGCCCAACGCAATTTTGCTGCCGCATACGGGCTCGCACACCGTGGACGCCACAAAGCGGATGGGCATGCTCGCGGTCGATAATGTGATCCGGGAGCTGTCCGGAACGGACTGCGGCTACAGAGTAAAGTAACCGGGTGCGATAGAGGTGACTATGAAACAAAAAGCAGATATTGGCCTCATCGGCCTTGCCGTGATGGGCGAGAATCTCGTCATGAACATGGAGTCGAAGGGCTTCACGGTGGCGGTTTTCAACCGCACGACAGAAAAGGTGGACAAATTCGTCAATGGCAGAGCCGCAGGTAAGAACATCATCGGCTGCCATAGCCTCGAAGCGCTGGTCGCGAACCTCGAAAAACCGCGCAAGGTGTTCATGATGGTGAAAGCCGGGCAGGCGGTTGACGACATGATCGAGCAGCTGCTGCCGCTTCTCGACGACGGCGATATTTTAATTGACGGCGGTAACTCCCATTTCCCGGACACGATCCGCAGAACCGCATACGTCGAATCCAAGGGCAAGCTCTACATCGGCACCGGCGTCTCCGGCGGCGAAGAGGGCGCATTAAAAGGTCCCAGCATGATGCCGGGCGGAAGCCCTGCCGCATGGCCGTACGTGAAGCCCATTTTTCAGTCGATCTGCGCGAAGGTCGAAGACGGCTCGCCGTGCTGCGACTGGGTCGGCGAAAACGGCGCGGGACATTTCGTGAAAATGGTTCATAACGGCATTGAGTACGGCGATATGCAGCTCATTTGCGAGGCGTATCAGCTCATGCGCGACCTTCTCGGGATGTCCGACGATGAGATGCACGAGGTCTTTGCGGAATGGAATAAGACAGAGCTGGATTCTTACTTAATTGAGATTACCCGCGATATCCTTGCCTACAAGGACACCGACGGTCAGCCCATTGTAGAAAAGATTCTCGACACTGCCGGTCAGAAGGGCACGGGTAAGTGGACGGGCATCGCGGCGCTGGACGAGGGCGTTCCCCTGACGCTCATTGGTGAAGCGGTCTTCGCAAGATGCCTGTCCGCGATGAAGTCCGAGCGCGTCGAAGCTGCAAAGGAATACGCCCGCACGATTCCGGCCTTCGCCGGCGACAAAGCGGAAATGGTCGAAGCAATCCGTCAGGCGCTGTATGCCAGCAAGATCATCTCCTACGCGCAAGGGTACACGC
Source organism: uncultured Clostridia bacterium (assembly GCA_937967235.1). Classification (GTDB taxonomy): domain Bacteria; phylum Bacillota; class Clostridia; order Oscillospirales; family Oscillospiraceae; genus CAG-170. Next base: position 6,658 of record CALCJW010000144.1, read on the forward strand.
TCATGCGCACGGCGGCGAAGACCTATGGCTGGAATTTAAACTACGGCGGCATTGCCCTCATGTGGCGCGGCGGCTGCATCATCCGTTCCGTGTTCCTCGGGAAGATCAAGGAAGCGTATGACAAGAATCCCGAGCTGTCGAACCTCCTGCTTGACCCGTATTTCAAAGCCACGATGGAAAAACTCATTCCCGCGTGGCGCAAGGTCGCAGCGGCGGCTGTCTCTTACGGCGTTCCGGCGCCCGCGATGACGGCAGCGCTCAGCTATTTTGACGGCTACACCACCGACCGCCTGCCTGCGAATTTATTGCAGGCGCAGCGCGACTATTTCGGTGCGCACACCTACGAACGGCTGGACGCGCCGCGCGGCCAGTTCTTCCACACCAACTGGACCGGCCACGGCGGCAATACCGCCGCGAGCACCTACAACGCATAAATGAACCGCTGCTGGTTTCGAAAAAGACCACCACCCAATTTGGGCGGTGGCCTTTTTTACAATGATTTTACGTTCTGCTGCGCCCTGGCTTTACACAGTTCTGGTATACTGGCCCACGTACAGAAAAGAGGAACGGTATGGAAATACGTCTGCATGGAATTACGAAGCGCTTTGAGAAAAAGCAGGTCATACGGCCGACATCTCTCACGATTGACAGCGGCAGCTTCACGACGCTGCTCGGCCCCTCCGGCTGCGGCAAGACGACGCTTTTGCGGATGATCGCGGGGCTGGAAACGCCGGATGATGGCGAGATCTATTTTGACGGCACGTGCGTATTTTCCCGGGAGAAGCGAATCAATCTGCCGCCGGAAAGGCGAGGCCTTGGCTTTGTGTTTCAGGATTTTGCGCTCTGGCCGCATATGACGGTGTTTGAAAACGTTGCGTTCGGCCTGCGCGCGAGAAAAGATACGAAGGACCTTCAGACCAGAGTACGCGAGGCGCTGCGTGTGGTGCATCTGGAGGATTTTGAAACGCGCTAGCAAGCGAAATGTGTCGGTTATATCAAATCTTGTTCCGCAAATATACAATTGGCAACAAAATATCAAGATAAACGGCACTCTTGCTCTGCGCAAAAGTGCCGCTCATTTTCTCAACTTTCTCTATCAGCTTTTTTAATAGTGCGAACTGCATAGATTGACGCACCGACAACGGTCCCTGCCAGTAAACTGCAAATTCTAACTAATTGGCCAAGGGTTAACCATTCGTTCGTACCCAAAAAATTTGTTATTCCAATGATCAATAGTGATGCGATAATGGATATTTTCAACGACATGTTAACTTTTCCTATCATGCCTCGCCATTCTCCCACAGCGTAACTTTATAGGCAATCCTGCTAACGGATGTGCCTGCGTAGTCTGCTTGCGGCCATAATTCCATGTCATACATGAGAACACTCTTCTCGATTGTTACAAAAGCGCCTTTATTTTTGTGCACATATTGATTCTCCTTATAAGAAGCGCACATGGAATGTGGATCATAGCTCTGGAAACTAGTAAGAATATCCAGGAAGACAACTGCATCATCATTGATGTTCCTGACAGAGGAAGATGTTGCAAATGCCATTGTAGGAAGCGAGAACACCATTACCAACGTCAAGCACAGACTCACAATTCGTTTCATAAATATCCCTTTCTCTTAATAATTCACATATCCGGACACGCTGACTGCCTTGGACGAATTATTCTGCACCGCAAAAGTATAGTTTCCACGTTCGTCAACTTTGATTGTCTCATCAAAGCTTCCGTCGTCGGAATTGAGATAATAGAAATATCCGTCCGGTGCGATCAGGCCAAAATCTACGCTTGCAGAAAACGGTGTATATGTTGCCTTGATTGTTACGGTCTCTCCTGCTTCCAGCGGGAAACTACTGCTCGCTTTTACGAGCGCTCCACCGGGGACATCCATGCTGAACCGTCCCGTTGCGCGGGCAACATTCGCTTTCGTGTGCGGCTCTGACTCTGCGGCCATAGCGGTCATACTGACACTATTTAAGCAGATCACGAGGACCAGCAGCAGAGAAAAGAATTTTTTTGCTTTCAAATCGTTTCTTCACCTCCAATCACCACTCTAAATCAAATTCTGTCGCTGCGTTCGGCTCCACCACCCTCCTTTGAATATCGTCGATCGGAATGCAATTGTCTTGGCTTCCAGTGTGCGTCCATATGAAAATAGCTGCGATCAAAGCGAACAGCGCCAGCACAATAGCGGCCCATTTTGCTATGCTTTTCTTCCGCTGTTTTGCCTGTTCTGCTGGTTCCGATTCCGGACATGTATATGCTGTCAGCTTGTCAGGGACAGGCTCATCTGTGCCGCTGCACAGCCAATCCAGCGACACGGTATAGATTTTTGCCAGCGCAGACAGTTTATCCGTGGAAGGCCGCGACTGTCCGCTCTCCCAGAGGGAGACGGCCTGCCGGGATACATTCAGCTTTTCGGCGCTGTCTGCCTGCGTCAGTCCGGCCGCTTTTCGCGCCTGTGTCAGTTTTTCAGCAAGTGTCATATTGTTTCTCTCCTGTACGATTGTATGAAATAGCGCAATTTTTGTAAACCAAGAACTGCTTGCTTTTGCGCAAGTATCGCTTGCTCTTTGAATCATTTCGCAAATTCAAATGGTAGTTAATTAACATAACACCATTATAAGAAAATAACAGAGGAAGTCAAGGAGGAGGCCAGAAGTCGTCCGGCACAGATGAAGCTGTCGACCGTCGGACAAATTGCCGCATGGCTGTGGGTGCTTCTCGTTGTGCTGGTTGCGATCGGCGTGCCGTATTTTTCGATCATCGCCACGTCTCTCATCAGGCTCCGGGGCTACGGGTTAGCGGCCGGAAACTTCACGCTGGACCACTACAAAGAGCTTTTGCAGACGCCGAAGGCGCTTTCTTCCATCTGGAAGAGTCTGTTTCTTGCGGTCTCGTCTGCGACAATTTGCTCCGTGCTCGGTACGGCGGTCGTGGTCGCTGTGCGAAAAATCGAGGGGCTTTTTCAAAAAGGCGCTGGAAGGAATCAGTCTGCTTCCCGAAATGCTGCCGAGCATTGTGCTGGTCATCGGGCTCATGCTGTTTTGGAACTGGGCTTACAAGGTGCTTCCGATTTATAACACGATCTGGATCATGGTGCTGGCCTACGTGGTTCTGTATCTTCCCTACACGGTGCAGTATGTGACCTCCGCCTTTACCCAGATCAACGACAGCCTCTTGCAGGCAGGCAGGGTTTTCGGCGGCACGCCCTCGTATGTATTTCGCCGCGTCACACTTCCCATGATCTCCCGCGGTATCTTCGCCGGATGGATGATGATTTTTATTATTGCCTTCCGTGAGCTTGTGACGGCGAGCCTCATCGCGCCGCCGAATACTCTGGTGGTCTCGACCTATATCAACCGCGAGTTTGAGCAGGGGAGCGTGTCGAGCGGCTGCGCGATGGCCGTTTTGTGCGTGCTCATTACAACAACGGCACTTCTTGTATGTAGCCGCCTTGCCGGGAAACGGAAGGGCACGTAGTGCGGCGGCGTTTTTCCGCAAGATGCTTGTGCAGAAACCGGCTGGGGTGTATAATCAGTTGGGTGTTTCCTACGTTGGCATCCGGTCGCATGCTGTTGTACCTCGGCGTGATCTCCTGCGAGAATATACAGCTAGAGGGCTTCGGATATCATAATAATATCGCAATTTGAACGGGACGCAGGAGGGTGAGAAACGTGTATTTTGCATACGGAGAACGAGAGCTTTCCTATTTGCGGCAGAAAGACAAGCGGCTTGGCGCTGTCATAGACCGCATCGGGCATATCGACCGCGCCGTGGATCCGGACCTTTTCTCATCCGTTGTTCACCACATCATTGGACAGCAGATCTCCACGAAAGCGCAGGCGACCATTTGGCAGCGAATACAAGATACGCTGGGTGAAGTCCATGCCGAGACCATTCTGAACGCAGGCGTGCCTGCATTGCAGGCGCTTGGTATGACGTTCCGCAAGGCAGAGTACATCACGGATTTTGCCGAAAAGGTCCATACGGGTGCATTTGACCTGAACGCTGTGGAGCGTATGAACGACGAAGACGCGATCCGGGCGCTCAGCAGCCTCAAAGGAATCGGCGTCTGGACGGCGGAGATGATTCTGCTCTTTTGCTTGCAGCGACCGGATATCTTCAGCTACGACGACCTTGCAATCCGGCGCGGGCTTCGTATGGTCTATCACCACCGGGAAATTGACCGCGAACGGTTCGAAAGATATCGCAGACGGTTCAGCCCGTATGGAAGCGTGGCAAGCCTGTATCTCTGGGCCGTGGCCGGCGGTGCGATCCCGGAAATGCAGGATTACAAACCGAAAAACGGAGGATGATAGCGTGACATTTATACAGCATTACGATTCGCCGCTTGGCGGTATCCTGCTGGCGGCGGACGAGATCGGACTGACCGGCTTGTGGTTCGATGGGCAGAAATATTTTGCGTGCGGACTGTCTTCGAAGCGGGAGGAACGGGAGCTGCCGGTTCTGCTTGAGGCGAAGCGCTGGCTGGACATTTATTTTACCGGAAAGGAGCCGGACTTTCTGCCGCCGCTGCACTCCATTGGCTCTGCATTCCGGCGGTCCGTGTGGGAGATTCTCCTGCAAATTCCTTACGGAAAGACTATGACCTACGGCGAGATCGCGTGCAAGCTCGCAGAAAAACAGAAGCGTCCCCGAATGTCCGCGCAGGCGGTCGGCGGCGCGGTGGGGCATAACGAAATTTCCATCATCATTCCCTGTCACCGGGTCGTCGGTACGAACGGGAGTCTCACGGGCTACGCCGGGGGCATTGACAAAAAGGTGAAGCTTCTGGAGCTGGAGCATGCCGATATGCGCGGTTTTTTTGTGCCGAAGAAAGGCACGGCGCGATAACGAAATCTTCCGATGAGGCTACAAAAAACGGATGGAGCATATTTGCCTTGTAAAAATGCCTGCCTTGCGCTATGATTTTCCCGAGGTGATCGTATGGAACTGCGCGTCTTACGCTATTTTCTCGCGGTGGCGCGGGAGGAAAATATCACAAAAGCGGCGGCGCTGCTGCATGTGACGCAGCCGACCCTTTCCCGCCAGCTCATGCAGCTGGAGGAGGAACTCGGCGTCAAGCTCTTTCGCCGCAGTCAGTACCGTGTTGTCCTGACGGATGACGGGATGCTGCTGCGCCGTCGAGCGTAGGAGATCGTGGAGCTGGCGGACAAGGCCGAACGGGAGCTGCAGCATCTCGATGCGGAACTGACGGGCGAGATCGCTATCGGCTGTGGCGAATCCGTGGGCATGACCTTTCTCTCGGAACACATTCGTGCGTTCCGCAGGCTGCACCGTCAAGTGCAGTTCCGTATTTACAGCGCCAACGCCGACGATGTGAAGGAGCGCATTGAAAAGGGGCTGCTGGACATGGGGCTTCTGACCGAGCCGGTGGACATTGGCCGATATGCTTTTCTGCGAACGCTGCAAAAGGACCGTTGG
>CALCJW010000145.1:0-5351 GCA_937967235.1 uncultured Clostridia bacterium
CTATTTGCTTTTCTGGTTGTTCTGCGCAATCACGCGCTCGATCTCCTGCTGGGTCTGCATGACCTCGTCGTGGAAGCTCTTGGCCGAGACGCGCACCGCGCCGTGGCCGAGGATGATCAGCTGCTCCAAGTTATCGGACGTCGCCACACGCACCTTTTTCCGCCCGCGCAGCTCATAGGTCACGCGCTCGATATACGAGTCCGCCGTCTCGGCCTCCTGCGTGTACACAATAAATATATTGTGGTACTTCTCGACCGTTCCAAGGTTCTGCGGCACCTTATACGCATCAAACACCAGGATCAGGTTGCAGCCCCGGTAACCCTGGTAGTTGCAGAGCAAATTCATCAGCACGTGCCGCGCCGCATCCAGACTGTCCCGTCCGATTCCCTTGAGCTCGTCCCACGCAAAAATGATGTTGTACCCGTCGACCAGCACAAACTCCTCCGCGGGCTCCATCTGCGCCAAAAGCTCCCGCTTATCCTGTGAGCGAAGCGCCATCATGGGAAGCACGTCTCGTCTTTTGATCTGCCCATACGTCCGCTCGAAAATCGCCAGCAGCTCCTTTTCAAGCTCCGGCGCGCCGCCCGGGGCGACTGAGCGCAAAATGCGTTTCGGCGCTTCCGCTTCCTTCTTCGGCGCAAAATCCAGCAGCGGCAGATGCGCCATCCGGTCCACCTCGTCCCACTTGACCTCAAACCCCGCGCCATGCGCGCAAAAGACCGAGCCCGTCGGATGCAGAAGATCGCGCTCCGGGTCGTAACCGATTTGCTTCACAATTTCGTCCTGCTCGGGACACGGTCTATAACCGTCCGGCTGGTACGAGATCCGCCCCTGCCCTCTTGTATAGGCCGTGACCTCCGCCGTGTACCCTCGCAGAAGCCGCACAGGTCCCGCGCCCGAAATGACAGCCTTTGCTTCTTCCACCTCCGGCGCGGAGATCACCGCGTGCATCCGCTCCAGGTCCATCATCGCCCGGCCCACAAAATTCGCCGGAACCTCCAACCGGAACGCGTACCACGGCTCCAGCAGCACCGACTGCGCCTTCCGCAGTCCCTGCCGCACCGCGCGATACGTCGCCTGCCGGAAATCACCGCCCTCGGTGTGCTTGAGGTGCGCCTTGCCGGAGATGATCGTGATGCGAAGATCGGTCACGGGGCTTCCCGTCAGAACGCCGGGCTGCACTGTCTCCTGCAAATGCGTGAAGATAAGCCGCTGCCAGTTCCGCGCGAGCACATCCTCGCTGCACATGGTGTCCAGCACGATCCCGCTCCCCGGCTCTCCGGGCTCTAAAAGCAGATGTACCTCTGCGTAGTGCCGCAGAGGCTCATAGTGCCCCACGCCCTCAACCGGAGCCGCGATCGTCTCTTTATAGACGATGTTTCCCTCGTCAAAGCTGACGGATAAGTCGAACCGGCTCTTGATCAGCTTCTGCAAAATCTCCATCTGCACCGCGCCCATCAGCTGCACGCGAATCTCCCGCAGCTGATGGTCCCAGAGAAGATGCAGCTGTGGATCTTCCTCCTCGAGCCTGCGAAGCTTTAAATACGCGCCCTGCACATCGTCGGTGTCCACATGCATCCGGTATTCGAGCACCGGCTCGAGAACCGGCGCGGCCGCGCCCTTGCCGCTCCCCAGATGCTCGCCCGCCTGCGTTTGGCTGAGACCCGTCACCGCGCAGATCGTCCCGGCGGGCGCGGCTTGCAGGAGGGTAAATTTGCTTCCCGAATAGAGCCGGAGCTGGTCGGCCTTTTCCTCCCAGTCTTCCCCGCGCAGAACCTGCTTGACCGCAAGCGTTCCGCCCGTGACCTTCAAAAACGTCAGCCGCTCGTCCTTTTCGCCCCGCGCAATTTTATAGACCTGCGCCGAAAATTCCGCCGGGTACCTTGGCTCCTTCGTATAGCGCTGCAAGGCAGAAAGCAACCCGTCCACGCCCTCCATCCGAAGCGCTGCGCCAAAAAAGCACGGAAACACGCGTCGGCCGGCAATCAGTTCCGCAATCTGCGCATCCTCTAATTTTCCTGTTTCGAGCACCTGCTCCATGAGCCCTTCGTCAAGCAGCGCCAGCTCCTCATGAAGCGCCGAGGTACCTTCGTCAAAGGCCACGCAGCCCTCCGAAAGCTCCCGCCTCAGCTCCTCCATGATGCCGTCCTTCCCCTTCCCGGGCAGGTCCATCTTGTTGACAAACAAAAATGTCGGGATCCGGTAGCGGCGCAGAAGCTGCCAAAGCGTTCTCGTGTGGCTCTGCACCCCGTCTGTCCCGCTCACAAGCAGCAGCGCAAAATCCAGCACCTGAAGCGTCCGCTCCATCTCAGCCGAAAAGTCCACATGGCCCGGCGTATCCAGAAACGTGATGCTTGCCTCCGGGAGCGACAGCTCCGCCTGCTTGGAAAAGATCGTGATGCCGCGCGCGCGTTCCTGCTCGTCCGTGTCCAAAAACGCGTTCTGATGGTCGACCCGGCCAAGACGCCTTGTCGCGCCGCCTTTAAAAAGCATTGCCTCCAGAAGCGTTGTCTTCCCCGCGTCCACATGCGCCATCACACCAACGCAAATATGCTTCATAAAAAAACCTCCCGCCGCCGAAATCTCGTAGAGTTTCGCCCCGCAGGGCGAAATAAAATGTGAATCCATGTTATCCGGCGGCTTTGCTGACCGGAAACATACCGCTCGCCTTGCAAGTGTGGAATTTTGCGCCTCTGGCGCAAAATTATGCGCGCAGTCAAGGCGCAACCCTTTTGTCAAAAAAGCATCCTGCTTTTTTGACAAGGAAAGCGCCCGAAGCCGTCGATGGCTCCGGACGCCTTGTGTATTATTGTAAAGGTTTTGTCCGCATTATGCAAGCAGCTTTTCCAGCGCCGCAAGCTTCAGGCTCGCACAGAAGACCTCCATCGCCTTCTCCAGCTCTGCAACGGGTGGCAGCGACGGTGCGATGCGGATGTTGGAGTCCTGCGGGTCGACACCGTACGGGAACGTTGCGCCCGCGCCGGTCATCACAACGCCCGCTTCCTTGCAGAGCGCAAGCGTCCGCTTGGCAAGGCCGGGCTCGGTGTTGACTGAGACAAAGTAGCCGCCCTTCGGCCGCTGCCAGGTCGCGATACCCAGCGGCGCAATTTCGCGGTCCAGCATCTCGAGGACACAATGGAACTTCGGGGCAAGAACGGCTGCGTGCTTTTTCATGAGCGCGAGCGTCGTCTGCTTGTCCTTGAGATACAGCACGTGGCGCAGCTCATTGACCTTGTCGTAGGAGATCATCTGGATCCCCATGAGCTTCTGCATGTAGGCCTGATTTGCCTCCGAGCAGGCCATGACGGAAATGCCTGCACCCGGGAACGTGATCTTCGAGGTCGAAGCGAACTCAAAGACCATATCGGGATTGCCCGCCTCACGGCAGAGTGTCAGGATATCTTCAAACGGGACGAAATCGCCCTCAAACTCATGGACACAGTAGGCGTTGTCCCACATGAGCATAAAGTCCTTCGCCGCGGGCTTCATATTTGCGATGCGATGGATGGTCTCATCGGAGTAGATGATGCCGTCGGGATTCGAGTACTTCGGCACGCACCACATGCCCTTGACCGCCGGGTCCTTTACCAGCTCCTCTACCATGTCCATATCGGGTCCCGTCGGGGTCATGGGGATCGTGATCATCTCGAAGCCAAACGACTGCGTGATTTTGAAGTGGCGGTCGTAGCCCGGCGCGGGGCAGAGCCACTTCACGCTGTCAAGCTTGCACCACGGCTTTTCCGAATGCAGCATCCCATGCGTCACAGCCTTGGACACCGCGTCATACATGAGCGTCAGCGACGCGCTGCCGCCAATAAAGCACTCCTCCGGCTTGCAGCCAAGAATGTCGGCAAACAGCCGCTTCGCGGACGGAAGGCCCGAAAGCTCGCCGTAGTTGCGAACGTCCATGCCGTCACACATGCACTGGTCAGGGTTATTTAAAACCGTCAGCAGATCGGACACCAGGTCCAGCTGTTCCTTTCCGGGCTTGCCGCGCGCCATGTTGAGCTTGAGCTCCTGCGCCTTCAGCGCCTCATAGCCTGCCTGCGCGCTGGCCAGCTCCTGTTTCAGTTCCTCCTGCGTGCGGTCTTTGTATGCAACGCTCATATCATCGCAACCTTTCTGTTTGAATTTGATCCGCAAGCCGCGCGACCCGCGCCGCTCATCCTATCCTACAGTATACCAGTTCTTTTCCGAAATGCAAGTCATGCCTTACAGAGTTCCGCCCCGATGGGGCAAAAATTATGCGCGCAGCCGGGGCGCACCTTTTTCCCAAAATAATGCCTGCATTCCTTAAAAAATGCCCGCCGGAATTCGGCGGGCATTTTGGAAAGTGCTCTTACTTTGCGACCTTCTTCGCAGCAGCCTTGGATTCCCAATGGTTGACGCAGATCGCGCAAGACGCGTCGCCGACAACGTTCAGCGCGGTACGGCCCATATCAAACAGGCGGTCAATGCCGTAGATAATACCGATGTAGGTGGTCGGGATACCGACAGCCTCGAGAACCATCGCCAGCATGATCATGCCCGCGCCGGAGGTACCGGCCGTGCCGATGGAGGCAAGGGTCGCGGTGACAACAATGGTGACCATCTGCGCGAGTCCAAGCTCCATGCCGATGCACTTTGCAAGGAAGATGGCGGCCACGCACTGGTAGATCGCCGTGCCGTCCATGTTGATTGTCGCGCCGAGCGGCAGAACGAACGAAGAAATGTCCTTCTCAACGCCCATCTCATCGCAGCACTCCTTGGAAACTGGCAGCGACGCAACGGAGGACGTGGACGTGAAGGCGAACACAGCTGCGGGAAGAATGCCCTTGAAGAACGCAAAGGGGCTCATGCCCGCGAAGACCTTGACAGACAGGCTGTAGACGAGAACGGTATGGATGATGTAGCCGATGTAGGCGGCCAACAGAACGAGGCCGAGCGAGCCGAGGATCTTCGGTCCCTGCGCTGCGACGACCCAGCTCATCAGGCAGAACACGCCGATCGGAGAGACCTTCAGGATGAAGGACATGACAGTCTGCGTGACCTCGTTGAACGAGGAAACAAACGTTGCAAAGGGCTTGCCCTTCTCGCCTGCGACCAGAACGCCGCAGCCGAACAGCAGCGCAATGACGATGATCTGGAGCATCGACGCATCCAGCAGCGGCTGCACCGCGTTCGACGGGAAGATGTTCTTGATGGTCGTCATAAGGTCACTTTCCTTGGCCTCATAGGCTGCATCCTCTGCAAGCGACAGAACCGGGAAGCTGCCCTTGAAGAGGTTCGCGACCACGAGGCCGATGACGCAGGCAACAGCCGTCGTCGCCAGGAAGTACACAACGGTCTTCCAGCCGATCTTGCCGACCTTG
>CALCJW010000146.1:0-4561 GCA_937967235.1 uncultured Clostridia bacterium
ACCTTGCTGATCACATTTTCTGAATCAGCAAGCTCCAGCAAATGTGTCACAGTGGAGTCGTATAAATGCACGGCAAAATTCATCATGTCAAAGACAGAACGCTCCGCTGTTCCATCAAGCTCACGTATCATCTCATCCTGAAACAATGCATGGGCTGGTATCGCATTGTCATTCAGATATGTATTGAACGCGCGGATCAGATCATGATGCAGTAGCGCAATGGCGCAATCACTGCCTGTCTTATCCACGGAAATTTTGTTTGCAATCGAAGATATCTCAGCTACATATTCTGTTTTGTCCCGTCGCTTGATGCAGTCCAGTATCTTCGTCTCATCCACCGCGGGCGGCACATTGCCCGCTGGTACGGAAGCCTCTCGGAACAAGCGCACCTGGCCGCTTTGCAGGCGGATTTTATGGAGCCTCCGCTGCAGCTCAGGCCCCTGTGTGGGCAGCTGCCATAGCCGTATCACCTCGCCCACCAAGCATACTGGCTGCAGGATCAGATAGCTTCTGCAGGCCGAAACCAGGTGATCGCACCGACGCACCACTTCCTGCTCAACAGCTTTTTCCGCCCGAAGCAGCATGGTCACGGTAATGAAGCGTTCACCCATATCGACGATAGAATATGCAAAGTCCTGCCGCTCTGCCACGATTTCCTGAGACAGATAATTGAAGCTGTATACAAGCAGGTCTCTGTTCCATCCGTTTTTCAGTGCATTGGTCGAATCTGCACTCACCAGTACACAACGTATACAGGAATCTGGCTGCAGCTCCAAACTGCGTCGGCCCATGGCCGCCGCAATTCTTATTTTTTCCTCTCCGTACAGTCCGTCACGTAGACGCTGCAGGAAATTGTTCAGCAACAGGTCCGCATGATGGGCGCTGCCTTCCGTGGATTCCTGTGCCAGCTGTTTTGCACGCAGCGTGGCAATCATTTGCAGCAGCGCTTCCCGCAGTTCATTCAGATTGATTGGTTTCGTCAGATAATTTGTGGCGCCGTAACGCACTGCTTCCCGGGCATATTCAAAGCTTTCATAGCATGTCAGAAAAGCGAACTCCGGATGATACTCCGCTTTACTGACGTATTTCAATACCTCTATCCCATTGCACTGCGGCATGCCGATATCACAGAGGATCAGCTCCGGCCGTTCCTCGGCGATGATTTCCTTGGCGGTAAGCCCATTGTATGCACGCAGTATTTTTGTGATGCCGAATTCATTGCAATCCAGACTGTTCTGGATAAAATCGATCGTTGAAATGTCATCGTCACAAATCAGCAGCTTCATCATTTTCCTCCGGTATCCAAATCTCTACGTGTGCGCCTCCTGTTTTCGCGTTGGATAAGCGCAGCAAATCGTTTCTATGGTAAATTAACTGCAGTGTCCGGCTGATATTCGTCAGGCCCAGATGGTCTTTCGCTGAACGAGGCGTCTCTTCTTCCGGCAAAGAAAACATGGAAATCACCTCTTGCGGAAAGCCTTTTCCATTGTCCTCCACGATCATCCGGCATCCACAGAAGTCTCCGTCCTGATAATGTTCACACTGTACAACGAGCCATAGCGGCTCATAAAGACTCATCGCGTGCTTGAAAGAATTTTCAACAGCAGTAAACAACAACAAATAAGGGACTCGCGTATCAGCAACAGAATCGGCACAGCCGATATATGCGTCCACACTTCCCGGAAATTTGATTTTCTGCATTTCCAGATAGCTTTTGACCTGCTCAATCTCCTCTGCTATACGCACCCATTTATTTTGAATATTCAGCATATAACGCATATATTTCGCCAGTGCCGCCAAATATTTTCGAATATCCTCGTTCCGGTTCTGATACGTCATGTTGCTGACAGTTGTGATTGCATTCAAATAAAAGTGCGGCCGCAGCTGAGCTCGAAGCATCTTCAGCTCATCCCGCTGTTCCCGAAGCTGTCTGTCATATGCTTCAATGCGCATTTTTTTCAAGCTGTCAGCCATTTCGTTAAAGCTGTTGAACAAGTCCGCAAATTCCTGACTGTTTGCTTTTTCCGCAATACGGTAATCTTCATTCCCGCCGCTCAACTCCCGGTTGGCTTTCAGAATCACGTTCGTGGGGTGAACAATCATCCTCTGCATCATCCACAGCAAAAGCAGAAAAAGCAGAACACAAAGGATGCTTGCACCGCCCAGCATTGCAGCGCCGCCGTTTCCGTTTTGAAATATATCCTCCCGCACTGTCAATATGATTTTTGCATCGCATGTTTCCAGTTCCGCCTGCGCCGTAATGAGGGAATTTCGGCCAGCCTTCACCCCGCCGGACGCATCCATAATCACAGCCTGTTCTTCCGCTGTTCCTGCAAACAGATACATCTCTTCTCCTACCGCCAGATAGCAGGCCGGCTCAGAACCCATTACACTATAACTTTCCAAAATATCATATTGGGACAGGCAGCTCGCCGTACCCACCATGTATTTTCCAAGGGCAATTACTTTTATGAAATACATTTCATCGCCAATTTTTTTGATTGACCAGGACTTATCCTGAAGTCCAATCTTAACTTCAAAATCAGTGGTATAGAAAAACGCTTTCAGTGCAGATTTTTTCTGATTTGACACTCCGTTTCCCGCTGAAAAAAGCCTGAGTGAGCTTTCTGTGTCGACCAGATAAAAACAAGCGCTGTCCTCACTGACCCGCAGCTTGTCCGACATCATATCAAGACACTTTTTCTTTGCGGAATACTGCATCATCGGAGTGCCCGCTCCCAACTCGGTATTATTATAGATGGTGAGCAGGAGCTCATATAAATGCTCGTACAGCATATTGAGACGTGTTCCTACTGAATTTTCCCACAGCTCTGCCGTATGAATATTCTGCTGACGGATATTCTCTACAGACTGCCTGTAATAACTAATATTTGTCCAGGCAAGGAATCCAAGGAGCAGTATCAGCAGAAAAGCCAGTAATCCTGTCAACGTCTTCCGCCAAGATCTCATAAGCCCCTCCCTTATGTGAACCAGCACATTCTTTGTCTTTATTATCCATTATAACTGCTTTCCCACTTTTAAAAAAGTTCCTTCCATTTAATTTTGTTCCCTATATTTTCAAAAAAGTACAATTTCATTGAAAAAATTTGTTTTATTTTCCAAGTCTTTTCTTTTAAAGAACATGCGTACAAAATTATAAAATTCATATTCATTTCTGAAAGACAATAACTTTTTTCTTTGCTAGACTGGAAACCGAAACATCAATCATCACCCGTAGAGGCGTCGTCATTCACGGACGCGCTGTCCTGGCAGGGAGGCTCGCAAGTACTATGCGTCGAAAAACAACAGAATTCATCGGCAATAATATTAAATATTTTATCATCGCTCCGCTGCTGACCATCGCCGAAAGCAGCACAGAGCTGCTGCTGCCTTTTCTTATGGGCCGAATTGTAGACGACGGGCTGAACGCAGAAAATTCCCGCAATGTGCTGTACATTGGACTGTGGATGATAGGCATATCCCTTTTGGGGCTTTTACTGGGCATTTTCAGCGCCAGAACATCGGCCAAAGCTTCACAGGGATACGGATTTAATCTGCGCCAAGCGATGTTCCGCCAGATTCAGACATTTTCTTTTGCGGATATAGACACTTTTTCCACCGCCTCTCTTGTGAACCGCTGTACAATGGACGTTCGCCAAATACAAGATGCGGTGATGCAAATCATCCGCATGCTAGTGCGCGCACCGACGTTGTTGATCGTATCCATGGTGATCTGCATTCGACTGCACGCCGGTCTCTCCATCGTGTATTGGCTGGCGATCCCTGCGCTTCTTGCCACACTTTTTGTTATCATGCGTATTACAAAGCCGTTTTTCAGCGCAATGCGCACTCGGTCCGACGCATTGAATGCCTGTGTTCAGGAGAATATGATCGCCATCCGTGTGGTAAAAACCTTTGTGCGTTCCAACTACGAAAAAGAAAAATTCAGGCGTGCGAACGACGCCCTTACCGACACCTCCATCGGCGCCAGTATTCGCATCGCTCTGATGCATCCCTGCAGCACAGTCATTTTCAATCTTGCCACCATTGCTTTGTACTGGTTCGGCGGCCATCTCGTGGGCAGCGGTGCGCTTCTTTCCGGAGCGCTGCTGTCTTATGTTGCCTATTTGAATAATATTTTGTTCTCCGTCATGATGTTTAATATGGTTTTGACGCGTCTTTCCCGCACAAAGCCCTGTTTGACACGCTGTATGGAGGTATTGAACTACGAGAGCAGCATCCGCAGCGAAAACGGCGGCGAACCGTCGTCCATGCAGGGCGCGATCCGCTTTGAGCATGTTTCTTTTTCCTACCCGGGTGCGCAGCGTTCCGGCTCTGTTCTGGAGGATATCTGCATTTCTGTCAAGCCCGGCGAGTTTATTGCCGTTGTGGGGCCGACAGGCGTTGGGAAAACCACATTTGTTAATCTGATTCCCCGGTTCTACGACCCCGTCGAAGGCAGGATCTTCATTGACGGCAAAGAACTGCGGACATGGGACTTGGGCTCACTGAGACAGCACATCGGCGTCGTGCTGCAAAACAACATCCTTTTCTCCGGAAC
>CALCJW010000147.1:0-4757 GCA_937967235.1 uncultured Clostridia bacterium
TTGAAATCAACACTACGGAAGATACCGCAGTAGCGGGCTAACCCCCGCTACAAATCCCTTTGACAGTGTGTTTTCCTAATAGGCGCTAATCATATCGTCATTATGAGACAGCGCAAAGTGCTAAAATACGTTTTCACATAAAACATCCTTCTCTCTGTTTTATAATGTGTACTTCTCCAAACCGAGAAATTTCCGGATGAAAAGCAGTCAAAAGCTGTTGAAATTCCAGCCAGACTTCTATATAATGTTCTTAGTTATAGAGTCGTGCGTGAATTTGCGAAAGTACACATTTCCAAATTATCGGCACGATTTGTTTAGGTGGCATTTTCAAACTTTCGTGCCTTGCCGTAGAAAGTGCCGACGGGCATATTGCAAGCTGCCGCAGCTTGTTTCAGCGTCAGCTTTTTTGCTCGCCATGCCTTGTGTACTTCATAGAAGCTGTCCGGTAATGGCAGCGGTGGTCTGCCAAACTTCACTCCCTTGGCTTTCGCCGCTGCAATGCCCTCTGTTTGGCGCTGGCGGATATTGGTGCGCTCGTTTTCAGCAACAAACGAAAGCACCTGCAGCACAATGTCGCTGAGGAAGGTTCCCATCAAATCCTTGCCTCGCCGGGTATCCAGCAGCGGCATATCCAGAACCACAATGTCGATGCCTTTATCCTTTGTGAGCATCCGCCATTGCTCCAAAATTTCCGCGTAGTTGCGCCCCAGACGGTCGATGCTCTTGATATAGAGCAGATCGTCTTTTTTCAGTCTCCGCAGCAGCTTCTTGTATTGCGGACGTTCAAAGTCCTTGCCGCTCTGCTTGTCCATATGTATGTTTTGCTGTGGTACCGCCATTTCTTGTAGGGCGATAACCTGTCTGTCTTCGTTCTGTTCCCGGGTGCTGACGCGAATATATCCATAAACGGTCAATTGAACTTCATCCTTTCATTTGCATATACAGACAATCAATCATAAATATAGCCTTGCAAAAAATGTATTGATTTCAACTAGAAGCTTGACACGAACGCTTTTGTACGTATACTAAAAGTATAGAGTTTCTGGCTATACGCCTCGTTCCCATTTTGGGCGAAGCATTCGTTTCTTCCCGCAGAGCTAGGCTTTGCTATATTCTTTAACTGAAAACTAATTCCTGAGCAGCTTTCCCGCAATGGGAGAGTTGCTCTTTTTCAACGAGATTAAGATTCAAGTGCGCCGGAGAAAATCAATTCTCTTGCGCTCTTTTTATTATAGATAGCAATATATTTTCAAAAATCAAACCACCTCTTCAGAATCTAAACCTGTAAATGTGATATTGTCTGGGTCTGCTCTTGTCTGGATTATGAGGGCTGAGAGATGAATCAAGTACCTCCCCGTCTTATACCGAGAGACGAAAACTTCGGTATCGCGCCGTATGCGTGTATTGTACATGGCACCTAACCGTCCCTGCTTACGCTGTGTTTGCAGAAGAATAACACAGCCTGACAATTTATCACAAATCTATCCCCGGAGCACATCCGAGTTGCAGCAGCGGGTGTGAAGGAACTCTACAGTTGCAATGAACACTCGCAAATGATATGAGTCTCTGCCGGTGGGCTCTTATCTGGAAATAGAGCTCTTATTATTGAAAGAGCTCCTGTGAACTGGTTATTTGCCGTGTGTAAACGTGGAAAATAACCAGTGAACTCACCAAAACCGGCAGTGCGGGAGACCTTTAGCAAGTTCCCATCACTTGGGTTAGCGGACACCCATTCAAAAAAGACTGAGCTGTATTTAACACGCCGCTCCGCGGCTGGCAGCACATTGTGCTGATTTTGAATATAGGGTGGTTGATATTATATGAGTAAAAGGAACAAGAGTTCTGCTCCAAGGCGGAAAAAGCAAGGGAGTCTTACATATCAAATTAAGCACATGGAACTAGAACGTAAAGAAAAGAAAGACACACCGATGCTAAAGAAAACCGAAAATCAATACAAAAAACACGCTTTAAAATATGCTGAGTGGGCTAAATCTATTTACGGATGTAAAACGCTGGATGATTGCAGGGCACATATACAGGACTATGGCGACGGCGATTGCGCCGATCCCGCTTTCTAGTTTTGCAGGACAGCCCTCCAGCAGTATCGGTATGGCGTTCATCAAGAGCTACGCCGCCATCTGCTTGGAGGGCTGTGTCATTTTGCTGTCCTGTATTATTTTCTCGCAATTTGCATCCAGTCCGCCCGTCGTAACAGAAGAACTTGCCCCGGCAACGGTCGTCTGGAACTACATTGGCGAGCTGGTATTCAATATGCTGGTGCTCGTCGGCTCCATCAAAATGTCTGACCGAATTATTCGAGAACTGATGGGACTTGGATAAGAAACCCTCCATCCGCAATGGGATGGAGGGCGACATCAGAGAGATTTTATTACATGGTTGTAATGATCAGGATGCAATCAACTTTCCGTATTCGTACAGTGTATCGCTTGGCAGGTCGATCTCATCATTCCAATACACGCAGGTACGGCTCGGATCAAGCTGTACCTGATTGAACAGACCGTGAATCGTCGCCAAATCGCGATAGCTCTCGATCTGCCCCATATCATCTTTTACATCATACAAAACCTTGCGACCATCATCAAACACAATGCGTAGGCAATAATCCGGCATGGGTCTTACTTCTTTGATTCTTGGCAGCATAACAACACCTCCATTACAGCGGCGGCAATTTCTCCGGCATTCGCACCTCGCATTTTAGGCAGCTTACCATGCAGGCTTGCCCGTGGCAATCAGGCTATCCAAATCCATATACGCATTTTCAATCGCTTCGACATGATACAGGTCGTACATTTTATAAACAAAATCGGTAAGCCCTTTTTCATCCAACGTTTTCAACACGGCACCGGCTGTCGTGTTTTTATGCTGAGCATAGCTTTCCAGCAGATAGGTAAAAAAACGAAATTGATCGTCCAAGTATATTACCTCGATTCAACGGTCAATGGTTGGTGTATTTCACGTCGGGCGCAGGCTCCGGGATCTCATAGCCGTCTTCCAGCGCGGCAGCCAGCCATTCGCGCTTGCAGTCCTGCGCATTTTTCAGCGCTGCTTCTGCCGTTTCGCCGCTGGTCAGGCAGCCGCGCAGCTCCGGATACGAGGCTACGAAACCGCCTTCCTCCGTGTCCGGAACAAGCTCCAGCCGATACGGAAGATCCATATAATACGCAATCGTCTTCACAATTTATCACTTCCGCTTTCAGACTGCATAATAGGAATGTCATCAATATACTATTGCGGTTCTTGCTGTACTTGCGCCCGTTCACGCTGCTCTTCCAAATACAAACCAAAGATATAATTTGGAGACTGGCCGTAAAGTCCGGTTTCATCGTTAGCAAAAGATGCGCCGGTTGCCGAGGAATAAAACGCTCTTAGCGCTTCATCTTCGCTCAGATGATCGTGTGCCATGATTTTCCGGATGATCTCCGGCAGGATCGTCGCGCGTGTTGTGCTGTGATTCATGGATTCACACTCCTGCAGATATAGCTGTTCTGAAAATGAAGCGTGTGCAAGGCGGCTTCCGTACAAAATGCGATTTGATTATTGATCTGTTCAAACCGCAGCCGCTCTATGGCGTCTTCTTTGCGCATGATTCCCTGCATGACGTAAGAAACTGTTTCACCAACGTTATCATTTGCAATTTTGCCCTCGACAATATCATAGCCGTGAAAATAATCTGTTCGGCTGAGGCAGGTAACGACCAACTCCAGCCATTCCATGCTCGCGCCGTCGAACTGCAAAAACTGCAGATGTTTTGCGGCACTATCGTCCCATTCGTACACGCTGACAATAGCCTGAATCTCCGTTTTTGTACGGCGGCTCTCGATCATAGCTCGGCGTCTGGCCCAACGCTCGGCCTGCGCCTGAATATCCGTGGTATAGAACGCAAAACCAAAATCACGACCGATTTCAGATTTGAGAATGCGCGGCTGCGAAACCTCCATCGTACTTCCGTGATACAAAATCATGTCGCGCCCTCCAGATACCGGTCAAAAAACTGCATCAGGTATTCCATGCTCATACCGTGCAGATCTTCATAATCCTCATCGAGCAGGTTCAGAAGTCCAGTTTGTTCAAACAGCGCATAGACTTCATTGCTGGGCCGCCCGATATGCGCGGCATAGTATTCAATACAAAAGGCTTTGAAAGATAATGTGCTCATACAGACGCCCCCTTTTCATTCTATTATATCCAAACTACAGATTTTTTCAAGCGGAACACATTATCAGATAACACTGCGGATTTTTCGCACCAGCGACACAATACACAAAATCAGTCCCAGGACAATGAGCGCATACCAGATCCCATTCGCCAGCGCGTAGTGGCTGTAATACCAGCCGGAAAATAGCGTCGGCACGATCAGCGCATACAAAAGCGGCAGACCGAGGTGCAGCAGCGACGCGGCATGAAATAATACGGACAGAAGCAAACAGCCCACCCCAAATACGATCATCAACATGGCACAGCCTCCTTTTGAAAGTTTGTGCCATGTTAGCTTGGAACAAAGAAAAAATCAAGCCCCATTCCAGAAAAAACTGAAAAACAGGAGGGATTCATCATCGAAGTGAAAATCAACAAAGAAATCCAGCGGTATCAGGAGAGCATCCTGTTCGGCTTATCGCTGCGGCAGATGGTGTTTGCGCTGCTTGCCATCGGCGTGGCGGTCGGCGCATATTTTGGCTTGAAACCGCTCATCGGCGCAGCGGAGGTCGGCTGGGTGTGTATGCTGGCGGCGTTTCCGT
>CALCJW010000148.1:0-4306 GCA_937967235.1 uncultured Clostridia bacterium
AAGGACTTTTTCCGCTTAATCGAAATTTTTTTGCTTAACTTAATGGCATTACCCAAATCGGGACGCAATTCTTTCTGACTGTTCAGAGAAATTCCAGTGTCCTGGATTCGCCTGGCTTCAGGTCCTTTGTGTAGTGGTGTATCAGCTCTGCCATGATCTGTTCCTCGCGTTTCTGACGGATGTAGCGGATTGTCCAGCATAAGACGAAGAACAGCACACAAGCAATGAAAATCAAGATGCAGGCTGTTTGGTGTGCGGTCGCCCAGCGCGGCCAGAAGAGTTTCGTTGCCACAAAGTAGCAGCCTAGTGGCAGAAGCCGCAGTTTCCAGAGGATGCGGATTGCCATTGGCAGGCTCCCCAGCACCAGACCGACGATCAAGAGTTGCCGGCCTATTTCCTTGAATAAAATGAGTGTAGAGTTCATAGCACTTTCTCCTTTTTGTCAAGTTTTTACCTATAAATATTATCTCATATCCTAAAAATTCTGTCAAATTTTCAACAAATCGGAGGCGATTTTTATAGAAGTCAAAATTCCAAAAGAGATCCGCGCGCACCGGGAGACCATCTTTTTCGGTCTGTCCGCGCGGCAGTTTATTTGCGCAATTCTTGCCGTCGGTCTGGCGGCCGGTATCTATCTCGGTTTGGGCGGCATCATCGGAAAAGAAGCTGCAAGCTGGCTCTGCCTGCTGGTGGCCGCGCCGGTTGCGATTGCAGGATTCTTCCATTACAACGGCATGAGCTTAGAACAGTTTCTTTGGGCGTTCATCAAATCCGAAATTCTCTGTGCAGGCCCGCGCCGATTTGATTCTGTCAATCTCCATGAGGAAATGTTTGCTGACATTATGGAGGGTACGTTGGAATGATGAAATCGTTGTTGGCTGCAAACCGCAGCGAAAAAGATTCTTTTCGGATTCCCCACAGCGTCCAGCAATCCATTCCCATCCGACGCATCTATACGGACGGTATCTGGCAGGTCGGGCAGAAGTACAGTAAAACGTGGCGCTTTTCGGATATAAATTACGCCGCATCGTCGTTAGACGACCGACGCAGTATCTTCCGTTCGTATGGTGCTGTTCTCAATTCTTTGCCGACCGATGCGACCGCGAAAATCACGATCATTAACCGAAGATTAAATCCGGTTGACTTCCAGCGCACGATGCTCATGCCGGAGTGCAGCGACGGTTTGGACTACTATCGCGGCGAGTACAACCAGATCATCTTGGACAAAGCGGCTGAAAGCAACAATCTGGTGCAGGAAAAGTACATCACGCTGTCCATCGGCTTGCGCAAAATCGAGCAGACGCGCGCGTATTTTCGTCGCGTGGATACCAACCTGTCTGCCAGTTTCGGGCGGCTGGATTCCGGGGCATACGCCATTTCCTGCGCTGACCGGCTGCGGCTCCTGCATGACTTCTTCCGACCTGGCGAAGAAGCGTCTTTCCGGTTTGACCTGTCCGCGAACATCAAGCGCGGCATCGACTTCCGCGACCTGATCTGCCCGGACGGGCTGCAATTCCGCGCGGGTTACTTTGAGATAGGCGGCAAGTTTGGGCGCGTGCTGTTCATGCGCGACTACGCATCGTTTATCAGCGACGAAATGATAAAGGACCTGTCTGACTTTTCCCGAAACCTGCTGCTGTCCATTGACATTCTTCCGATTCCCACCGAAGAAGCTGTGCGTGAGGTGCAAAGCCGAATCCTCGGCGTGGAAACGGACATTACACGCTGGCAGCAAAGGCAGAATCGGCAGAACAACTTCACCGCAACCGTGCCGTATGACTTGGAGCAAATGCGCACCGAATCGAAAGACCTGTTGGAAGATCTGACTGCCCGCGACCAGCGGCTCATGTTTGCCTGTGTAACGCTCGTTCATATCGCGGACAGCTTGGAGCAGCTTGACGCGGATACGCAGACCTTGCAATCCATCGCGCAGGAAAAGCTCTGCGGTTTCTCTGTTCTCCGCTACCAGCAGGAGGACGGCTTGAACACCGTCTTGCCGTATGGCCTGCGGCGTATCCATGCTTTGCGGACGCTCACCACGGAGAGCTGCGCCGTTCTCATGCCGTTCCGGGCGCAGGAGATCCAAGACCCCGGCGGCTTGTATTACGGAGTCAACGCCATTTCCAAAAATCTCTTGATCTGTGACCGCAAGCGGCTCATTTCACCCCATGCGTTCTATCTCGGCGTGTCCGGTTCGGGCAAATCCGTGGCAATGAAAAATACCATCGCAAACGTCGCGCTGTCCACCAACGATGACATTATCATCATCGACGCGGAACGCGAATACGCGCCCATCGCACGGGCGCTGGGCGGCGAGGTCATTGAAATCTCTCCGAACAGCCAACACCATATCAATCCGCTCGATCTACAAGACGGGTACGAGGACGGCGAAAATCCCATTGCGATGAAATCCGAACTCATAACCAGTATCTTGGAGCAGCAAATGGGCGCGGGCTTACTGTCCGGTTCTCAGAAATCCATCATCGACCGATGCACGGCGAGTGTGTACCAGAACTATTTCCACGCAAGGGGCGAGCTGCCTATGCCGCTTTTGTCCGACTGGCGCGCCGAAGTCTTGCAGCAGCCAGACCCCGAAGCGCGTGAAATCGCGCTGGCGGCCGAGCTTATCACGGAGGGCAGTTTGAACGTGTTCGCGCACCCGACAAATGTGGATATTAACAACCGGATCGTTGTCCTTGACCTTTATGAGATGGGCGAACAGCTCCGTCCGACCGCGCTCGTTGTCGCACTCGAAGCCATTCAAAACCGCGTCATGGAGAACCGCAAGCGCGGCAAGTACACATGGGTCTTTCTCGACGAAGTGTACTTGTATTTCAAATACAAATACTCCGGCGAAATCCTTTACCGCGCATGGAAAAGATTCCGCAAATACGGTGCTGCGTTGACGGCGGCATCGCAGAACGTAGAAGAATGTCTGAAATCCGAAACGGCGCGTCTGATGTTCGCCAACTCGGAATTTCTGCTGCTGTTCAATCAGGCAGCAACGGACCGGGCAGAGCTGTCGAAGCTGCTGCATATCTCCGATACGCAGCTCAGTTACATCACCAACGCCGAAGCCGGTCACGGTCTGCTGCGCATGGGTGGTTCCATCGTGCCTTTCGTCAACACCATTCCCCGCCAGACAGAGCTATACAAACTAATGACAACGACACCGGGAGAAAATCTGGTATGACGATCACACTCGGAAGTCTGTTTGACGGGATCGGCGTGTTCCCGCTTGCGGCAAGCAGACATGGCATCACGCCGGTCTGGGCGAGTGAGATCATACCGGACGCAATCTCTATTACAAAGCGCCATTTCCCGGAGATGATGCATCTTGGTGATATAACAAAGCTGGACGGCGGGAAAATACCTGCCGTCCATGTCATTACGTTTGGCTCTCCTTGCCAGAATTTGTCATCTATAGGACCGCGCGATGGCTTGTCGGGTGCAAAATCCAGCCTGTTTTATCAGGCAATCCGAATAATTGAAGAAATGAGGGATGCCAGTGGAGGGCTGTATCCAGCTATCGCTGTTTGGGAAAACGTCGTTGGAGCTATGCTATCAAGCGATAAACGCGACTATCTTGCCGTACTCAAATCCTTTGCGGGCACCGAGGTTTCAATGCCTGATTCTGGACAGTGGGCAGATGCCGGAGTGGTGCGAGGGCGACGGTGTGATCTGGCATGGCGTGTCCTGGACGCCCAGTATTGGTCGAAGCCCAAACTCGCACGCCGAGAAAGAATCTTTGTTGTGGCAGATTTTACAGGACAGTGTGCCACAGAGATATTATTTAACGCCCGGCCAATGCACACGGATTCTCGGATTTGCGGCGCGGGTGGGCTGCCCGCCGCCGAAGATCATAGAGGCGCTTCTCTTGATGCAGGGCGGCAGATACCCGTTATCCTGCCCTTTTACGGATTCAAAATGCGCGGAGCAGCCGCAAACAGAAATCGACAACACTTCATCCGGAGCTTTGGAAAGCGGACAGATGTGTTTCCAACTATTCTAGCGTCCGAACAAACTGCGTTCGCGTATTACTATGAGGACGATCCGCTTGCCGGCTGCATCCGTTACCCGACCGAAGCGGAAAGCGAGCGTCTGATGGGGCTGCCGCCAGACTGGACGAAATACGGCGCAGACGGTGAGGAAATCCGAAGCTCCAGCCGCTATATGGCGCTCGGCAATTCTATCGCGCTGCCCTGCGCTGAGTATATCATGGAGGGAATCGCAGAAGCATTGCAGAAATAGGTCTCACGGTGAGTAATGCCATTAAGTTAAGCAAAAAAATTTCGATTAAGCGGAA
>CALCJW010000149.1:0-12201 GCA_937967235.1 uncultured Clostridia bacterium
AATAGGCCCCAAGGGGGCCTGCACAAACCACCGGCACGGCCGGTGGTTATGATTTGTCGGAAGTGTGCCTTTCTTTTTGCGCGGAACGTTCTATAATTTAATCAGCTAAACAATTAGCGTAATAATTCATTAGTGCATCAGAAAACCGGCGGCACGCGCCGCCCATCGAGAAGAAAAGGAGGAAGCTATGAAGAATCTTACCATGAAGCGGGTGCTCGCGGGTGTGCTTGGCGCGGCGACGATGATCGCGTCGTCTCTCACCATGGCCTCGGCCTGCACTACCATCTACGCGGGCGCGAACCGAACGCAGGAAGGCACAAAGTTCATTGCGCGCAGCGAGGACTACGGCTCGGACATGAACAAGCTCTGGTTCGTGAGCGAAGCAGGAGCCTACAGCGGAACGTACCGCGGCTGCCCGGCATATGGGCCCTTTACCTATGAACTCTCGCATCCCAGCTACCGCTTCACGTACTTCAAAAACGACAATGTCTATGACGGCGTCTGCCCCGAGTGTGGCGAGGAAAATGCACAGCACGCCTCCTATACCGAGTTCGGCACGAACGAAAAGGGCGTGTCTGTCTCTGCAACCGAGACGATCTCCGGAACCGACGCGGTTCTGGCCGTTGACCCCTACCGGGACGCGGGCTGGGCGCAGGAAAACGGCAAGCCCGCCGGCATTGAAGAGGGTGATATCCCGACGGTGCTCTTAAGCGAAGCGGCTTCCGCGCGAGAAGCGCTCGACCTGCTGCTCAGCATCTACGCCACCTACGGCTGCGCCGACGGCGCGGGACTTTTCATCACCGACCAGCAGGAGAGCTGGTACATTGAAAACTGCTCCGGCACGCAGTATGTGGCCATCAAATTAAATGATGACCTTCTGTTCTTAGAGCCCAACATGGCCATCATCGGAAGCGTCGATCTGGACGACACGGAAAACGTGGTCGCTTCCCCGAAGCTCATTGAGACGGCGAAGGCCGCCGGAACGTTCACGGGAGATGAGGCGGAAAATATCATCAACTTCCGCGCCAGCTACGCGGGCAGGCTCGACAGCGCAGACAAGCGCCTTGTTGAGGGCCTCAACTACTTAAACAACGCCTATTCCTACGACGCAGAAAAATTGGTTGCAGACAATAGCCGCTTCACGATCTCGAACCTCGACGCATCCGGCGCGATTGTTCCCCTCTACACGAACATTTCTGCCGACCGCACGCTCAGCGTCGACGACATCCTGAACTACTACAAGCTCAGCACCATCGCAAAGTCCGGCAATCAGGAAATTGAAATCTTCCAGATCTTCAAGGACCGCCCCATGGAATACGCAACCGTCGGCTGGGTTGCTATGGGAGATCTTGCCTGCAACGTCTTTGTGCCGTATTACCCGATGCTGATCGACGCCATGTATGAAGGCTATCAGGCGGGCACGGCCGAGGTCCAATTTACAACCGAAAAGCCCACGGACGGCCTGTTCTACCCCTATTCCAAGCGCTCTTACAACTGGGAGACCGGCGAGGTCACGACGACCGACGGCTACCGGATTCTGCCCGAGGGTTGGGAGAAATCGTACTATTGGAGCTTTGAGATTCTCAACGACTATGTGCGTTACTTTGTAAAAGAAGACGGCTCGCCGATGGTGAACGACGCGGACAAGACATACATCAAGGCAAAGCTTAACGCTTTGCAGCAGGAATTCTACAAGGACTTTGTCTCCATGAACACCTTGCAGGCATCCAAAAATGCAAGAAGCCTTGCGACCGAGAACGGCGCTTCCATGGCCAAAGCCGCGCAGAGAACCGCGCAGGGGCTCATCTCCTACGTACAGGGAAGTGGGACGCTCACCCGCGCGGACGTGATCTACACGCTCTGGCTGAAGGAAGGCTCTCCCAAGGCCAAGTCGGCCGCCATGCCGTTCGCGGATGTCACCTCCGGAGACTACTACTATGAGGCGGTCCTTTGGGCCGCAGAAAACGGGATCGTTTCCGGTGTTGACGCGAAGACGTTCTCTCCGGATGCCCCCTGCACCCGCGCGCAGGCCGCCTCCTGGGCAAAGAGCGCGGGTGCTGTCTCCGGCGAAGCATTTAATCCCAACGCCGCCTGCACGAAAACGCAGCTGGATGCGTTCCTGAACGCCGCCGCGTAAGAAAAATCCCCGAAGCTCGGAAAAGGCCGCAGGCTTTGCCTGCGGCCGTTGTGCGTGTTTCAAAACAACGTGTGGGAGCCTCCTCTGTCCGGAAATTCTCCCGCATTGCGTAGGGGCGGACGACTCTGCCAGCCCTTGGGAACCCTCGGATTCGCCGATGGGTTTCGCGTTTCGGAAGCATATTTTGCCGGGCGGACAGAGGCGCCCCCTACGCATTCTCCGGAAGACTTGAAAAATAGCGGCAGACCCTTTGTATGGGGTCTGCCGCTTTGTTATCCTTCGATCAATTTTTGAAGTGCCGGGAACAGGCTGAGGCTTCTGGGCAAAATGCCGTTCATGCAGGCGATGGCCACGCCGTAGTTCGTAAAGGGAATCCCCTGGTCCTGCGCGCACTTCATGCGGTACAGCATCTCCCGCTCGGAGAGCATGCACCCGCCGCAGTGCAGCACGAGGGAAAACTCGCTGAGATCCTCGGGAAAGCCCGTGCCGGAGCTGAGCTCGACGGAAATGTCCGCCCCGCTGTAGGCCCTCAGCCATCGGGGAAGCTTCACGGCTCCAATATCCCCGCACTGCCGGTGGTGCGTGCAGCCCTCGGAGATGAGAACCTTGTCGCCATCTCGAAGATGGCGAAGCGCCGACGCGCCGCGAACCGCCGTCTCCAGAAAGCCCTTGCAGCGCGCCATGAGAATCGAAAACGACGTAAGCGGAATGTCCTCCGGGACGATTTTAGAGACGACCGCGAACGCCTGAGAGTCGGTGACGACCATGTCGGGCTTTCTTCCGAGAGAGGCCAAAAGTCCGGACAGCTGCGTCTCCTTGACCACAACGCAGCACGCGTCGCCGTCGAGCACGTCGCGGATCGCCTGCACCTGCGGCAGGATCATGCGCCCTTTTGGAGCGGATTCGTCAATTGGCGTAACGAGCACGACGAGCCCGTCGGGGCTTACGAGATCGGAAAGAAGCTTCCTTCCGCTCTCCTTCGGGGCAAGCGCGCCGAGGCGCTCCTTGAGCTCGAGAATCCCCTCGCCCGTCACGGCGCTGACGCAAAGGACATCCGCGGGTGCTGCATCAAACAGGTCTTTCTTGTTAAACGCCACAACGTGTGGAATGTTCTTTTCGCGGAAGAGCGCGAGAAGCTCTCGGTCGTCTTTTTGCAAACCCTTCGTCCCGTCGACCACCAGAACGGCCACATCCGTTTTGTTGAGCACCCGCTTCGTGCGCAGCACGCGCTTTTGTCCGAGCTCCTGCTCGTCGTCGTCATAGCCCGGGGTGTCGATGATCACGACGGGGCCGAGCGGCAGAAGCTCCATGGCCTTCTGCACGGGGTCGGTCGTCGTACCCGGCCGCCCGGACACGACCGCCAGATCCTGCCCGGTAACGGCGTTTACAACGCTCGATTTTCCCGCGTTCCGCAGGCCGAAAAAGCCGATGTGCAGGCGGTTGGCAGATGGGGTATCGTTAAGGCTCATGGCTGCTGCCTCCTAACATAAGATGTATCGCATCAGAAATAGAGCGTGCCCGCAGCGGAGATGGGGGCGAAGATGGACTCGACCTGCTCGGGCGTGAGCGTCACGCCGAAGACGGTCTCGTAGTAGTCGATGGCCTTCTGTGTCACGTCGATATCCTCAAAGCGCGCCGGATAGGTGGTCTTTGCCATCCACAGAAGCGTGATCGGCGTGTCGATGCCGGGCGTGTAGCTGCGGTACATGCCGAGGGGCATTTTGTAGACGCTCTGGTTCTGCACGGCCTGAATGCCGCTCCAGTCGTAGGTTCCGACGGTGTTGTGATAGAGGTCGTCCGGCTGGAAGGTATTGAAGTTCGTCATGAAGATGATATCGGGGTTCCAGTCATAGACCTGCTCGAGGTTCACGGTGACGGAATTGTCGGTCGTGAGCTCGTTTGCCACGTTCACCGCGCCGATCGCGTCCGCCCACCACTGGCCAAAGAAAAGCTGGCCGGAGGTCATGATAGTGCTGTCGTTATACTGGAAGAGAAAAAAGGCGCGTGCGCGCTCGTCATCCGGGATATCCTTGACGCGCTCGTGCACCATGGCGTAGACGTCCTCACTGTAGGACCGGCAGAGCGCCGCCCGGTCATTTTCCGGGAAGATCTGAGACAGGAGGCCGATCCAGTTGTTGAGCGTCTCGATGCAGTTGTACTGCCACTTGTTCGCGGACACCGCAACCGCGCAGAAGCCCGAAGCCGTGAGCTTTTCGCCGAGCGCGGGGTTCGACGCGCTGTAGAATACCACATCGGGCGCGAGCTGCATGAGCTCTTCGGTATTGACATCCGTGCCGTTCATGTAGCCGGTCTGGGCGTTCAGAATTTCGGGATACAGCTGAGAGAGAAGGCTATTTTGCGCGGCAGACATGCTCGACGGCGCGATACCGACCAGCTTTTCCGCCGAGTCAAAGAACACGCAAAGAACCGACGGCAGCGGCAGAATGTCGCACACGGCGATGCGCTGTGCGTTTTTGGGGACCTGCACGACGTTGTCGTTGTGGTCGGTGACGGTGATGAAGTCCGCCTCCGGCTCGGTCGTTTCTTTCTCTGCCAGGGCTTCTAGCTCGACCTGCTCGGTCTGTTCGGCAGGGGCAGCCTCTTGCGTTTGCGCAGGCGCAGCGGAAGTGCTTGATTGCGCAGGAGCCGCGGGCGCGCAGCCGCTCAGAAGCAGCAGCGCAAGCAGCAGGCAGATAAGGGATTTGAACTGTTTCATGATGATATTCCTTTCCTGTAAGAAATTTTGATGCTCTATCAAGTCAGGTATTCGCTTACGATATCAGACGGTTTTAAACGCGCTCGGCCAGATTCGGGATTTGCTTGCGGTAAATCCTGCCCGAGAATGCCTCATGGGGAAGGGGGTAAAACTCGCTCTTCGCCGGGACGATGGGCTTATAAAGCGGGTCCGCGATGACGCGCCTTGCGCCCCGGAGCGCCTGCTCAATTTCCTCCTCGTCTTCTAACCGCAGATCGCACGCGCCGAGCACGCCATCTGGCGCTTCCACGGGGCAGATGACCCGTGCCCCGATCCCGTACCCCACGGCGAGCGCCGCCGCGAGAGATTTTGCGGTCACACTTTCTCCGACAATGACGGTATCTGGCGCATCCGGGGCAAACGTGCCGAGCACATCCGCAGGCGCTCCCGTGCGGATGCTTTCCCGCAGCGCATCAAATACATAGGGCGAGAAAAAATCTCCGAACGGCGCACCGATGACATAGGGCGTTCCGAACTGCGCCTGGAGGTATTTTGCGGCCGGAAGACCGACGGACGAGACGACGAGGTTCGCCTCCGCCGCGCCTGCTTTGTCGATTGCGTCAATACTGCTGCTCATCGCAAACACGCTCTGAAGCGTAAAGCCCGCTTCCTCGAGCCTGCGCGCCATGCTCTGCACGCAGCCATTCACTGAAAAATCCAGTGGCGTCGCGCCCAGGATATTGACGGTGTTTTTCCGCTTGTCTGACCGACTCGTGATGAACCGCTCTGCATAGAGCCGCAGCGCCTGCCCCGCGCCCGCAACGTAGGTCCTGATGCCATTACTCGGCACGGCGAAGGACGGAATTTTCGTTCTTCCTTCAACCTCTCGCGCGATGGCGGGCAGATCGCAGCCTGTGATCATCGGGATCGGCGTTCCTGCCAGCGCAATAAACCGGGGATGCAGCTGCCGCGCCGCGTCGACGATATCTGTGATCAGCTTTTCGTCGTCTCCCATCACAGCCTCCAGCTCGGAAAGGCCGGAAATAAAGACGAGACTGTCCATGTCGTACCACCTTGGCTCGTCGTGCGTGTGATAGGTCGAGTTGCAGCCCGACGCGTCGTGCATGACCGTCATGCCGCCGAGCTCAAAAAGCGCCGAGCAGACGCCGGAGACGTCGGCGGTGTAGGTTGAGAGAAAGGCTTGCGTCTGTTTCATAGGCAGCTGTCACACCCCAATCCTTTTTGCTGAATAAAATCGCGCGCGTCCCGCTCGATTCTGTGCGCTTCCTCCATCAGCTCCGCCAAGCGGCGAAGCCCGTCGAAGCCATACATCCCGCCGCCCTCGACGATGTTCACAAAGTGCCGCGTTCCCGTGAAATACGCAGCCTTCTGGCCGATGGCGAGCGTGGGCGTTTGCGTTTCGCGCGGCAGAACGCGGAGCTTCACCTGCACGGTGGCGTAAAGCGCGATGTCCGGCGCGTGTTCCTGCAGCCAGCGGAAGTCTTCCTGATCGTCCGCGGCGATGGAGTCGGCGTAGATGCGCGTGACGCGGAAGCCGTGCTCTAATAAGCATCGGGCCAAGCTCATGGGAGCAGGCGTTGCCGTGTAGTCGATGGCGATCTCCGTCTCGCCCAGCATTTCTTTCGCGTGAAGGAGCGCCTGCTCCGCTCGTGCTTCGTCTTCGGACGGGTCATAGCTTGTTCCAAGCGCCTCGCAGAGCATTCGAAGGTTTTTCCGAATGGTTTTTGCCGTATGGCTCAGGGGCAGATACAAAAACGTTCCGCCGAGCCGATTCGAGAGCGCCTCGCCGCCCGCTCTTGCCGGGGGATTGTAGGCGATGTGAAGCGCCGACGCGGCCATTTTTTGATAATCCTCATACGTCTTGCAGACCGTGATATCGCGAAGCGGCCGCCCCGTTTGGCGGATGATTTTCACAAGTTCGGACGTTTCATCGGTCGGAAAGCAGTTTCCGAGGATATTCACGCCATCGTCCTGCTCGCACGGCTTTAAAAGCGAGTATAGCTGCCGCCGCATGAGCTGGTCGGGCGTGAGGCCGCTTTTGCGCATGATGGGGTTCATGTAGCAGTCGGTAAAATCAACGCCCGGGAAGCGCTTTCGAAGCTCCCGGTAGCAGAGCGCAAGGTCGCAGCCCATGAAGTGGTGGATGCAGCTCGTAAAGACGAGCACCGCAGGCGGCAGGCTGGGAAGCCTGTGGAGAATGTCCGTCACGCCCTCGATGAGAAGCGTTTCCATGTCGCCGTTCAGGACGTTGTTTTCCTTAATTGTAATTGTAGAGAACCGGCTCTGCGCGTGCATTTCCGCCGCCGTGAGCACCACGCCGCGCAGGCAGTTTCCCGCGCAGACGTAGATCTGGTGCGCGCCCGGGATCAGCATGCCGATGTGGACAATGTTCCACACGCCTCTGGCCGGTGCGCCATATTCCAGCCCTGACACAAACGGAGCTGCCGTTTTCACGTCTCCAAGGCGCACCATCGCGCCGCTCGTATCGTTCGGCGTGACGCGTTTTAACATGGCGCCACCTCACACGCGCGAAGGACCGCATCCGCCAGCGCGCGGTACTGCGCCGCCATCTTGCTTTCCGGGAAGGCCTCGATGACCGTCTGAGAAAGTGCCTCCGCCTGCTGAACCGTTTCGCTGAACGATAAGCTCCCGACGATCTCGGATGAAATATCACCCGCGAGCTCACGCACCTTTTCTTCCTCGTTTTTGACGTTCCGGCGGTTGAGGATCAGCCCGCCGAGCGAGGCGTATCCGCGCCCGCGGAAATTTTCAACCGCCATCGCAATATTGGCCGCCGCGTGCAGCGCCATATTTTCCCCCGAGGTCACGATGAAGACCCGGTCGGCATAGCCAGCGCGCATCGGCATGGAAAAGCCGCCGCAGACCACGTCTCCCAGCACGTCGTAAAATACCACGTCCGGCCGGAACGCCGCATACGCGCCCTTTTCCTCCAGCTTCTCGAGCGCTGCGATAATCCCGCGCCCGGCGCAGCCAAGCCCCGGGGTGGGTCCTCCCGCCTCTACGCAGATAACACCGCCGAAACCTTCTTTCGCCATATCGGAAAGCGCAAAATCATTGTTCCGTTCGCGCATCAGCCCCAGCGCCGTCTGCATTTTCGCGCCGTGGGTCAGAAGCGTCGTGGAGTCCGCCTTCGGGTCGCAGCCAATCTGCATCACGCGAAGCCCCCTCTCGCTCAGCGCCGCCGCAAGGTTCGAAACCGTTGTGGATTTTCCGATGCCGCCCTTGCCGTATACTGCGATTTTGATCATTGCGTGTTCCTCCCGCCTGTAAAGTCGCCGCGGCCAACCGCGACCGTGTAGCCGATTTCCTGCATCTGCGCGCGAAGCTTAGAGAGGCTGCTTTCCCCGCTGTCATCCGTGCCGGCCTTGTGATCGTAAAGGAGATACTTTTTCCGAACCGCCATCGGAGACAGATTTGGCATTACCACGTTGCAGCCGGAAAGAACGCCCTCCTGTCGCCCGCGGCCGTCTAATGTCCCGAGCGCCGTCGTCGCCGGAAGCAGCGCGTCCGGAAGCATCAGCCGCACAAGGCTCAGAAGATAGAGCGTCTGCTCTGCGCTTCCGGCGGGAAACTCCCGAAACGGTGTATCCCGATGCGGCAAAAACGGGCCCATGCCGACCATCTGCGGCTGCAGCTTCGCTAAAAACGCAAAATCGCTGGCGAGCGTATCCGCCGTCTGGTAGGGCGCTCCGATCATCATACCCGCGCCGGTCTGGTAGCCGATTTCCTTCAGGTCAAAAAGACATCGCATCCGGTTCTCGAGCGTCTGCGCAGGCGGATGGAGTTTTCCATAATGCGCGCAGTCCGCCGTCTCATGGCGAAGCAAATATCGGTCCGCGCCCGCGTCAAAAAACGCCTGATACGCCTGTCTGGATCTTTCTCCGATCGAGAGCGTGATGGCGCAGTCCGGGTAGGATGCCCGGATTCTTCGGACAAGCGCCGTGATTTTTTCGTCGGTCCACCAGCCGTCTTCCCCGCCCTGCAAGACGAACGTACGGTATCCGAGCCGGTAGCCCTCCTCGCAGCACGTTAAAATTTCGTCCTCCGTCAGCCGGTAGCGCGACAGCTCCCGGTTCGAGCGGCGGATGCCGCAGTAGTAGCAGTCGTTTTTGCAATGGTTCGTAAACTCGATGATCCCGCGAAAAAACACCTGCTTGCCAAATCGCGCCTGCGCCCGCTCGCGGGCAAGATTTCGCGAAAAGAGCCGGTCTTCCTCGCTCGCGTCCTGAATGAGCGCAACCCAGCCCGCGTGGTCGGGAAGCGTTCCCTCCGCCAGCGCCCAAATACGCGCTCTGACGTCCTCCATGTTTTGTTCCCCCTCTATTCCCTGCACCCGATAGATACAGGGATCACATCCTGATAGACCCCCAAGGGCGTCTGCATTTCGCCGATCACGGCGCGCACACCGAAAAATTCCGAGATTCTGTCTTCGGTCACAACCTCGCATGTTTTCCCGCAGACGCTTTTCCCGCCGCGGCCAAGCAGCAAGGCCTGATTTGCCCTTCGCAGCGCGTGCGCCGGAAAGTGCGTGTTGAAAATGCAGGTGAGGCCGGATCTTGCCAAATCTTCGATCGTGTCCAGCACCAGAAGCTGGTTCTTAAAGTCCAGATTCGACTCCGGCTCGTCGAGCACGAGAACGCCAGGCTGGGAGGCCAATGCCCTTGCGATCAGCACCATCTGCACCTCACCGCCGCTCAGCTCGCAGCAGCGCCTGCCGAGCAGGTGCGAAAGCCCGAGCCGCTCGATGGCCGCGTGCGCCTGGCGGAAATCCTCTTTCGATGGCGCTGAAAACGCGCCGATGCGGCTGCTTCTTCCAAGCAGGACCATTTCCTCCACCGTGCAAAATAGCGACGTTTGCTTGGCCTGCGGCACGTAGGCAACCTTCTGCCAGAGCGCGCGAGCCGGCATGGCGCCGACATCCTCGCCGTCTAAAAGCGTTTGCCCCTCCCGCCAATGCAGCAGGTTCAGCATACATTTTAAAAGCGTTGTCTTTCCTGCGCCGTTGGGGCCTAAGATTGCAAGCACATCGCCGCCTTCGGCCTCGAAGCTGATATTCTCCAAAAGCGGCTGACCCGCGCGATAGGAAAAGCAGCCGTTCTGCACCGAAAGCTTCATAGGCTCCAGCCCCCCTTTTTGCGCACGATCGTGATAAAAATCGGCGCGCCGATGATCGCCGTCAGAATTGAAACCGGGATTTCCGCCGCGCTGATGGTCCTTGCCAGCGTGTCGACCACCATCATAAATACCGCGCCGCAGCTGATTGCCGCCGGAAGCAGCCGCGCGTGACTGCTGCCGAAAATCATCCGACACACATGCGGCACCAGAAGCCCGACCCAGCCAACCTGCCCGCACATCGCGACGCACGAGGCCGTCATCGCCGCGCAGCACACGATACAAAGCCCGCGCAGCCGATGGATGTTCGTTCCGAACGTGCGCGCCTCATCGTCAGACAGCGGCAAAAGATTCAGCTTCCACCGCAGAAGCAGCAGCACAATGCACGAAAGCAAAATCGCGGGCGCGCCGAGCCGTAACGCCGCAAAGCTTGCCGCGCTCAGGCTTCCCATGAGCCAGTAGGTGATGGCCGGGAGCTGTGACTCCGTGTCCGCCGTGAATTTGACAAGGGAAACGAGCGCGGAGAATAACGAGCCCATCATGATACCAGACAGAATCATCGACGCGCGCGATCCGCCCTTTCCCATCAGGCACGTCAGCCCCACCGCCGCAAGGCCAAAGCAAAACGCCGTCAGCTGCACGCCTACAAAGCCAAATCCCAGCAGCAGCGCCAATGCCGCCCCGAAGCTCGCCCCGCTCGCAACGCCTAACGTGTCGGGCGTTGCAAGGGGATTTGCGAACATGCTCTGGAACACGCAGCCGGAAACGGAAAGCCCCGCCCCGACGAGCGCCGCCAGCAGCACGCGCGGCAGCCGCATCGACCAGAGAACCGTCTCCTTCTGCCGCCCGATGTCCTGCCCCTGCAGGGCCGCGATCAAATCCTTGACCGGCACGTTCATCCGCCCGACGCACAGGCACACCAGCGCGCACAGAACCGGCGCAATCAGAAAAATCGCCAGCTGCGCAGGACGGAGCGTTCCGGGAATTGCGTTTTGTCGCTTCATGCTTCCTCCAAAAAAAGAAACCGTATCCCTGCGGATACGGCTTTGCCCGCCCATGACGCAGCATGGCCGGGGAAATACGCATCGCTTTCGCCGCAATTCGAGAAAAAATTAAAATCTCGGAATTTAAGCGTCAGGGAGCCAAGAATATGTTTGCTTGTTACTCCGCGTAGATTTTGCCGGAGTACATGGTCTTTGCGCTCACGCCGGGGAGCCGTCCGAGCTTGCCGGTGAGGGTATTGACCGCGTCCTGCGGCGCTTCCATGGCAACGGAGATAATGTTGATGGCGCGCCTGCGGTAGGGAATGCCCATCCGCCCGAGGATATAGGGCGCAAACTCGTGCAGCAGCGCGTTGACCTTCTCCACGTCGCTTCCGGCCTCTATAATAATGCTTACAACCGCAACTCTTGTCTCCATATCGCGCCTCCGTTTTTTCTATCATACCACCCGCCTCCGGCGCTTGTCAACCGGGCTGGAAAATCTTGTGAGATATTCTCAAATTGCGCGGCGGCGCTTGTGCGTTTGGCCGAAGGCGGACAGGATGCAGGATTTCACTTTTTTGGAAGTAAATCTAAAAAATGTAACATTTGCATCTAATTTGCACCAAGCTATTCCTAAAAGCTATATAAAATCGGCACTTCTGCACAATTGACAGACCCTTTCCCTGTGCTATAATGTGGTCGTCTGAAAAAATATAGAATTGTAGCGTCAGGGTGTCCGCCGTTTGGCGGGTGAAAAGGGAATCCGGTGCGAATCCGGAGCGATGCAGTCACTGTGTACGGGAGCGGTCTTGCAGAACCACTGGGAAACCGGGAAGGGCAAGATCGCGAAGACCGAAGTCAGGAGACCTGCCCTGGCGTGGAATCTCAGATCCGCTGTCTACGGGTTGGCCTTCCTGCAAATTTGTAACGCGCCATGGCTTTTCTGCTGCGGCGCGGCAGATGCTATGGTCAAAGAGAACGGCTGCGGATGTCCGTAGCTTTTTCTATTTCTTTCAGAACATTTTCGAAAAGAGGTAACTCCCAAATGAAAAAGCTTCTCGCACTCCTGCTCGCGGCTGTGATGCTGCTGAGCGTGCTCTCTGCCTGCTCGAGCAGCGCGGACGCACCCGCCGACACCCAGCCGGCAGAAACCGAAACCACCGAACCGACCCCCGAAGAAACCACGGAAGAAACCAAGGAAGAAGAGCCCGCCGCGGAAGAGCCCTCGCAGG
>CALCJW010000150.1:0-3304 GCA_937967235.1 uncultured Clostridia bacterium
TGTCCCGGAAAAGCTGATTGGGTACATCAATTATGAAGCCGTTGGAATTGAATTCTGCGACGCGCATGGCGGCGCAGCGTGCAGCCGTGGATTCGTTGTGCGCAAGGAGGGCTTGCCGAAGGCAGTTCTGGATGATCTGCACACCTCAAAGCAGACGTACGAAATGACGTTATAGAATGGAGGTTTTTCATGAAAAAAGCAATCGTAATCACGCTTGGCGTGATCATCGGCGTGACCGGTGTTCTTGCCATCTGCGCGCATCTGGCAGATGCCGCAAAGCTGGCGCTGTATGTGCCGGAGGAAGACGATGGCGAAGATATCTACTGACAAACAGCTTATTGGCAGCGTCAGTTTTCTGAGCGGAGAAACGCAGCAGTTTACAGATGCAAGAGCATACTTGGACTGTATCCGTGAAGAACTGTCGCATGAGGCAACAACTGGTTTCCGATTCCGCACGATCACGCAGGAGCCAGCTATCCGCAAGGCAGTGGATGATATTGTGTTCGATTTTTATGGCGAGGAAAACCCGTGCCGCGAAGAAGATTATAATTTAGCCCCATCTGAAGAAATGCAGATGGGCGGAATGTGAATGGAGGAATAATATTGAAAACAGAAGCAAAAAAGAAAACCAGACTGAGCACTGTACCGGAAGCGGCGCTGGAAGAAGCAGGGCTGGCAAAGGAAACGATCCTTGCCGCCATTCCAATGGACGGCGTGGTGCTGGTGACGAAGGACAGCATGCCCATTGTGGAGCTGCTGCAGATGCTGGACAGACTGAATCTGTACGCGGCGGAAATGCTGACGGCGGTCGCTGCGGAATGCGGGCCGTGTGAGAAAGCGGACGAGGCGCTCACCGTCGAGGACGTGCTGGAGGAATGCGAGGTCACGATCCCGGCGTGGGCGCGTGAGCAGGCCGGTATCCCGGAAAACGCAAAGCTGGCGTGCTTCGTGAATGAGGGAGATGTCATCGTCGGAGAAGCAGAAGCCTGTGCGCCGGATCTGGCGGATGTGCCGCGGTATGTGCTGAAATTCTTCGTGGACAACCATCTCAATCTGCGGGCGCTGGACGATATGCTGAACGTATGGATCACGCCGGTCCCCTGTTCCTGTGAGGTCTCCGACGGTGCAGAGTAAGGTCCCGCTTTATCCGTATTCGGCAAAAGACGCAATGAAGCGCGGAGAGATCGAAAAATGGCGCGAGAGCTTCCGCGAGAATTGCGCCTGTGCGGGTGGGATCGATATCCTCATTCGGGAAAACTTCGACGGGATGCATCTGAAGGACGGCACGGTAGAAAAGATCGTCGAGCTTTACGGCTACAAGCGCGTGGAACACGTTTTGGCGAACACCGTGCAGGAGCGGCGCGGCGATGGACGATTCCGTCCGGACAACCGGGCTTGGGCGGGAAACCATTACATTCCGGAGGATGAAATGCATAATTACTGCTTTGCAGCCCGAAGCCATTCCGCCATTCTTGACGGCTTCATTTCAAACTACAGAAAGCTCGTCATGGATCTTGGAATGTTCGACCAGAAGCAGTGCGAACCGGATTCGAGCGAACTGGACTACACCGGCAAGGTGCTCGTCATCTCACCAAATACCTTGAAAGAGGAATACTGGTCACCGGAGAATCAGCTCTGGCTGGCGGAAAGCGGCTTTGGGTGCAGCCCGACCGCACGCGGACGTTCCATTCTTTGTGTCTGCCTTGGCGATGGTGAACAGACGCGATGGAACCGGAATGATTTTATTGGGGTTCTGAAAGACGAATATCTGCCGGATTGGGCAAAAGAGAGCCTCAAGCAGTATCAGCGACCAGAGCAGGCAGAAAAACAGGAAATGCAGTTTGGAGGGATATAATATGCCATTTATGAAACCCTATATGGTAAAGCTTCTGCGTGAGCAGTTTCCACCGGGAACGCGCGTTCGGCTGGAGTCTGAGATGAATGATCCGCAGCCGATCCCGACAGGCATGACTGGAACGGTGCAGGGCATTGACGATGCTGGTCAGCTTTTAATGGAATGGGATAATGGGCGTGGGCTTTCTCTCGTCCCCGGCGAGGATGACTTTTCTGTGGTAAAGCCGCAGAAATTAAAGCTTTACATGCCGTTGGCGCTCGGTTATTATGAAAAAAATGACTGGGGCGATTATGAGGATGAGGAACTCACGCTTTCCGACGACGACGCTGTTGGCTATGCGGATACCATCACCGGTGCATTGGAACGTGAATCAAAGTTTCTGGACACGCCACGCGGATTCATGGAATACTACAACCGGAACGACGGAGTTGACGCAAAGGTGCAGTCGCTCTATTTCAAAGCCGAGGCACGAGACGGCAAACTCTGGGGCGTAGCCGAGTGTATGGTTTCTGGGGAACTGACCGGCGAGGAACTAGACAATCTGAAGCTCTTTGTAGGTGGACAAGCCAGTGACGGGTTTGGAGAGAGCGTGGAGCAGCATGAGATCCGTGTTGGCAATATGGAACTGTATGCCCATCTCTGGCAGCCAGTCGATTGGCGCATTCAAACCGAGCAGGAACGATTTGAACAGGAACAGACGGGAGGAATGACCCTTGCGCAAAGTATGTGAGGTCTATCTGGTAAGCAGCAGCGCCACAGATGAACGCGGCGTGGAGCTGACGTTCCCTGTCAGCCAGTACGAGATGATGGACGCATTTGAGCAGATTCACACGAAGTCTCCTGGTGATGTCTACTGGCAGGTGGATGAATTCTACTGCTTTGACTATCTCGCCCCGCATCTGGACGAGAGTATGTCCATCTTCGAGTTCAATTCCCTGACCGAGCAACTCAGTAAGCTGGATGCCCGTCAGGAAATTGCAATGGAGGGGCTTCTCAATATGACTGTGCAGAAACACATGCAGGAGCACAGCGGTCCCATCACCGTGCAGGAGTTGATGCTGCTGGCCTCCAACGTAGATCGCTGTCATGTGCTTGCAGATGTGCATTCGAACGAAGATCTCGGAAAATTCTATGTAGAAAACGGCTTTCGGGAGGATCTGGATGCCCTGCCGGACAGCGTATATGATCTTCTTGACTATGCAAAAATCGGCAAGCAGATGCGTGAAAATGAGGCGGGCACATTCACCCCACACGGCTACGTTGTCCGAACGGAGGAATTGCAGCCGCTGCCGGAGCATGAGCCGCAGCGAGAAATTTCCTATATGATCCGCCTGACGCTCATGAACCACGAGAATGAGCAGAGAACATCCGTTCTGGATTTGCCTGCAACAGAACAGCGGATGCAGGAAGTCCAAAAAGAACTCGATGCGCCGGAATGGTTTGACGCGC
>CALCJW010000151.1:0-2801 GCA_937967235.1 uncultured Clostridia bacterium
AGAGCATCGGCATGGTCTTCCAGAAGCCCAACCCCTTCCCCATGAGCATCTACGACAACATCGCCTACGGTCCGAGAACGCACGGCATCCGCAACAAAGCAAAGCTTGACGACATCGTGGAAAAATCCCTGCGCGGCGCGGCCATCTGGGACGAGGTCAAAGACCGGCTCAAGAAAAACGCGCTCGGCCTCTCCGGCGGCCAGCAGCAAAGGCTCTGTATCGCGCGGGCGCTCGCCGTCGAGCCGAAGGTGCTTCT
The DNA here is from genome assembly GCA_937967235.1 of uncultured Clostridia bacterium. GTDB lineage: Bacteria > Bacillota > Clostridia > Oscillospirales > Oscillospiraceae > CAG-170. The sequence goes on from CALCJW010000151.1 coordinate 257, forward strand.
GATGGACGAGCCGACAAGCGCACTCGACCCCATTTCCACCTCCAAGATTGAAGACCTTGCCACGCAGCTGCGCGAGCAGTACACGATCGTCATCGTGACCCACAACATGCAGCAGGCCGTCCGCATTTCGGACTGTACGGCGTTTTTCCTGCTCGGCGAGCTCGTGGAATACGGCCAAACGGAGAAAATGTTCTCCCAGCCGCAGGACAAGCGCACCGAGGATTACATCACGGGGAGGTTTGGATGATGAGAAACCGGTTTGATGAACAGCTGAACGTACTCAACAGTGAAATGATCCGCATGGGCGCTCTATGCGAGGAGGTCATCGCGCTGGCCGCCAAGGCGCTTGGAGACGGCGACGCATCGCTCGCGAAAAAGGTTGCGCCGCTTGACGCGGAGATCGACGAAAAGGAGCGCTCGATTGAAACGCTCTGCCTGCGGCTTTTACTTCAGCAGCAGCCCGTCGCGCGCGATCTGCGCCAGATCTCGGCAGCTCTGAAAATGGTCACGGACATGGAGCGCATCGGCGATCAGGCCGAGGACATCGCGGAGATCGTTCTGTTTTTGAACGGCCGGCAGAGCGAGCACGACGGCCTTCTTCAGCAGATGGCGCGCGCGGCCATCACGATGGTCACAAACAGCGTCGACGCGTTTGTGAAGCGTGATCTTCGCCTTGCCGAATGGGTCGAGCGCGCGGACGATACTGTCGACCAGTATTTTGACGAGGTCAAGCAATCTCTGATTGAAAAGATTTCCAAGCATCCGGAGGATGGGGCATATTTCCTCGACTGTCTGATGATCGCCAAATACTTTGAACGCATCGCCGACCACGCGGTGAACATCGCCCAGTGGGTGGTCTTCTCGGTGACCGGCGTACACAAGGAGGGAGAAACATGATCTGGTGTGTGGAAGACGACGCCAGCATCCGCGACATTGAGGTCTACGCCCTGCAATCGACCGGCTTTGAAGCCAAGGGCTTTGAGGACGGGCAGGCATTCTGGAACGCCTTGCAGGCAGAAACGCCCGAGCTCGTCGTGCTCGACGTGATGCTCCCGGGACTCGACGGCATCGAGCTTCTGCGCCGGATGAAGTCCGCCCCTGCTCTTTCCAGCATCCCCGTCGTCATGGCGACGGCCAAGGGCGCGGAATACGATAAAATTCAGGGTCTGGATTTGGGCGCGGACTACTATCTCACAAAGCCCTTCGGGGTCATGGAGCTTGTCTCCTGCGTGAAGGCGGTCCTTCGCCGCTGCCAGATGCAAGCACCTGCGCATCTTTTGCAGAGCGGCGGCATTTCGGTCGACCTCGACGCGCACACCGTCACGGCAAATGGGCAGCGTGTGGAGCTGACATTCAAGGAATTTGAGCTGCTGCGCCTGTTCTTGCAGCATCCCGGCATGGCCTTCACGCGCGACCAGCTCATGGAAAAGGTCTGGGGCACGGATTACTACGGCGAAACGCGCACGATTGACATGCACATCCGGACGCTGCGGCAAAAACTTGGCATCTGCGGTGAGCACATCGCCACCGTGCGCGGTGTGGGCTACCGATGGGAGGGCTCGAAATGACAAAGAAAATCTTCCGCTCAACGCTGCTTGTCGCCGTGTGCGCGCTTTTGGCAAGCCTCGTGCTCGTCATGGGCTGCCTGTACGATTACTTTGCAGGTCTCCAGTCCCAGGCGCTGCGCGATGAACTGACCTTGGCGGCCTCCGGCGTATCGCAAGGCGGCGAAACATATCTTGATACCATCGACTCGAACCGCTACCGCCTGACGTGGATTGCGCCGGACGGCACGGTGCTCTACGATACGCAGGCAGACGCAAGCACGATGGAGAACCATGCCTCGCGCGAGGAAGTACAGCAGGCGCTGGCCGCCGGCGAGGGCGAAAGCAGCCGGTATTCGCAGACGCTTCTTGAAAAGACGATCTACGTCGCAAGGCGTATGGACGACGGGAGCGTGCTCCGTATCTGCGTCTCGCAGCAGACGCTCGCGGTGCTGCTGCTTGGCATGCTTCAGCCGGTGCTGGTCATTTTGCTCATTGCCGTGATTTTCAGCGCGCTTCTGGCTAAAAGGCTCTCCCGCCGCATTGTCGAGCCGCTCAACGCCATCGATCTCGATCACCCGCTCGAGGCGAAGGCCTACGATGAGATTGCCCCGCTGCTCGGCCGGATCAACCGCCAGCACGAGCAGATCGACGATCAGCTCCGCGAGCTCCAGCGCAAGACCGACGAGTTCACACACATCACGCAGAGCATGCCAGAGGGCCTTGTGCTGCTTGACAACAAAAACGTCATTCTGAGCATCAACCCCGCGGCAAGCCGTCTCTTCGGCGCGCAGTCCGGCTGCGTCGGGCAGAGCTTCCTGACGCTCGACCGGAGCACTGATGTTTCGCAGGCCATCGACCGCGCGCGCGAAACGGGTCACAGCGAGACCCGCGTCGAGCTCTCCGGGCGTATCTATCAGTTCGACATCAGCCGCATCGAGTCCGCGGGCGAAAAAATCGGAGCCGTTCTTCTGTGCTTCGACATTACCGAGCGCGAGACT
>CALCJW010000152.1:0-5539 GCA_937967235.1 uncultured Clostridia bacterium
TAACAGGTATTTATATGACATTCTGACCGAGGGAAAATACCCGGAAAGAATCCCGCTGGACAAACTGCTGACCGGCGCAGAATAAGCTTCTGAGAAGGCTTGAACAAAATTGCAAACGCAATATTTGATAGGGGATACATGAAAACGTTATATTTAACCGGCGGAACAATGGGCATCGGTAAAACGGCGGTGAGCCAGCAATTAAAGAAGGCCTTGAGAAACAGCGTTTTCCTTGACGGTGATTGGTGCTGGGATGCCGACCCGCTTCAGGTAACGGAAGAGACGAAGGCAATGGTCATGCGAACCATTTGCTATTTGCTGAACAGCTTCCTGCATCGCCTATGAGAATGTCGTTTCTTCTGGGTGATGCACGAGCAATCGATTATAGACGAAATAACCGCCGCACTGGACACAAGCAGATGCAGGATAGTCAAAATCTCTCAGCTGGCTGATGAGCCGACTTTACGGCAGCGGTTATCTTCTGATGTCGCACAAGGGATTCGGGCTGCCAATTCTATAGACCAAGGCGTGGATATGTATCAGGAACTTGACGCCATAAAGATTGAAGCAGGCAATAAGACGGTACAGGAGATTGCTGACGAAATCTGCGCCCTGTAATAGAGGCTCCGATTTGTCAAACAGAGCTTGCGTCGGAGCCATAAGCTGCGGAACACGGCATGGGAGAGAATCGCAATCAGATTCTCTCCCGTGTTGTGTTTCCACGCTATTCTCTGGGCGGCATTCTGCCGCAGGAATGCTTCTCCGGGCAGAAACCAATGGATCTGCACTTCGGCATGAAGCAATGGCTGACCGTGTATTCCCACTCCTCAGAGTAACCGCTCAACTCCCGGCAGAGGTCGCTGAACAGCGCGCGGTACTCGTGATACGCGCGGCTGCACATTCTCTGGCGCGACATATCCATGAGATTTCGCAGATTGTGCTTGCAGACGATCCGTGTCTCCATGCCGAGCGGCAGCCCCATTGCGGAATCCTCACGCGGGACGCCGAGCTCGTCCAGCCGGGCAAGATGCTTCTGAATTTCCGCCATCAGTTCGTCATAGACCGCCTTTGCAGCCGAACGCTCCGCAATGCTTGGCGGCGTCACATAATCAAATCCGTGCTCATAGTCGATATAGCGCGTGCTGGCCTGCAGTCGCGTCGGCTGACCGCCGATATGTGTGTACCACTCCCGGATCACCCGCGCTGAGTATCCCTCCAGCGTCAGATAAACGTCTGGAAACTCAAACGTTCTCCCGTGCCCGCTTTCCAGACAGTCCAGCCCTCTGCGATAGTTCTTCTTTTCATCGCCGGTATCCGCACCCCAGCAGATTCCCGCTTCAAACCCAATCATCGTGATCGGGTTCTTGCATGTATAATTCTGGATGATAACTTTTCCCATGGTTCATTCCTCCTGTTCTGCACCAATGCCGTTATGCAATTCTGACAACCCCCCAGCTGATCCAGTCCCATGCGCTTTCCCGTCCGCTCCGTTCTGTGATAACAAGCCGCTGCTGCGCGTCAAATCGCCACGAGGCAGCATCCAGACCGATATCCGAAGCTATCCAGGCCGGGCGGCTTTTTCCCAATCTGCCCCAGCGCCGAAGGAAATGCGGAGTGTTCCGTCCACCGGCACGATCACATAGAGCTGCGCAGGACGACCGTTTGTGGCCTGCAAAACTGCACCGTTCGGGTCTGTTGCCAGTTCTGTCACCAGAGTCGCCGGAATTTCCTGCGCGTCAAGATCTCCGCGTCCGTGCGGTCTTTGACGGCTTCGATCCAGAAATGCTCCAGTGTCCCACCGTATTTCCGGATATGGGCAGCTGCGCGCATATTCCCGGAGCTCCTTTCTACACTTTGGGCAAACCATGATACCGTCTCCCTTTCTGCGCTTCTATGCCACCTCTTTTACAGTTCGAGCTTACCATACAGCCGCGATTCTGGCAAGGCAAAATCAGAAAAAGGTTCCTGCCAGCCTAAGCCGCAGGAACCTTTTCTGAATCTATGGATTGAATTTTTGCCGGTAAGCCGCAAAGGCCTCCCGGATCACAGCTACGGCCTCAGCCCGTCCATGGACACTATCGACCTCCGCGTTGGTATCCGGCTCCAGATGCTTGTAGACGCTGAAAAAATGGCTGATCTCATTGGAGATATGCGCCGGCAGATCGGACAGGGTAGAATATCCGTTGAACATTGGATCGCCGAATGGGATCGCAAGAATTTTGTCATCCATCGCGCCGTTGTCGCGCATGGTAAAATATCCAACCGGATAGACCCGCACCAGGCTCATCGGACGGATCGGTTCGCTGCACAAAACCAGCACGTCCAGCGGATCTCCGTCGTCTGCATGGGTGAGCGGAATAAAACCGTAATTGGCCGGGTAGTGCGTCGACGTGTAGAGGATCCGGTCCAGCCGCAGCGCACCGGTCTGCTTGTCCAGCTCATATTTGTTCTTGGAGCCCTTTTCAATTTCGATCACCGCCAGAAAATCCTCCGGCTGCATCCGCTCCGGGCTGATATCGTGCCATAAGTTCATCGGTCAACCTCCTTTTTCCTATGCGTTCTTTGTTGCGTTTATTGTATCGAATACCCCCCTTTTTGTCAAATAGCGACCGCCCCGCATACAGATGAGAAGCCAGCCAGCTATCCTCTACCGCTGTACGCATATGCAAAGCCATGCACAGGATGAGCTTCTGAAAATATACCGCCGCGAGTACAAGCGCCGCTTCGCGTGGATTCGCGCAGGAAAAATCTCACAGGAAACATTCTCCGCGTAGAGTAAGGAAGCACAGAAGGAAAAGGAAAAATGCAAGAGCGGCAAGATTTCGCAGAAAGAATTCACACAGTGGTTGAAGCAGTAATGGGGGATTTTATAAAAATGATTATGAACTTTTCACAAGAATCGAAATCCCATATCATTTGATTTGCATAAGAATCTCTTATATTTTGCGCGATTTCATAGCTTTTTTGCTTCAAATCCCCCGCGGAGGGTTCCGCATTTGCGTTGGCTGCGGGAAAAAGCATCCCCCGGGGGAGCTTCCGCTGGAACGTTCGGTCTGATACAATACAACCATCAGTTCATACGCGAACCCAATCCCATCCAAATACAAACGCGCGGCGTTTCTTGGGGAAGAAAGCGCCGCGCGTTTGTGTGAGGCAAACGATCCGGAGGAATAATGATGAAAAAACTTCTTGCAATTTTGCTCTGCCTGAGCCTGATTCTTGCGCTCGCCGCGTGCAGCAAACCGGAATCTCAGACGCAGCAGCCGGCGGAACAGCCTGCACAGACTGAGGATCAGCCGACGGAACCGACACAGGCGGAGCAGCCGTCGGAACCGGAAGCGCTCACATTTCCGATCGAGCAGTTCACGGTCGGCACGACGGCTGCCATTGAGACAGCGACGTTTGGTGAGTATAACTTCGATATGCTTGCCAGCGGTGTGAGCGAGCTGCCGCTCGTCTGGCAGGACGCGGAGGGCAGTTACCATCCGCTGCTGGCTTCCTACGAGACCGCGGATTCCGTCACGTGGGTCTACACCATCGAGCCGGGTATGACGTGGTCGGATGGCGAACCGGTCACGGCAGAGGATATTCTGTTTACGCTTGAATATGACGATGCGAACGGCAGCGCCAATTTTGTCTCTCAAACGGACGAAGACGGCAAGGTCACGGAGGCAAAATATGCGTCATATGAGCTTTCAAGCGATGCAATGTCCATCTCCCTGACGCTCTCGTCTGCCAACGTGCGTGAGCTTTCCAACATGACGTCCTTCCGCGTCATGCCGAAGCACATCTACGAGGGAAAGGATTCTGTCACGGAGATAGATGCCCGCGTGACCTGCGGGCCGTATATGCTGGAAAGCTTCAACAAGGAGGCCGGGACGCTCACCTTCGTTCCGAATCCCTACTACCCGCTAGAGCCGAACGTCGGCAAGCTCACCTACCGGCTGTTTGGCAACGAAGATACCATGTATCTGGCGCTCCAGAACGGCGATCTGGACATGACGTGGGCATACTCCACGGGCGTTTCCGGTTCGTATCAGGATGTGCTGGCTGCGACCGACACGCTGACGCTCGAAGCCGTCACGGCGGCAAACGCTCCGGCTGTGCTGGCATTCAACAACGCGAATGGGCCTTTTGCGGATGAGAACCTCCGGCTGGCGGTCTCCTACGCGCTGGACTATGACAGCTTCCGCACCGTATTCGGCAGCGCCTATGCGGCAAACCCCAACCGCGGCTTTGTGCCGCCTGTGACCGTGGGCTACAAGGAGACCGAGGCGCTCGGTCAGGATCTGGACAAAGCCGCGCAATATATGGCAGATGCCGGTTACACAGAAAAGAACGCGGACGGCTTCTATATGAATGGCTCCGGCGAGGTCTGCGCCTTTACGCTTACCTGCAATGCAGGCAAGGAAGCTCATGTCGGTTACGCGGAGCTTGTCAAGACGCAGCTTGAGCAGTTCGGCATTCAGGTCGTTCTTGAAACACTGGACGCAGACAGCTACAACGCCAAGACCAGCAACAAATTCTCTGAGAACAACATCACCATGGAAGCGGCAATCTACGGCTTCACCGCCGCTGGTATGGGCATGAAGAACGGTCTTGCTTCCATTTACGTCGACGGCACACATCCCGTACAGGGCGGCTGCCAGGTGTTTGACGAAGAATTCCAAGCAATTCTTTCAACGATGGGCGAAGCGAAAACCGTGGAGGAATACACTGCTGCGGCAGGCGACTTGCAGGACTGGTATGCCGCACACATCCCGCTGATCGCCCTCTACTGGGACAGTCAGATCCTTGTCCACAGCGCGGCATATGAGAACTTCACCGTAGACGCTGTGTTCGGACTCAACAACGCAAACACCTGGTTCTCGATCACGGCAAAATAATCAAGGTTCCTTTCAAATGCGGGGATTTCTTCGGAGATCTCCGCGTTTTTATCAAATTTCATCCCCCGGGGAGGGTTACGTACATCGCCCGGATACGGTACAATAATTAAAATCACCGCGAGGAGGGAACGCCGATGGCTGCAACTGAAATCATTTCGGCGTTCTCTTACGCCTGCAATACGATCTCCGCAAAGCTCGCGCGCGGCGAACGCGTGCTTTTGCAGGATGTTTCTTTTTCTCTTTCTTCTGGGGAACGGATGGCGATCATCGGCGAAACCGGATCAGGCAAAACGATGCTGGCACTCTCGATTCTGGGGCTTCTTCCTGCAAACGTGCGGATGCAAAGCGGATGTGTCCAGATGGACGGCGACGCGCTTCCCAGCGGCAAACAGCTGCAAACGCTGCGCGGCGACAAAATGGTCTATATTCCGCAAAACGGCGCGGAGTTTCTGCTCCCCACACGTACCGTGCGAAAGCAGCTCTATGACAGCCTGAAAAAACTCAGCCTGCCGCGTAAGGCGTTCCCGGCATTGGCGGCAGAAAAGCTGCGGTTGGCGGGCTTTGACGCGCCGGAGACGATTTTGGACAAGTATCCCTTCCAGCTCTCCGGCGGCATGGCGCAGCGTGTGACGATTGCGCTGGCAGCCTGCTCC
>CALCJW010000153.1:0-7820 GCA_937967235.1 uncultured Clostridia bacterium
TAGAGAGTATGCGCTCAACTGAAAACAGCTACAAAGGGTTTCATCTATAGTGTAGCGATCACACAAAGTTGAGAAATCCGAGCGTTTTTCTTGGATTTCTCTTTTTTATTTCTCAAAAAGTTCAGAATATCAAGTCCGATGCTTGCGGTTTTTCCCAAATTAGACTTTTAGGGACAAAGGTCTGCAAATTTGGAGGACAATTATGCGAATGAGAAAAATCAGCGAAAAAGTTCCAAATTTAGAGGATTTGGTTCAGAAGCTCTTACTTGTACAAGGCGCTGGAGCGTACCATTTGAGCGCCCCATTGCACTGTAACACCGCAAAACTCCCGCTTACGCTCGTAAGCGGGAGTTCCTTTCTTCTTGGGCAATTTACAGCGCCACAAGCTCCAGCCGCACGTGCAGCTTCGCACGGTGGACGATTACGCGGTCATGTCGATGGTCGAAAGCGGGCTCGGGCTCAGTATCCTCCCGGGACTAATCCTGCGCCGGATTCCCTACAAAATCGCCATCCGCCCGCTCGACGTTCCGGCCAGCCGGACGCTCGGTCTTGCGCTGCGCAAAGACGCGCCCACGCCGCTTGCCGTCCGCTGCTTTCTGGACTATCTCCCCTACCGGAACTAGAAAACCGGCTCGACTGCCAAAACAGCCGAGCCGGTGATTTTTATGCAATTTTCCGGGATGTTCGACCCCTTCCGGGAGGTTCGTAGGGGTCGATACCCACATCGACCCGATGGCTCGCTCGAATTCGCCGGGAATTTCCGTAAAATCAGTGCATTCTGCCGGGACGATGTGGGCATCGTCCCCTACGCAAACCTCGGAAACTTTCAAAAATCCCGTAGGGGCTTACGCCTCGTAGCCGGGCTTGCCGAGGAGGCGGAACATATTTTTCTTATACGCCTCCACACCGGGCTGGTTGAAGGGATTCACGCCGGAGATATAGCCGGACACACCGCAGGCATATTCGAAGAAGTAGATGAGCGCGCCGACGCTCTCCTCACTGATTTCCGGCAGGCGGATTTCCGTCACCGGCACGCCGCCGGAGATGTGCGCGGCCTTGGTCGCCTGCATGGCCTTTTCGTTGATATAGCTCATCTCGCGGCCAGCCAGATAATTGAGCCCGTCGAGGTTTTCCGCATCAAGCGGAACAGCAAGCGACGTTCTGGCCTTGTCGAAGAAGACGACCGTCTCCTGCAAGACGCGGCGGCCCTCCTGCATATACTGTCCCATGGAGTGCAGGTCGGGCGTGAGGTCGACGGAGGCCGGGAAAATGCCGGTCTGGTCCTTGCCTTCCGACTCGCCGTAGAGCTGCTTCCACCACTCGGCCATGAAACGGAACGAGGGCTCGTAGGCAGCTAAAATTTCCACATGCTTTCCCGCGTCGGAAAGCTTCTGGCGGCTCATCGCATACTGCGCCTCGGCGCTCTCGATGCCTTTTGCCAGTGCTTCCTCGCGCTCCTTAGCCGCACCCTGCATGAGCTTTTCGATGTCAATGCCGCTGACCGCGATGGGAAGCAGGCCGACTGCCGTCAGAACCGAGTACCGTCCGCCCACATCGTCGGGCACGACGAAGGTCTCATAGCCTTCTTTGGTTGCAAGCGTCTTGAGTGCGCCCTTTGCCTTGTCGGTCGTGGCGTAAATCCGCTCGCGCGCGCCCTCTTTGCCATACTTCTTTTCGAGCAGCTCTTTGAAAATACGGAACGCGATCGCAGGCTCGGTCGTCGTGCCGGACTTCGAGATGACGTTCACGGAGAAATCGCGTTCGCCGATCATGGCGATGATCTCCGTCAGCGCGTCGGACGAAATGCCGTTTCCGGCAAAATAAATGTCCGGGGTCGACTTCTGGAGCATGTTATAGTTCGGGCTCTTGAGAAGCTCAATGACCGCGCGCGCGCCCAGGTAGCTGCCGCCGATGCCGATGACGACGAGGGCTTTGGAGTCCGACTGGATTTTCTTCGCCGCCTTCTGGATACGGGCGAACTCGTCCTTGTCGTAGCTTACCGGCAGGTCGACCCAGCCGATGAAATCGCTGCCCGCGCCGGAGCCGTCCTTCAGCATCCGGATGGCATCCAGCGCCTTCTGTTCGTTCGACACTTCGGGCGTAAATTCCTTCGCGCCGCTCAAATCAATTTTTACCATAGTTATTCCCTCCAAACTCAGGTTTCAGGTTTTCAACAATATTATAAAGAAGTGTTACTGTGCATCCTTGTGGAGCATGGCCGCGCCGATCATACCCGCGTCGTTGCCAAGCTCTGCCGGGACGAGCTTTCCGTGCGTCTTATAGAAGCATTTGCCCGTCGTCTTTTCGCGCAGCGGAGCAAAGAGGAATTCCCCCGCACCACACACGCCGCCGCCGATGGCAATAACCTCCGGGTCAAGCAGATTATAAATAGAGGCGCAGGCGGAGGACAGGCTGTCGATATATTGGTCAAACACGGTCTTTGCCGTTTCATCGCCTTCTTTTGCGCAGTCGATGACGAGCTTTGCATCTACATTCTCCGGGCTCCCGCCCGCGCGCGCGGCGATGAGGCTTTTGGGGTGCTTTTTCATTGCCCGCTGTCCGTCGCGTGCCAGAGCGCTCGCCGCGCAGTAGGCCTCCATGCAGCCGTCGTTGCCGCAGGTACAGTGCTCACCGCCGTTTACAAGGTACATGTGCCCGAGCTCCACGCCCTGGTTCATGCCGCCGTTGAACATGTGGCCGCCTAAAATGATGCCGCCGCCAAGGCCTGTGCCGAGCGTGAACAGAACCGCCGTCTTGCAGCCGCGGAACGCGCCCGCGTAGAGCTCAGCCAGCGCCGCGCCGTTCGCGTCATTGGCAAGATACACAGGAATCTCCCCGAATGCCTCCTGCGCAAGCGCTTTCAATGGCACGTCGTGGAAGCCGAGATTATACGCGTCGATCACGCGCTCGCCCTTCTGGTCGATGCTGCCGGGAACGACAATGCCGACGCTCTCTACGTCCTTCCGCGCAATCGCCTGCTGCCGCAGCAAAAAGTCGACCGCTTCTTCGATCGTCTTGACCACACTGCGCGCGCCGTCGTGCGGGAATCGGACGCTGCACGTCTGCACCAGCTCCATGGTCTCATTCACAAGGCCTACTTTAATATTGGTTCCGCCGATATCCACACCGATCTGATACATCTTATCCTCCCTCCGCCGTTTCCTCCGCGTCATGCAGATCAAACAGCTTCATAAAGTTTCCATACAAAATTTTCTCGTTCACATCGTCTCCCAGTCCCAGCGCCAGAAAGCGCGCCAGCTCTTCCTTCGGAGACCACATCGGAAAATCTGTCCCGAACAAGAACCGCTCGGGGCCGAACCGATCTAACATCCGCAGCACCATCTCGCGCGGGATCATCGGAAGCGTGCTCGAGGTATCATATAACACGCCCTCCGGCATCGGACATTCATACGAATGCTCCCACGCGAGCCAGCCGCCAAAGTGCGCGGCGATGACCTGCAGGTCAGGAACCTGCCGGAGCAATTTCAAAAGCCGCTCGGGCGTCGAGTAATCGTACCGGTTGTCCCCCATATGAAAGAGCACCGGGAGTCCCAGCTTGGCCGCTTTCCGGTAGGCCGGCACGCCGCACGGCTCGTCGATGGGCACCTTCTGAAAATCCGGATGCACCTTGAGTCCCCGGATCCCGAGCGCCTTTGCCCGCTCGAGTTCCTCCTCCGCACCATCCATACCGGGAAAAATCGACCCGAACGCGATCGCACCCGGCACGTCCTTTACCGCCTGCGGCAAAAAATCGTTGATGCTGCGCACCTGATGCGCGCTCGTTGCGGAGTTGCTCATGACAAAGCGCGTGATCCCGGCCTCGTGCTCGAATTTTACCAGATTCTCCGCCGTCGCCGGGTGGCAGGCGACATCCATGCCGCCGTAAAACGCGCTGATGGAGGCCGGCGCCTTATCGGCCAGCTTCTCCGGGAAGATATGCGCGTGAATATCCGCTACCTTCATCGCCTGTTCCTCTGTCTCTCCGGCGCGGTTTTGCCGCCGCGCCATATTTCTGTTTTCCAATGCAATATTATACCACGCAACCGAACACCATACAAGTAACCAAGCGCCCAAATTCCAACGCAAAACTCGTAAAAAACCGGTAAAAATCCCCGGACAGACGCCCGGGGATCGATTTGCCGTTATAAAATTTTCCGGCCGGAGACGAACTTCGCGCAGATGTTCCGCTCGTCGGCGAGATAGACCATACGTTCAAGCCTTGCGCGCGGAGAAAGCTGCTGCGGGTGCTCGAGGCTCTCATCATCCAGTACGACCGCGTCGAGCTCGTACCCATCCAAAAACGATCCGACCTTGCCGAAGAACTGGCCGCCGCCCATCGTGGCAAGATAGAACGCGCGCTCGAAGCTGAGCGGCTTCACGTTCTGATCGAGAAGCCTCCACCGAAGCTTTGAGGCCTGAATAGCGTGCATCATCGCCTTGAGCATGCTCTCATGGCTGCCGCCTGCCACGTCCGTGGCCAGACCCACATGAAGCCCCCGGTCGATGAACTGGTTGACCGGCGCAACGCCGGAGGCAAGGTTCATGTTCGATTCCGGCGAGTGCGCGATATAAACGCCGCGTTTCAGCATCAGCTCCTGCTCGGCCTCATTTGAGTGTACGCAGTGCGCCATGATGCAGGGGTAATCTCCCCCGAACATACCGAACTGGTCGTACGCGTCGCCGTAGAATTTAGACCTTGGGCAGAGCTCTCTCACCCAGTCGATCTCACCGAGGTTTTCAGACAGGTGGCTCTGCACGGGAAGGTCGTATTTTGCGCGCAGGCGGGAAAGGGCATACATTAAATCGTCTGTACAAGACGGAATAAAGCGCGGCGTTAAAATCGGCTTCGTGCGCACAAAGCGCTCGCGCGACTGCAAGACCCAGCTCTCTGTGTCCCGGATGGCCTGATTCGTCGAAATCTCGCGAAGGTAGGCCGGGCAGTTGCGGTTCATGTTGACCTTGCCGACATAGGTATCGAGGCCCGCGTCCTCCAATTTCTGCATGAGAAGGAGCGTCGCGGGCAGATGGAGCGTCGCGAAGATGCACGCGCGCGTGGTCGTGCTGCGGGTAAGCCGCGCCACAAAGCTCTCATAGGCCGTTTCGGCATAGGAAAGGTCCTCGTATTTCGCTTCCTCGGGGAAGGTGTAGGTGTTGAGCCAATCGAGGAGCTCTAAATCCATGCCCAGGCCGCGGAAGGAAAACTGCGGCGCGTGCAGGTGCAGGTCCGTCATGCCGGGAATGATGAGCTTTCCCGAATAGTCGAGCACGTCCAGATTCTTGAACCGCTCGGGCTTCTGCCGGAACACACCCGCCGCCTTGCCGTTTCGGCAAAGAAGCCAGCCATCGTCCAATATTTCAATGGTATCCGGGCTGCTGCTGTATAAAAGCGTCCCGCGCAGGAAGAACGGTTCGTGCATGAATACTCCCTCTTTCCAAAGCCGTGCAGCACATTGGCGTGCACGGACAGGTTTTCTGTTGTCAATCTATCATATCATGTTTCCGGCCCGTTTTCCACGCCGGTCTTTCGTCAAACTTCACGAATTCCACCCCATTTGCTTGCGCAAAAGGACAGGCCGTTCAAAAAGCTAAAAATCTTTTAGGTTCGTTGTGAAAGGCGTACAGCGTCGCCGAATTCGGAAGTGGCATCTTAGACAATTTGAACAGGCTGTTTGCGTGCATGATTTACAAAAGCCCGAAAAATCTAAAAATTTGTTAGGTCAGCATGGCCGAATTCCCGTAAAACCATACAAAAGCTAAATATTTTTTTGAAAAGGGATTGCATTCTTTGCATAAATCGTGTAAAATGAAGGCACTTGACCGGCACGCAAAAAGTTTTTCTGATTCGCGTGCATGTCAGTGCATCCACAAAATATTTAGGAGGAATCGCTGAAATGAAAAAGATCATTGCCCTGCTTCTGGCGCTGGTTATGGTTTTTGCGCTGGTAGCCTGTGCGGCTAAGACCGACGCTCCCGCTGAGGAAACCAAGACCGAAACCGCTGCCACTGAAACCGCAACCGAAGAAAAGACCGAGGAGGCTACCGAAGAGCCCGCCGCCGAGACGGCCGCTCCCGCTGACTTCAAGGTTGGTTTCATCATGCTCCATGATGAAAACTCCACCTACGACCTGAACTTCATCAACGGTGCAAAGGAAGCCGCCGAGGCTCTTGGCGTAGAGTACGTCATCAAGACGAACGTTCCTGAAGGTCAGGAATGCTACGACGCCGCTGCCGATCTGGCTGACGCCGGCTGCAACATCGTCTTCGCCGACTCCTTCGGCCATGAGGACTACATGATCCAGGCTGCCAAGGAATTCCCGGATGTCCAGTTCTGCCACTCCACCGGCACGAAGGCCCACACCGAGAACCTTGCCAACTACCACAACGCCTTCGCTTCCATCTATGAAGGCCGCTACCTCGCCGGTATCGTTGCAGGCATGAAGCTCAACGAGATGATCGAAGCTGGCGAATTCACTGCGGAAGAGGCCAAGATCGGCTACGTCGGCGCTTTCACCTACGCCGAGGTTATCTCCGGCTACACCTCCTTCTTCCTGGGCGCCCGCTCCGTCTGCCCGACCGCGACGATGGAAGTCACCTTCACCGGCAGCTGGTACGACGAGACCGCTGAAAAGGAAGGCGCGCAGAAGCTCATCAACAACGGCTGCAAGCTCATCAGCCAGCATGCTGACTCCATGGGCGCTCCGACCGCCTGCGAGACCGCCGGTGTCCCCGACGTTTCCTACAACGGCTCGACCATGGCTGCCTGCCCGAACACCTACCTCGTTTCTTCCCGTATCGACTGGGCTCCGTACTACAAGTACGCGATCTCCGCTGCAATGAACGGCGAAGCAATCGACGCTGACTGGACCGGCACGCTTGCTACCGGCTCCGTCGTCCTGACTGAGCTCAACGAGAACGTCGTCGCTGCCGGCACTGCGGAAGCCGTTGAGGCTGCCAAGGCCGAGCTCGAGGCTGGTACGCGCCATGTCTATGATCTGAGCACCTTTACTGTCACCATTGACGACACGCACAATACCTTTAAGACCGACTATCTCAAGCTCGACGATGCAGGCCACATCACCTCTTACCTTGCTGACGTCGACTCCGATGCAGATTACATCGGCGACACCGAGGTCGTGAAGGACGGTTATCTTGCCGAATCTGATATGCGTAGCGCTCCGTACTTCGATCTGCAGATCGACGGCATCACGCTGCTCGACACCGCATTCTAAAACTTCTTGCAATCCAGATCGGGCTGCCGAAAGGCAGCCCGATTTCCATTATGGAAAAATGACAAATTTTTTGATGAACTTAAAAAATTTTTGGTCATATTATTTACTTTTGCCTTCCAGTATGGTAGAATACATGTGTACTTACAAAAATCGGGAGACGACTTTCCTCCCACAAAGAAAGGGTGACCGCCTTGGGATCTGAATGCGCAGTTAGGATGGAGAATATTACAAAGCGGTTTGGAAAGGTGACGGCCAACAACGCCGTGAACCTGGAGCTGCACGAGGGCGAGATCCTGTCTTTGCTCGGCGAAAACGGCAGCGGCAAAACGACGCTGATGAACATGCTCTCCGGCATCTACTTCCCCGATGAGGGGCAAATCTACATTCACGGTAAACCGGTTACGATCGGCTCTCCGAAAGATGCCTTTGCTCACGGCATCGGCATGATCCACCAGCACTTCAAGCTCGTCGATGTCTTCACCGCCACGGAAAACATCATTCTCGGTCTGGACGAGCCCGGCCGGATGAACATCCCCGAGGCGACCCGTAAAGTCAAGGAGATCTGCGACAAATACGGCTTCGACATTGACC
>CALCJW010000154.1:0-4799 GCA_937967235.1 uncultured Clostridia bacterium
CGGTCAGCCGCGCCAGCTCGTCATCGCCGCTTGCCACAAGCTGCAATTGCAGGTTCCCGTCTCCGATCTGCCGCACCTCGTTTGAAATTTCCACGATTGCGCGCGTAATGCGCCGGTTATAGAACAGCATGAAGATCGCGAACGTCACGCAGGCCATCGCGATGGCTCCGAGCTGCACGCCGTCATAGAGCTTTGTCTCGGAAAAATCGTACACAACGGCCTGAAACACACCGTCTCGCAGGTACACGGGATAGGTCGTCACATTATAGAGATCATCCAGATTTTCCGTGCCCGCGCTCTGCTCGTCAATGCCCCACCAGCCGGCCTCCAGCGCAAGACGGCGGTCCTTATATAATAAGATGTAGGTGTCGTCCTGCGAAATCGCCCAGCGGGAAATATACTCCGTGTCGTAGGAAGCCAGGTTGAACTCCCGCGCGTAGGTCTGAAACGACGAGACCGTTGCAAGATTTCTCTGGTTCTGCGCGCTCTCGCTCATGTAAATGTTCTCAACGAGCGCCTGCCCGACCGTGTCCGTCAGTAAATACATGCCGATGGCGGCGAGTAAGGCGGCCAGCATCGTGACAAGCAGCTTTCGGTGGAGCGTCCGGAACCGCGGCTTTTTCGGCTTAATCAATCTGATACCCCTTTCCCCAGATTGTCCGGATGAGGCGGGGATTCGCCGGGTCGTCTTCGAGCTTTTTGCGCAGGTTCACGATATGTACCATGACGGTGTTGTTGGACGCAGGCATATACTTTTCATGCCACACGCCCTCGTAGATCTGCGCGACCGAAACGACGCTTCCCCGATGGTCGGCCAGGAACTGCAAGATCGAATACTCCGTCTCCGTCAGCTCTAACGCCTCGCCGCCGCGCAGGATCCTCCGGTTCTCTTCGTCCAGCACCACGTCGCTTTTGAGCTGCTTGCCCGTGACCTTGCCCTTATAGACGCGGTAGCGCCGGAGCAGCGAGTCGACCTTCATCAGAAGCTCCCCATGGGAAAACGGCTTTGCCAGATAGTCATCGCCGCCCGATGAATACGCCTCCAGCTTATCCTGCTCCTGCGTTCTGGCTGTCAGAAACAGGATCGGCGCGCTGCTTATGCTCCGGATCTCCCGGCTGGCCTCAATGCCGGAGAGCTCAGGCATCATGATATCGAGCAGAATCAGATCGACGTCCGGCTCTTTTCGTATCGTCTCGACCGCGAGCCGTCCGTTCGGCGCCTCGAGCACGCGGTAGCCCCGGCTCTCGAGCAGAATGCGGATGATGCGGCGGATGTCCGCCTCGTCGTCCACCACTAAAATGCGGATAGAATCATCCATAACATCCTCCAAAAATAGTCAATAAAGCAAGCGCTTTGGGGCGCGCTGACGCCCCTGTCCCCTGTGTTTTTCTCATTGTATCACACGCGGGCGGTATTTTTGCGGTTTTTAAGAATTTTTAAGAACATGGACATTTGTGAAAATTCTGATATAATAAAAATGATATCCCCCTTAAAGGAGGCTTTCATGGACATTCTATACGAGGACAGCCGAATCCTTGTCTGCATCAAGCCCGCAGGCGTCCTTTCGGCAGGTGATGAGCCGGGCGGGATGGTCGATCTTCTGCGAAAGGAGCTCGGAGATGAGCACGCGTGCGTCCGCTCTGTCCACAGGCTCGACGCGCAGGTCTCGGGGCTCATGGTCTTTGCCCGCTCGCAGGCGGCCGCCGGAATTTTATCCGAACAGGTGCGAGAGCGTGTGTTTGAGAAGGAATATCTCGCCGTCGTGCACGGACGGTTCGAGGATGCTTCCGGTCAGATGGAGGATCTGCTCTGGTACAACCGCTCGCTTCGAAAGTCGCGCGTCATGGACGCGCCCGGCAAGGACGTGAAGCGGGCGTTGCTGTCTTACGAGGTGCTCGGCTACGCGGAACACGCAGACGCATCGCTGGTCAAGATCCGCCTGCACACCGGACGGACGCACCAGATCCGCATCCAGTTTTCCTCCCGCGATCATGCGCTCTTCGGAGACCGGAAATACGGTGCGGGAGACGAGGATGGCTGCGCGTCGATTGCGCTCTGGTCGTGGCGACTCGCGTTTTTGCACCCGCAAAGTGAGACGCCTGTCTCATTTTCCAAGACCCCGCCGCCTGTTTTCCCGTGGAATCTGTTTGATTTCTCCGAATAGCAGAAAAATCGGTTTCTTTTCTCAACAAAGCGTTGCTTTTTTCGGATGCACGCTCTATAATACCGCTTGCGCCCGCCAAGTTTCGGGGCATCAGCTTTAACGTTTCGCAGAACAGGATATTCTTGAATTATTTGGAAAATGATGTGGAAGGGCCCAAGATAAGGGGAGAGGATATGGCGGCTACGATTGAACAGGTTAATATGACGGAGGGTGCGCTGCTCCCGAAGATCATCCGCTTCTCGCTTCCGCTGGCAGCAACGGGTGTTTTGCAGCTGCTGTTCAACGCGGCGGACGTGATTGTCGTCGGCAAGTTTGCCGGTGCAACAGCGCTGGCCGCGGTCGGCGCAACGACGGCGCTCATCAACCTCCTCGTCAACGCCTTCATGGGTATCTCCGTCGGCGTCAACATTCTCGTTGCGCGCTATCTCGGCTGCCGCGAAGATGAGCGTGTACGCGCCTGCGTCCACACGGCGTTCGCCCTGAGTTTCGTGCTGGGCCTCATCGTCATGGTGGCCGGTCTCACGCTCTCGACGCCTTTACTCGAGCTCATGAAAACGCCGGAGGATGTGCTGCCGCTCTCGAGCCTGTACCTTCGCATCTATTTTATCGGCGTTCCCGGAACGGTCATGTATAACTTCGGTGCCGCCCTTCTGCGCGCGTTCGGAGACACGAAGCGCCCCATGGTTTTTCTGACCGTCTCGGGCGTTGTGAACGCGTGCCTGAACCTCTTTTTTGTCATCGTCTGCCACATGAGCGTCGACGGCGTCGCCACCGCCACGGTCATCTCGCAGTACATTTCGCTGTTCCTCGTCGTCCGCTGCCTGTGCAGAAGCGAGGGGCTCAGCCATCTGGAGCTGAAGGAAATCCGCCTCGATAAGGAAGAGTCCATCCGCATGATCCAGATCGGCTTTCCCGCAGGGCTCCAGAGCATGCTTTTCAGCATCTCGAACGTGCTCGTGCAGAGCTCGGTCAACTCCTTCGGTGCAAGCGTCGTCGCGGCCAACACCGCCGCGTCCAACATTGAGGGCTTTATCTACACCGCGATGAACTCCGTGTTCCATGCGGCCATCACCTTCACCAGCCAGAACCTTGGCGCGGGAAAGCTCAGCCGCACCAAGCGCGTCTACGGCTCGTGCATCGCAACATCCTTGATGATCGGCCTTCCGATGTGCCTTGTCTATTTCCTGTTTGCGCCGTCTCTGCTCTCTATCTACGTTTCGAGCGCCGACCCCTCGTATCAGGACGTGATCAACTACGGCCTCATCCGGATGCGCTGGCTCGGCTGCTTCCAGTTCCTCGGCGGACTCATGGAGGACGCGTGCGGCATGGTGCGCGGGCTCGGAAAATCGTGGCTCCCGATGTTTGTCACCGGGATCGGCGCGTGCCTGAGCCGGATCATTTGGATCTATACCGTCTTCCAGGCCGTCCATACGCCGGAGATCCTCTATCTGTCGTATCCCATGAGCTGGATTTTGACGGCCCTGATGCACGTCGTCTGCTTCATTCTCACCTACCGCAAGCTGGAAAAGCTTCTGGCGAACCGCCCGTCCGCCGCAACCTGATATTTGAAAGGAAGGATTCTTATGCGCGTTATCGACATGGCCGACATCATCCGCGCCATGCAGAACGAGACGCAATTCGTTCTGCGCTGCGAAGAGGTGTTCCACGACAAAATCAGCTCCGCCGCCGCGTCCATTTTATCGGCGCAGCCGCAAAAACCCTTCGTCTGCCTCACGGGTCCCTCCGGCTCGGGCAAAACGACAACCGCCATGCGCCTGAAGGCGTATCTCGAAAACCTCGGCGTAAAGGTCTGCCAGCTCAGCATGGACAATTTCTTCCTGCCGCTTGACCAGCGCCCGCCCGAGGCCACCGACTGGGAGTCTCCCTACTGTGTGAACCGCGAGCTGCTGTTAGATACCGTCGACAAGCTCAGCCGGGGCGAGACGGCGCAGGTACCGTGGTACGATTTTAAAAATAACAAAACCGGTGGCTACACGCCCATGGAGGGAAGCCGGGAGGCCATCATCATTGCCGAGGGGATCCATATGCTGAACCCGCTCCTCTTTGATCCCATGCGCTCTCGCGCAACGGGCGTGTATGTTGCGCCGCGCACGAGAATCATCACGCCCGACGACCGCATCGTCAAGCCCGAACAGGTGCGCGTGGCCCGACGCATGATCCGCGACTATCTCTCCCGCGGCCGGACGCTCCGGGAAACCATCGAGCGCGCGCAGTCGGTCGACCAGGGCGAGGTGCAGTACATTGCGCCCAACAAAAAGAACGCGTCCATTCACATCGACACCTTCCACGACTATGAGCCGTGCATCCTGACAAAATATCTGCGCGAGATCCCGAAGTTCTCCGAGGAGCTGACCCCGGAGTTCATGCGCGCGCATAACCTGGATATCCTCATGGACGTCGTGAAGGAGCTTCCGCCACTCACAACGAACTACGTCCCGAAGGATTCTATCGTAAGAGAATTCGTCGGCGGCAGCATTTTCAAATACTGACCCCTGCGCCCGATCCAGAAAGAAACGAGGAAGCGTTATGGACGAAATTCGCATCAGCCATGTCTCCAAGAGCTACACGACGCTCTCTACAGACCTTGTCATCGGAAACGCCAAGCGCCCAAGC
>CALCJW010000155.1:0-18009 GCA_937967235.1 uncultured Clostridia bacterium
CCCGAGGCCTCTTGGTCCCGAACCAAGCGCGATACCAAACTTCGCCACACCCCGTTAGCTCGATTATTATAGTGAACAAAACCGGTTTTGTCAAGAGGCAAACGCATGATTTTCTAAAAGCCGCATAAAAATGAACCGGAGGCGATGCAGATGGAGAAGACGAAGCGGGAAGAAGGGCAAAAAACGGGGCGCTGGGCGCGCTGGATTTCGCGGGCATATTTGTCGCTCGCGCTGGCTGCCGTGGTGCTGACCGTCCGGACATGCTGCCCCAGCGCGGTAGAGACGGTGCGAGACGTGCTGGGACTTGGAGAAGGAGGCCGGACGCGCGCGGCCTTTGCAGAGCTCCGGGATGCGCTGTCAGATGGCGAGAGCGTTGTGGCGGCGTTCGCAGAGTCGTATCAGGCGCTTGCCGGTGAAACGCCTTGATCTCGCGCCCGGCTTTGCTGCCGCACTGTGCCTGCTGCGGCTGCTGGCTGAGCCGCGTGTTTTCTACGCGTTTCTTGCGGCCGCGGCGGCGCACGAGGCGGGGCATGTAATGGCCATCTATCTGGTTGGGGGAAGGGTAACGGGGATTCGGCTCGGCATGTGCGACGCGAAAATCGAGACCCGAGGGCTTGGCTACCGGCAGGAGATTTTTTGCGCGTTGGCAGGTCCCGGGATGAGCGTTCTTGCATGCCTCGCGCTGCGAAGTGATTTCCCGACCTGCGCGGCCATTAGCCTTCTTTTGGGCCTTTTTAACGCGCTGCCGGTCTATCCGCTCGACGGCGGGCGGGCGCTGCGGGCGGGGCTTTGCTTGTTTCTGCCGCTCGGACGGGCAGAGGCGGTCTCCAACTTAGTAAGCCTCGCAGTTTGCGCGGCGGGACTGGCGGGGGCAATTTCCTGCGCGAAGGCGTATGGGCTTGGGGCGGCACCGCTCGCGGTCTGGCTTGTCGTTTTGCTGCGCGTGATGTTTTATGGACGCGAAGAAGGGCTTGTTTCTCGGGCTCCGGTAAGGTATAATAAATAGAACTTTGACTTTTTGGGGTAGAGCTATGACAGATACCTTACACAGAATTCTGCCGCAGGTGCAGAAGCCCGCGCGCTATGTAGGCGGCGAGCATAACCAGATCGTAAAGGATAAGAAGGATGTGGACGTGCGAGTGGCGTTCTGCTTCCCGGATACCTATGAGATCGGCATGTCCAACATCGGCATGCGCATTTTATATGGGCTCATGAATGAGATGCCGGGCGTGTGGTGCGAGCGGGTGTTCGCGCCGTGGGGCGACATGGAAGCAGAGATGCGAAAGCACGCCATTCCTCTTTACGCCCTCGAGAGCCACGACCCTGTGAAAGCGTTCGACCTGATCGCATTTACGATCGGCTATGAGATGAGCTACACCAACATTTTAAATATGCTGGAGCTCTCCTTTGTGCCGCTGTTGGCTCGCGAGCGCGACGGCCTCGAGAACATCGTCTTTGCCGGGGGCGTGTGCGCGGTAAATCCCGAGCCGCTGGCAGACTTCATCGACTTCTTTTCGCTCGGCGAGGGCGAGGAGATCACAAAGGAAATCATCGACTGCTACCGGCAGGCGAAAAAGGATGGCTGTACGAAGCAGGAATTTCTCCTGCGCGTGAGCAAAATCGACGGCGTCTACGTGCCGTCCCTCTATGAGCACACCTATAATCCGGACGGAACGCTTGCCGCCATTCGGCCCAAAAACGGCGCGCCCGCGCGTGTCAGAAAGCGCATCATACAGGACATGGACAAGTCGTATTTCCCGACGAAGACGATCGTTCCCTCGACGGAAATTGTCCATGACCGGACGAATCTTGAAATTTTCCGCGGCTGCATCCGCGGCTGCCGCTTCTGTCAGGCGGGCTTCTGCTACCGGCCGGTGCGCGCGAAAAGTGTGGACACGCTCTATAAGCAGGCGATCGAATCGCTCGAAGACTCCGGAAACAGCGAAATGACGCTCGCGAGCCTGTCAACGTCCGACTACCGAAAGCTCCCGGAGCTGGCGGACAAGCTGCTGGATTACTGCGAGCCGCGGAAGATCAACCTTTTGCTTCCGAGCCTGCGCGCGGATAATTTTTCTCGCGACCTGATGCTTCGCGTGCAGAAGGTACGCAAAAGCGGCCTGACGTTCGCGCCCGAGGCGGGCTCCCAGCGGCTTCGCGACGCGATCAACAAAAATGTCACGGAGCGCGAAATTTTAGAGACCTGCGCCACGGCGTTTTCCGGCGGCTGGAACAGCGTGAAGCTCTATTTTATGCTGGGACTTCCGACGGAGACGGATGAGGACGTGGCGGCGATTGCCGAGCTTGTCAACAAGATCGTCTACTGCTGGCGGCAGAGTGCGACAAACAAAAAACGGCGGCTATCCATCAACCTCGCGACGGCCTTCTTTGTGCCGAAGCCATTCACGCCGTTCCAGTGGGAGAAGCAGACCAGCCCCGAGGAATATCTGCGGCGCGTGCATCTGCTGCAAAGCTGCCTGACGGCGCGGGGCGTTGATTACCGGTACCATGAGAGCGACCTCAGCCGTCTGGAGGCGGTTTTGGCGCGCGGCGACCGGCGGCTATCAAAAGTCCTGCTGCGCGCGCATGAGCTTGGCTGCAAATTAGACGGCTGGGACGAGTACTTCCGATATGATCTTTGGATGCAGGCCTTTTCCGACTGCGGGGTCGACCCGGAATTTTACACGACGCGCGGCTTTGCGGAGGACGAAATCCTTCCGTGGCAGACGATCGATATTGGCGTGAGCCGGGACTTTTTCCTGCGCGAGCGGGCGCTGGCGTATCAGTCTGTTACGACGCCGGACTGCCGCACAAAATGCGCCGGCTGCGGCGCGCGGAGTTTGAGCGAAAGAGGGGTGTGCGATGAATAGGCTGCTGTTTGAAAAGCGGGGCGACGCGGTATACCTTTCGCACCTGGATCTCATGCGCGTGTTTCAGCGGGCGTTCAAGCGCGCGGGCATTCTCATCTGGCATTCGCAGGGCTTCAGCCCCCGGGCGTATGTGTCGATCGCGCTGCCGCTTCCGGTCGGTATGGAGAGCCGGTGCGAGATTCTGGATTTTGAAATTGAAGACGGTTCGGTCGAGCTTTCCGGTCTTCCCGCGCGGCTCAATGCCGTTTTGCCGGCAGGTATCCGGGTACTGGAGGCATACGAGAGCGCGCGGAAAATCAAGGAGCTGACGAGATTACGAGCCGAGGTGACGCTCGAGTATGACGGCGGTGTTCCCGAAGATGCGCAGAAGGCGCTTGTCGCGTTTTTTGCGCGCGAGAGCATCGTTATCACCAAGCGCAGCAAAAAGGGCGACAAGGAGCTGGACATCAAGCCACTTATTTTTGCGCTGCGCATTGCTGCGCAGAATGAAAACGAGCTGCGGCTGGAATGCACCCTCTCGGCGCAGAACCCGGGGCTGAACCCGCAGCTGCTGGCGGCGGCCATTGAGACGCATCTGCCGGACTATAAACCGGACTTTGCGCGCGCCGGGCGCATGGAAGCGCTGGATGAACAGGAAAATCCCTTCCGATAAGACAGGAGTACCTATGCAAGGACATGTTACCATTTTAGGTTTTACGCCGAATATCGAGGCCATGATCGCCTCCGGCGGCAGAATTTCCACCATGAACGGCACGGCGGATGAAATTTTCGAAACGTCGCTTGCCGCAGGACGCGAGAAAAACGAAAAGCTCATCGGGAAGGTGCTTTCCTCGGGGCATACGTCGGTGCTGGAGCACGGATTCGTGAACCTCGCGTTTGAAAACGTCTCGGTGCTGGCCGAGCAGTTCCTGATTGAGTTCCGGCTCGCGTCCTTTACGGTCAAGTCCCGGCGCTACGTCGATTTTTCAAAGGCGGGCTACGTTTCTCCGGAACTGGAACATGACGCGCAGCGCGAGATATTTGACGAGACAGTGCGCACGCTTTTTGCCATCTACGACGAGCTCGAGGCGGCGGGCGTCCCGAAAGAGGACGCGCGGTTCGTGCTGCCGTACTGCTTTTGCAGCAACTTCTTCTGCTCGATGAACGCGCGCGAGCTTCTGCACGTGATGAACGAACTGCGCTATGGACGCGGGAGCGAAATTCCGGAGCTTTGGGCGCTGGGCGAGAGCCTGTTTTTGCAGTGCGAGGAGAAGCTGCCGCTCTTGGCTGTTCGGAAAAAGGGCGCGTATGCCAGAAAGACGCTGCCGCTGCCAGACGGTATGCCGGTTCTGCCGGAGGCGCAGGTCACACTGCTGGACGGAACAAGAGAACCGGAAAAGCTCATCTGCCGCGCGGCGTATCTCGCAAACGGCATGCAGGCGCCGGGACTGACGCGAGACGAGCAGGCGCGGATCTTAAGAACGCTGCTTCAAAATAACCGCAAGCGCGAACTGGAGCAGGCGAGCTTTACGCTTTTATATTCCGGCATGTCCCTTGCCGCGCTCACGCATCTGACGCGCCATAGAATGCAGGCGCTCTGCGCGCCGTCTTTGCTGCAAAATGCCGATTACAATCGGTATGTTCTGCCTGAAAGCGTCAGAAAAGCCGGGATGGAGGCGCGATACCGGGAAGCATTTTCGATGGCGGAGGCTGCGGCAAAGAAACTTTCTTCTCTTGGCGCGGGGAAAGATGCGCTTTCATATCTTCTTGTGAGCGGGCTCCAAGTCCCGGTCGTCTCGACGATGAACGCAGGCGAGCTCTATACGTTTTTCCGCCTTCGCACGTGCGAGCGGGCGCAGTGGGAGATCCGGGAGTTGGCCACCGAGGCGTTAAAAGTCCTGCGCGCGGCGCATCCAGGGCTCTTTTCCCTCTATGGCCCGACGTGCTTCATGACGGGCGCGTGTCCCGAGGGCAGAATGTGCTGCGGAAAGACGGCGCAGGTGCGCGAGAAATTTTCCGGGACCCTGTAAAATAGAACGCTCTGCGGTCTTTTTCCGCAGGGCGTTTTTCGTTCCAATGCCGCGCAATTCTTAGAAATTCTTAAATTTCCCGGAAATATCCGGAAGGTATGGTATACTGGGTTCAAAGGAGGAAGGGGAAATGCGGAAAGAATGGGTCGCGTGGCTGCTTCTTGCATCGCTGCTGCTCTCCGGGTGCGGGAAGACGGCGCAGGTACCGGACGAGGCGCAGGCTGCGGAGGAAGCCGTGATACAGATGGAAACGCCAGCGGAAGAACCGGCGCAGGAGAACGGGATTTCTCCGATCGAGCCCGGGCAGTGGGCAAAGTACGCGGAAATTTACGACGCGTATTTTCTCGGAGAAGACCGGCGGCTGCCGCTGGATTTCATGTTCGTAAGGCCGATTTTGCAGATGGCAGACCTTGACCAGAATGGTGTGCCGGAGCTCATTGTGTACCACGGGGTAGCGACGGCGATGATGATCTTCGCGATTTTTACGATCGAAGACGATACGGTCAAGAGCCTGACGGAGCTTCTCAGCTGGAACTGGGCAATACCGACGGATGCGGGCGACTGCGTCATTCCGACGACTGGGACGGTCATCCCCGACGCGCATCAGGAAATCCTCTGCGACAGCGCGTATATCGCGATGGATAGCCGCGTGCTGCCGTTTGATCCGTCCTACGGCGCGATCTCGGCGCGGCGGGACGCGAAAACCAGGGAGGCGTTCTGGATGTTCAGCTGTTATAACAACAAAAGCACCGAAATAGACGGCGTTTCGTGCAACAGCGGCGGAGAATACTGGCGCTTTGCAAACGAAGATGGGAAAATCGTCCCCGTTCTGATGGAGCGGTTCGGTATAGACTATGACGACGAGACACCGTTCGCGGGATACAGTCAGGTGTTTCCGGACGAGGAGCCGGAGTGGATCGAGGAAACGGGAAGCCAAGCGCCGGTGGTAGACGGCAGAATGTCGGCGGAGCTGACCGAGCGGTTTGTGTCTGCGCGGGATACGGCCTATCCGGCGCTCGATTCCGCGCTCGAGGAATGCAAATTTTATGTAACGAAGGGCGATTCAAACGAGGAACTTCTGCAAGACGCGCACGCGTTTTTTGCGCGATTTTTCGCGCCTGGGAACTGAAGCGGCTTCCGGTGCGTCTAAAAGCCAGAGATATCAATGAAAGTCTGAAAGGAGAACGGACATGAAAAGAAGATGGATTGCGCTGCTTCCGGCGCTGACGATGGCCGCATCGCTGTTGGCCGGCTGCACGAAAAAAAGCGATACGCCGGCCCAGCCCGAGCAGGGGCAGACCGAGCAGGAGGAAAACCAGCCCCAGCAGGAAGAGAACCCCACGAAGGAGGAACAACCGGACGTGACCCCGGAAAGCCCGGACGATACGCCAAAGAATCCGGACGATGCGGAAAAGCCCGCTGACGAGCAGAAGCCCGATGAGGAAGAAAAGCCCGAGGAAGAGCCGGCGCTCACCGAAGAGCAGAAGCGCAGGCTCCGCATCGAACAGGCTGTCGAGGAAAGCACAATCTGGGCGGCAGACGAGGAATACAACAACTTCTTTACTGAGGCGCTTCTCCAAAGCCGCTTGGAGGACTTTTTGTTCCAGAATTGGGACAATGCTGCCCTTGGCATTTCGGACTTCTTTGACGCGGATGATTTCAGACTGAACCTCTATCAGAATACACTTGACGAATATTTCTGTGTCCTGTCGCATGAGGACAGCTTCCGGGAGCTTTCTATCCGCCTGAACGCGGACGGCGCGAGCATCTACACGCCAGACACGAATGCGGGCAGCGCAGGTGTCTCTGCGGAAATCGCGAGTCTGGTCGAAGGGGCGAAATTTGACAAGCGCTACGACGGGTACTATTTTGACGATAACATGGACGCGCAGGCGAACAAGACCTTTAAGAGCTACTGCGCACTGGCGCTGAACGGCTTTCAAAAGACGCTGGAGGAAAACAGGCAAGCTTGGAAGGTCGTGCTGGACGACGCGTACCGGGTGACGGTTTCGTTTGACGAGAACGACCAGGTTGTGCTGGAACTGCAAGGCGAGACGAGCTACTGGCTCGAGCTTCGATACCGGCCGGAGTGCGGCGTTTGGGCGGACGTCAGCCTCGTTCCGACGTTTGATGACGACTTGACGGACTGGAAGCCGGACGCGGCAAAGCTGACGGATTCGTATTTAATCTCCCTTGTCCATACGCTCGAGCTCGGCATGACCGCCGCGCCCTTCACATTTGAGCGGCCAAAAGATCTGACGCAGCAGCAGCTCTGGCTCATGTTCTTGCTGCTCACGCCGAAGCAGGAGCTGGAGGCGACGTATCAGAAGCAGGACGGCATGTATCACATCACGAAGGAAAGGATGGAAGACACGCTCATTTCGTATTTGCCGTATTACCGGTTCGATCTCACGAAGAACCCCGGCTACGACGAAGCATCGGGCGAGATCATCGTGCCGATGGTGTCCGGCTTCGGCGGCGACAGCCTCGCAAAGCTTCGCGAGAAGAACGTGAACGGCAACACCGTGACCTTCACGGTCGACTATTACAGCCCCGACGATGTGAATTTCGCAAACGTCCAGAAGTCCAAGACCTACACCGTTACGTTCAACTATGGCCGGTACCGCTATGAATCCGCCGTGGAGGCTGCCGCGCTGCCTCTGGGCAACGGATGATCGAGGCGGCTGAAAAAGGAGGAATCTGCGATGAAGCATACAAGGCTCTGGATCTGGCTTTTTGCGGCCTCGGCGGCGCTCAATGTGCTGCTGTACGCGCAGATGATCATTAACAATCAGAAACCGCCGGAAGCGCCGATCGTCAAGGGGACGTATGCGCGGCAGGAGGGAGGTACGCTTTACCGGCTTGCAATGCGGGACGACGGATATTACTGCCTGTATCTGGCGGGAGAGATTCTGGAGCTTGGGCGCTACGTGCGGGTCGATGAGAACCGGCTTACGCTCACAGCGGAGAGCCCAGAGGAGCTTCACGGATGTTCGGCTTTCCTGATCGGCGAGACGCTGTATGAGATTTTAAGCGACGGCTCGGTTCAGACTTACGAAAAGACGGTCGATATTCCCTATTACGATAACGTGAAGCCTGTGTGGAACGATGAGGCAAACGAAAAATGAGCGAGAAAAACGCATCCGCCAAGCCGGCGGATGCGTTTTGCTGTTATTCGGAAGGCTCCTGCTCGTGCAAGGGCTTGCCTTTTTTCAGGGCTTCGTGCTCTTTTAAAAGCTCATCATGGAGCTCTAAGGAGTTCCAGCCCTGATTCGTCTCGGTCAGTATGGCCTTGAGGGAGATGGCAGGTAGGCGCGTCGCTTTTAAAAGCGTCAGAAATGCGTTTACCATCGGCTGCGAAAAGCCGCAGAGGACGAGCATCAGCTCCGGGAAGTTTTCTCCGTCATAGACGCTTTCAAACGTGCCGAGCGCGCCCGTGAACGAGCCGAGGCTTTGCAGGTACTCCCGCTTTTCAACCGGCCGGACCGGTACGCCCAGCTTCATCGCCGCCATGCGGAGCTTCGACAGGTGCTTGGCGGGGAAATTATAGGCCAGAATCAGCTGCGTCATGTGTGTGCCTCCTTTTCGTTTTTCCGCAGGAAGCCAAAATAGACGATCATCGCGGCGATGGCCCAGAAATAGACCATCATATACGGTTCTTCAAAGATGTTTTCAAAGAAGCAGTGCACCAGCACGCCGAGAAGGCCACAGAACATGCCGCACACGAGCGGATAATTCCGGCTGGACTTTTTCTTCCACTGCGCACCGGTTCTGCAGATGCTCCGGCAGGAGGCTGTGATCATGCCAAGGAGCATGATGACAAAGCCGCCGAGCCCCAGATAGCCGGTTTCCACGAGGGTTTTGAGATAGTAGTTATCAAGATAGAAATACTGCACGTAATCGAGCACCTGATTCTGCATCGCGACCGCGCCGCCGAACATCCCGTGTCCGACGCCCGTCCACACGCCGGAGGCCTCGAGCAGCTCCAGACCCAAAGACCATCTGCCGCCGCGGCCGCCGTTCGTGTTCGCGTCAATGAAGTCCTGCGTAAAGAGAAAGCCGATGCGCGTGCGAACAAACGGAATGAGCACCAGAAGTGCCAGCCCCGCCGCCAGCAGCAAAAAGAGCCTGCGGTCAACGAGCAGAATAAACAGAACGATCGCAACCGCCATCGCGACCCACGCGCCGCGCGACATCGTAAACAGGCACGCAAAGCACATGCAGAATGTCGTGAGCCACGCAACCACCTTCTGCGAGGGCTTCTCCGCGTAATAGGCGAGCGCCGCCGTCATCGGGACGAAGAGTACCATGAAGTCGCCCATGATGTTGGGACTGCCGAAAATGGAGTAGACCCGCGTCCGGACGGCGGTTTCCGCCTGCGCCACCCAGTTAGACGGCATCGGTGCTTTTGTAATATACTGATAAATACCGTGGAGCGAGAGAACAAAGGAAAGCGATACCAGTGTCAGATACAACGTCATGCAGTCGCGGTCGTTCCGGATGAGCCTTGTGACAAGGTAGAACCAGAGCAGATACTGGCACGTCGCGCGGAAGCCAGCAATCTGAATGGATGTGTACGGGCAGACGACGCACAGAAGGACGAAGCAGACCGTGAGAAAGACCGCCACCGGAAGATCAAGCGGATTGAACTTCGGCGCGATGGGGGAAGCGGCCTTTTTGCGCTCCCAGATGATCCAGAGAACGCAGAAAAGAAGCAGTGCCTCGTCCCACACAGAGGACACCACCGGGATGGACAGAATGTCGCGCAGCACGTAGTCGATGAGAACGTAAAGCCCGATGGCAACGAGCAAGATCGCCGTCATGCCGCCGGAGAAGAGCCAGCCGAACGTGCGGCTATTGCGCCCGCAGGTGAAAACCGCGCGGTAGACCTGATAGAGCACGGAGCTTTCTATCCAGCTTGTCCCTTTTTGGGATAGGCGCTCGTTGCAGCGGGTAAGAAGCTTGTTCGTTCCGCTCTCGTCGAGCGCGCTTGTACCGGACGAAAGGCGGCGCGAGAACCACGCGGCTGCCTTACTGGAACGCCAGCACGAAGCAAAGCCCCGCCGCACCCGGCTTTCTTTTGCCACGCGCGCGCACCACGATAAAATCGCCAGCGCCCAGCGGTACAAAAAGCAGCCTTGCAGCATGTCAGCCATTGTCAGCCTCCATGCCGGAGATAATGCCGGTCAGCTCAAACTCGCTCGTCTTGAGAATATACTCATAGCCCACGCGAACCTCCTGACTGCCGACCTGCCAGACATTGCCGGAGAATGTGGCCGTGGCCTTCACGGTGACGTAGAGCCAATGGCCCGCTTCAGACGCGTCAAAATACGACGAGACCTCGGTAACTTCCGCCGGGATGAGCTTGGCGTTGTTGACCAGCTGCTTTCCAATCTGGGTTTCGGCAAACTCAGCGACCTCGAGTGGCTGGTCTTTAAACAAAACTGTGAACGTCAGCTCGTGCTGATTATCCGATACCGCCGCCGCGGCCTTCTTGCCAACGACCTTCCAGCCCACAGCCGCTACGACTGCGACAACGAGAACGATCACCAGCAGGTCGATCAGGTTGATTTTGCCGAACAGACGGCCTTTTTCATCAATAATTTTCATGTGTGCCTCCAGTACCTTTGGATTTGGTTGATTCTGCGGAGAAAATAGACTATAATATTTATCGATTCCGCGCATCATGCGTATTTTATCCTAAAACACAGGAATAAACAAGAGCAAGTTTCTGCTCTGGGAGTTTTTATGAAAATCATCCATTTAATTTCCGGCGGCGATGTCGGAGGCGCCAAGACGCACGTTTTGTCTTTGCTGGAAGGTCTGGGCAGGACGCAGCAGGTGCGGCTGGTCTGCTTTACAGCTGGCGCGTTCGCGGACGATGCGGCGGCCATGGGCATTGATACGCTCGTTTTGGATTCCGGCGTGCGCAGCAGCATCCGCGCCTTGACCGCCATGATCCAACAGGAGCATTTTGACATCGTCCATTGCCACGGCTCGCGCGCAAATATGATCGGCGCCATTTTAAAGCGGACGATCAAGGTCCCCATCGTTACGACCGTCCACTCGGACTACCGGCTCGATTACCTCGGAAGGCCCTTCCATAGGCTCACCTACGGCACGATCAACACCGTCGCGCTGCGCGTGTTCGACTATCACATCGGCGTGTCGGATGCGATGGTGCAGCTGCTCATTTCGCGCGGCTTTGATCCGCAGAAGCTGTTTTCCATCTACAACGGCGTAGACTTCCCCCCGAAGCCTGCAAAACTTTTGCGGGCGGAATACCTTGAGAGCCTCGGTATCACGTTTGACGCGGACACGGTCGTTTTCGGCATTGCCGCGCGCTTAAACCCCGTGAAGGATATCGCGACGCTCATCCGGGGTTTCGCAGACGCGTGCAGAACCTGCCCCAATATCCGGTTAATTATCGCAGGCGACGGCGAGGAACGGCAGATGCTGGAGGAGCTCGCAAGGGAAACGTGCCCCGAGGGCTCGGTCATCTTTGCGGGCTGGGTCAAGGATACGGACAGCTTTTACAACGCCATCGACGTCAATATGCTGACCTCTCTTTCCGAGGGCTCGCCGTATGCGCTCGTGGAGGGCGCGAGAATGCGCTGCGCGACGATTGCAACATCGGTCGGCGGCATCCCCTATATGATGGAGTCCGGCGTAACGGGACTTCTCTTTACGCCGCGGGATGTCGATACCTTGACTGCCTATATGGTGCGGCTCGTCCAGAATCCGGCGTTTCGAAAGCAGCTCGGGCAGAATTTCTATGAAAAAGCGGAGCGGGTGTACTCCGCCGAGGCGACCGTCAACCACCAGCTCGACATTTATCGGACGATCCTGCGCCAAGCTGCGCAGCCAAAGGAAAAGCGCCGCGGCGTGACGATCTGCGGGGCGTATGGCAAGGGCAACGCGGGCGATGAGGCGATCTTGAAGGCCATCTTGCGCCAGCTCCAGCACATCGACCCTGACATGCCCATCTGCGTGCTTTCGCACAATCCAAAATCGACAAGGCTCACGCACCATGTGGGCGCGGCCTATGTCTTCAATCCCTTCTCGTTCCTGCGCGTCATGCGCCGCTCGAAGCTCTATATCTCCGGCGGCGGCAGCCTCATTCAGAACCAGACGAGCACGAGAAGCCTCAACTATTATCTTTTAAGCATCCGGCTCGCGAAATTAACCGGTAACCGCGTTTTGATGTATGGCTGCGGCATTGGCCCCGTAAATGGAGAAGCCAGCCGGAAGCGCGCCGCGCGCGTCATCGACCGGAACGTCGACGCGATCACATTGCGAGAGAACCTCTCTGCCGAGGAGCTGAAGGCCATGGGCGTGACGAAGCCGAAGATCTATGTGACGGCGGACCCGGCGCTGCTTCTGGAGCCGGGACTGGAGGGCGCGGTTGACGGATTTTTGCTCGGCAACAACATGGACCCCGCCGGGCGCTATGCGCTCTTCGTCCTGCGCGACTGGCCGGGCTTTGCGGAAAAGAAGCGGGCGTTCGTGGAAAGCGCAAAATACGTAAAGGAAACGTATGGCCTCACGCCGGTTTTCTTCGCGCTTGAGCCGGGACGGGATCTGCCGCCCAGCCGG
This sequence comes from uncultured Clostridia bacterium, assembly GCA_937967235.1. Taxonomy (GTDB): domain Bacteria; phylum Bacillota; class Clostridia; order Oscillospirales; family Oscillospiraceae; genus CAG-170. Next base: position 12,473 of record CALCJW010000155.1, read on the forward strand.
GAAGTCGCAAGCGAGCTGCCGTTTGCCTGCCCGATGCTGTCTGCGCCGAGCGATGAAAAGCTCATCATCGGCATGATGAAGAAGATGCAGGTCGTCGTGTCCATGCGCCTGCACGCCTTGATTTTTGCCTCGAGCGTGGCCGCGCCGCTGGTCGCCGTGTCCTATGACCCGAAGGTTACGGGCTTCATGCACTACATCGGCCAGAAGCACTGCGTCTATTTTGAGGACGTGACGGCGGAAAACCTCTGCGCGCTGATTGACGGAGCGCTCGGCGACACGGGCACGTACAGTGTGGACCGGCTCCGGACGCTCGCGGCGCAGAATGAAGAGATTGCGAAAAAGCTTTTGGAGGAAGACAGATGAAGCAGATTGTGTGTCTTGCCACGTCCCCGTGGTACCCGATTCCTACCCGCAAGCAGCAGGTCATGAGCCGGATCCCGGACGTGGAGCTTCTATATTTTGACCCCTCGGCGACGATAATTGCCCCTCTGCGCGACAAAACGGCAAAGCCGCTCATGACCGCGTGGAAGCAGCCGGGGGAGAAGGTCAAGGACAACATCACCGTCTACCGGCTCCCACCCGTTCTGCCGTTTTTCAACAAATGCCGGGCAATCAACCGGGTCAATCAGAAGAACATCGCGAAATTTGTGCGCGAAAAGATGAAGGAGCACGGCTTCGAAAAGCCGCTTCTCTGGGTCTACTCGCCCGTGACGGTCGACTGCGTCGATCTGATTCCGCATTCCGGCCTCGTCTACGACTGCGTCGACCGGCACTCGGCCTATGGCGGGCTCATGAACCCCGCGATTGTTGACGAGATGGAGCTGGAGCTCGCGGCGAAGACCAATATGACGTTTGCAACGGCAAAGTCCCTTGCCGAACGCCTGCAAAAGGCGCAGCCGGAGGCAAAATTTATCCCGAATGGCGCGAACTTCGAGCGCTTTTTTGAGGCGTCAAAGCCGCAGCCGGTACCGGAGGATATGAAGGACATCCCGCACCCGATTTTCGGCTTTGTCGGTGCGCTGCAAACGTGCATTGAGTATGGCTACGTGGAACAGGCGGCGAAGGCGCGGCCGGAGTGGCAGTTTGTCTGGATCGGGAACGAGAAGCCGGGCGTTGACTTAAGCGCCCTGCGGGCGATGCCGAACGTGCGGTTTCTCGGCGTGAAGCCGAACGCGGAGCTTCCAAAGTATCTTGCGCAGTTTGATGTGTGCCTGAACCTCTTTGACGCAGGGCCTCTGAGCAAAGATGTAAGCCCGCTCAAATTCTACGAGTATCTGGCCACGGGAAAGCCGATCGTCTCCACACGCCAGCCGGATCAGGTATTGCAGTTCTCCGATATCATCCACATCGCGGACGACGCGAAGAGCTTTGAGCAGGCCTGCGCCGCGGCTTTGGAAGATACCCAGCCGGAGCGCACAGATGCGCGCATCGAGGCAGGACGTAATAGCTCCTGGGCCGCGCGCGTGAGCGAGATCTGCGCGGTGCTGCGGGAAAAGGGAATCCTGTAGCAATTTTTCGGGCAGGGACGATTGCATAACATCGACGTTCATTTTTCTTCGGAGGGGGCGATTGCGCACATCAACGCTCCTTCCTCTTCGTAGGGGGCGATGCCCACATCGCCCCAAGGGCAGTTACGAACTCACCGGAGATTTTCGAAAAAACGTTGCGGATTGCCGGGTCGATGTGGGCATCGCCCCCTACGCGTTGAAACGATTTTTCAAGGGCATAAAGGAAAAGGGGAGTGCCGGAAGCGGCACTCCCTTCTCTTATTTGCTTGCTGTCCGGCTGCATGCGGTGCAGCTCTCGGACGGCGGTATGCACGTGTCATTCTTTCCGGGGAAGAATGCGTCCATCGGGAAATCGATCTGGCTGAAGACCTCGCACGGGTTTTCGTCCGCCGCGCCGGAGACGTTCGGGCAGCTTTTGCTCGGGATGCAGTAATCGAAGCTCGGGATGAGCAGCTGTGTGCTGCGCTCGAGCCGCGCGATGGAGAACTGGCCGACGGTTACAAGCAGGCGCTTGCACTCGCCGCCGAGCACGAGCTCTTCTTCGAAGCAGTCGAGAATCCCCTGCGGAATCTGGGGGGTGTCGCTCGTGCAGCAGTTGCAGGCGCAGACCTCCTGTACGCGAGAGCCAAGAATCATCGGGTCGACGACCTCGACGATGGCCTCGGGAACGCTCGCTTCCTGTAAGCTCTTTTTGCACAGGCAGCTTTTGTAGCTGCGGCTGGAGTAGATTCTGGCGGTCGTCTCGCCGCCGAAGAGCACGAGGCGCTTGGAGAAGACGGCAAGGCCAGTGATGGTGCAGGGCCTTCCCGCCTGCATGACGGCGTCGGCAATGACGCGGTAGTAGTACGTGATGTCGACGGTGTAGTACCCGGCAGAATAGGGGACGGGGTCCGTCTGGATGGCAACGTGCATGAGCTCGACAAAGCGTGCCTTCGCGCTCACGGCCTTGTCAAGCGTACACTGCGACTCGACGGTTAAGTACACGTGCAGATCTTCGATGCAGTCCTTGGCCAGACAGCTGTCGGTAATCTTATCGGTATGCACGCAGACCGCCTCACGGATGCCGCTTAAGTCGCAGGCCGGCGTGTTCCGGGTCGTATCAGACATACGGATAACCTCCTTATAAAAAGCTTTCACAACAGTTTATGCCGCGCGGGCAAAATGTGAAACAAGAAAGACGACTTTTCACGCGCTGTGATGGACAAACGCAAGAAGATATGGTAAAATAACTTCAATTTGACTGTAGGGAGTGCCGGGATGAAGACGGACATCATGGGTATCGCGTTTGACAATGTGACGATGCAGGAAGCCTTAGACAAGGCCACGGCGATTTTGCAGGGAAATAAGACCTGCTACGCCGTTACGCCGAACGCAGAAATTGCGTATGAGGCAATGAAGGACGAGAGCCTGCGCGCGCTCATCAATGGGGCCGACCTCGTTCTGCCGGACGGTGCGGGTGTGGTGCTGGCATCCAAGATCCTGAAAACGCCTTTGAAGCAGAAGGTCGCGGGTGTGGACTTTGCGGACGGCCTCTTGGGGCTTTTGGCTGAGAGCGGAAAAAGCGTCTATCTTCTTGGCAGCAAGCCCGGCGTGGCCGAGCTCGCGGCGGAAAAAATGCGCGAAAAGCACCCGGGGCTCATCATCTGCGGCATGCATGACGGCTATTTCAAGGACGAAGCGCCGGTTATCGAAGCGGTGAACGCGGCAAAGCCAGATGTTCTTTTCGTCTGCCTCGGCGCGCCGAAGCAGGAGCTTTTCATGAAGCGGCACCAGCAGGAGCTTACGTGCAGGCTCATGATCGGCCTTGGCGGCTCTTTAGACTCCTTCGCAGGAACGGTCAAACGTGCGCCAAAGTGGATGATCGCGGCCAATCTCGAGTGGCTGTACCGGCTTTATAAGGAGCCGAAGCGCTTCGGGCGGATGCTGCGGCTTCCCAAGTATCTGTGGGCGGTCGTTTGCAAAAGAATAAGAGGATAGGGAACATGGGAAAACTCATTGTATTTGAAGGAACCGACGGCACCGGAAAATCAACCCAGTACGCAAGAGCATGCGAGCGGCTGGAAGCGCAGAACGTGAGGTTTGAGAAAATCAAATTCCCGCAGTACGACGAGCCGTCCTCCGCGCTCATCAAGATGTATCTCGCGGGGGAGTTCGGAAGCGACCCGGACAAGATCAACCCCTACGCCGCTTCGACATTTTACGCGGTCGACCGGTACGCCGGCTTTGCGCGCGGCTGGAAGGATTTTTATGACAAGGGCGGGCTCATCGTCTGCGACCGGTACACAACGTCCAACGCCGTCCATCAGGGCAGCAAGCTTCAAGGCGAAAAGCAGGCGGAATTTTTTACCTGGCTCTATGATCTGGAGTACGACAAGATGGGGCTTCCGAGGCCCGATTTGGTCCTCTGCCTTGACATGCCGACCGAGCTTGCGCATCTGCTGCGGGAAAAGCGCGATACGCAGGGCGTTGGTGACGCAGATATCCACGAGCACGCAGAGCAGTATCTGGCCCGGTGCCGCGAGACGGCGCGTCAGGCGGCAAAGCACTATGGCTGGACGCTCATTTCCTGCGTCAAGGACGGTCGTCTCCGCTCGATTGAGGACATTCACGAAGAAATTTACCGGCACATTGCGGCCTGTCTGGAGGAATAAAAATGGTTGTTATGATTTTGGGTTCCGGCTTTGAGCCGGTCGAAGCCATCGCGCCGTGCGACATTTTGCGCCGGGGCGGTGTGGAGGTTCAGCTTGCGGGCATCGGCGGCACGATGATCGAAGCGGGGCACGGTATTACCGTCAAGGCCGACTGCACCGTGGAGGAAGCCGACTTTGAACATGCCGAGATGGTCGTGCTTCCCGGAGGGCTCGGCGGCGTGCGGTCGATTCTCGGCTGCAAGACGGCGATGGATGCCGTTCAAAAGGCGTATGAAGACGGGAAGTATGTCGCCGCCATCTGCGCGGGCCCCACGATTCTGGCCGCGCTTCATATAACCGACGGCAAAACCGCCACGTGCTATCCCGGCTGCGAGGCGCAGATGGGAAGCGCAAAGTGCGTGCCGCAGGATGTGGCGCGCGACGGGAAAGTGATTACCGGCAGAGCCGCGGGCGCGGCGCTCGATTTCGGTCTGGCACTTTTAAGCGCGCTCCGGGGCGAAGAGGCGGCAAAGAAAATCGCGGATGCAATCGTTTACAGCAGATAACAAAGGGAGGAACGTATGTCCGACCACGAAGAAAAAAACGTCAATCAGCCGGAGGACGAACAGTTTGACTTTTCGTCGATGTCCATCGATGAGCTGATTGCATCTACCAAGGAAGAAATTGCCCGCGTCGACGAGATGATGGGCACGTCGCGTCTGCCTGACGCGGAGGAAGCGGCGGAAGAGCTGCCGCAGGAAGACGCGCCGGAGGCAGGCGAGGTGTCGCTGGACGATGGTGCGCAGAACCCGGAAGAGCCGAAGCAGCAAGAGCCCTTCGAGCCGAAGCTTCCGGAGGAGTATGCCGATCTGAGCTTAGATGCGGACGAAGAGCCGGTCGGGGACGACGAAGCGCAGAGGCCGCGTCTGGCGCCAGGAATCAAGGTGCTTTTATACGTGTGCTGCGTGCTGGCAGCGTCCGTTTTGCTGGCGGTTGTCGGCTGGCAGCTGGCAGACGATGTGCTGGCGCTCACGAAGCCAGACGAGGAGATCACTATCACGGTTCCCGAAAACGCGACGGTTGCGGACGTGAGCCGGGAGCTCAAGGAGAAGGGCCTCATCGAGTACGAGTGGCTGTTCCGGTTCTACTGCCTGTATTCCCATGCAGAGCGGAAGATCCAGCCCGGCACGTATGAGCTCAACCATCTCTATGACTATCACGCGCTTGTCAACGGCATGACCCCGAGCACGGGCCTGCGCGCGACGACCGAGGTCACGATTCCCGAGGGCTACGAGTGCGAGGACATCTTTGCGCTTCTGGAGGAGGCCGGCGTTTCGACGGTTTCATCATGACCTTGATGTGATCCCGGTGATCAATAAGATCGATCTTCCGAGTGCAG
>CALCJW010000156.1:0-1601 GCA_937967235.1 uncultured Clostridia bacterium
TCGGGCGGTGTGTACGGATAGCCGGAGACAGTCTTCTTGGTGCGCAAAGTGCCGTAGCGCGACACGATCCTCACGCCGCTGTTCATGGTTGGCGAGGTCTCGTGCGAGTGCATCATTCCGCTGCTCACCGCCGACCTCATCAATAACATTCAGGCCGGCTGCTCAATGGACGTCATCCTCGGCTATGGCCTCAAGCTGTTTCTGGTCGCAATGCTGTCTCTTGCCTGCGGCGCAGCCTCGGGCTGGTTCTGTGCGTCGTCCTCGGCAGGCTTCGCGAGAAATCTGCGCAAAGACCTCTATTATAAAGTGCAGGACTTCTCGTTCTCGAACATTGACCGGTTCTCTACGTCCTCTCTCGTCACGCGTCTGACCACCGACGTTGCAAACGTCCAGCAGGCGTTTATGATGCTGACCCGTATGGCTGTGCGCGCGCCGATGATGCTGATTTTCGCGAGCATCATGTCCATCCGCGTCGGCAAGCAGCTGGCCTTCATCTTCGCGGGCATTATCCCCGTGCTGGGCTTCTGCCTGTACCTAATGGCAAAGACCGCGATGCCGCTTTTCAAGGCTGTGTTTAAAAAGTACGACCGGCTCAATAACTCCGTGCAGGAGAACGTGCAGGCCATGCGCGTGGTCAAGAGCTTCGTGCGTGAGGACTATGAGACGCAAAAATTTACCGCGGAGTCGGACGACGTGCGCAAAGACTTCCTGAAGGCCGAAAAGATCCTCGCCCTCAATAACCCCCTCATGCAGTTCTGCATCTCCGTCTGCCGCATTCTCATCAGCTACTTTGCGGCAAAGCTCATCGTCCAGTCCGGCGGCACGTATCTCAATGTCGGCTCGCTCGCGAGCATGATCACTTACTCCATGCAGATCCTGATGGGTCTTATGATGCTCTCGATGGTCTTCGTCATGATCACAATGGCCTCGGCCTCGGCAAAACGTATCTGCGAGGTGCTCGACGAGGAAAGCGATCTTCATAACCCGGCAAATCCCATCTATGACGTTCCGAACGGCAGCGTGGATTTTGACAATGTCAGTTTCAAATACTCCGCGAAGGCCGACCGCATGGCGCTGGAGAACATCAACCTCCACATCAAACCCGGCCAGACCGTCGGCATCATCGGCGGCACCGGCTCTTCCAAAACAAGCCTCATTCAGCTGATCTCGCGTCTCTATGATGCGACGGAAGGCACGGTCCGTGTCGGCGGGATCGACGTGCGCGACTACGATCTGGAAGCGCTTCGCAATCAGGTCTCCGTGGTGCTTCAGAAGAACGTCCTCTTCTCCGGCACGATCAAAGAAAACCTCCGTTGGGGCGATGAGAACGCGACGGATGAAGACTTGGTTCGCGTCTGCAAGCTTGCGCAGGCTGATGAGTTCATCCAGACCTTCCCCGACAAGTATGACACCTATATCGAACAGGGCGGCACGAACGTCTCCGGCGGCCAGAAGCAGCGGCTGTGCATCGCGCGGGCACTGCTGAAAAAGCCGAAGATTCTGATCATGGACGACTCGACCTCCGCCGTCGACACAAAGACAGACGCGCTCATCCGGCAGGCCATGCGCGAGGAGATCCCGGACACGACAAAGTTTATCAT
>CALCJW010000157.1:0-16638 GCA_937967235.1 uncultured Clostridia bacterium
CCGCCGTCGTCGGAATGAGGACAATGGGAACGGGGGTGTTGATGATCTTCGTCGCGTCGATGACTTCCTCGGAAAATTCCGGGTTCGTCATCATGGCGGAAACAAGTTTCGTGGTGTCCATGACGCTGCCGCCGCCGACCGCAATCACAAGCGAAGCGCCGAAGCTTCTGGCTCTTTCATAGATCTCGCGCACCTGCCCGCGCTCCGGCTCGGATGGTACGTCGCCGATGAGCAGCACGTCCGCCTTCTTCTTCAGGCGCTCGGCAAGCTCCTCCACACGACCGGTGGACATCACGCCGCGGTCGGAGAGCAGCAGCACCTTCTTTGCACCGCACTCTTCAATAATTGCTTCCGTTTCAAAACGGCTGTCCGCACCAACGCGCACATGATGCGGAAGGTTCAGAGCATACATGATCAGTTACCTCCTTCATTCGGCTGACGGTTGTTCGCCAGCACCACGCCATAGTGAATCGCATTGATCAGGCTCAGCTCACTTGCCGTGCCCTTGCCGGCTTTACCGAAAGCCGTGCCATGGTCGACAGAGCTGCGGATGATCGGAAGACCGAGCGTAATATTGACGCCGGCAACGTCGTTCCACTTTTTCTTCTCCTGATCCCAGACAAAGCCGACGACCTTCAGAGGGATGTGTCCCTGATCGTGGTACATGGCGACAACGATATCAAAACCGCCGCCCCTTGCCTTGGAGAACACACTGTCGGGAGGATATGGACCCGTTGCGTCGATGCCGAGCTTCTGTGCCTCTTCGATGGCAGGGGTGATCTCTTCGATCTCCTCGCGACCGAACATGCCGTTTTCGCCGGCGTGCGGATTCAGACCCGCGACCGCAACGCGCGGATGTGCAATGCCGAGCTCCCGGCAGGTCTTGTCTGCCAGCTTGATGACGCTCAGGACGCGGTCTTTCTTGACCCGGCGGCATGCCTCTGCCAGAGAGACGTGCGTCGAAACATGGACAACACGCAGATTGTCGTGCGCCAGCATCATGGAGTATTCCTTCGTGTTGGTATAGGTCGCATAAATCTCGGTGTGACCGTTAAAATGATGTCCTGCCAGATTCATCGCTTCCTTGTTGAGCGGCGGCGTGATCGTTGCGTCCGCTTCGCCGTTCATTGCAAGCTCAATGACCTTGACCACGGACTCAAACGCGGCGTTACCCGCCATGGCGGAAACCTTGCCGTACTCCAGCTTCGACATATCCACATCGTGCATATCAATGACATCGATGCAGCCATACTGGAAGCGTGCTTCCGCAGGTCTGTCTACCTTATGGAGCGTCAGCTTGCTGTTCGTGATCCGCAGAGCATCCTGCATCACGCCGTAATCCGCCGCAACAACCGGGCGGCACTCGTCATAGATTTCGGGCTTTGACAGGGCCTTGACGATGATCTCGGGACCGATACCAGCGGGATCACCCATCGAAATTGCCAGAATGGGACGTTTTTTCTCCATACATTAAGCTCCTTCCATTGCCATGTCCGCATGGCAGTTCTGTTGGACTGAATCAATAAAATCCGTAATGGTGCTTTCTTCGCCGAAGCCGCCGGATTTGGTAACAACCATGATCTGCTTTCCGTCGAGCCACACACGGTTGACCGGCACGCCCGGAACAAACTCATAGAGGATCTCCATCGAGCTCGTGTGCAGCTCTTCAAGCACATGGTAAGCCGTCTCGCCGCCCATCATAAACAGGACGTCGAAGCCATGGGCGCTGACAATCCGCCGCGTCAGCCGGGCGATCACGTTGACGATCAACGGGGCGCTGATCTCGCCGTTGGTCGCCTCCTTGCGCTCGCCGCCTGCTTCAAAGAGCGAGCTGACCGCCAGGACCAGCGTTTGCACGCCGGTCTGCATGACCGCCGCCGCCTGCTCGACGCATCGCGCAATCTCCGCTTCTCCGTTGCCGCCAAGGCACTGTGCCACATTCACGCGGACAAAGCCTGTGTTTTCCCGCTGCAAAAGCCGCTGGATCTGACTTTTCGTGGTGGGATGGCCGCTTCCTGCCACAACCAGCGTTCGCCCATCGCCAGGCGGCATCAGATCGCGATCCGCCGCAACCTGTGTACTGGTCTCCGCCAGATACGGAAGCAGTCCTGCCGCACCTGCCGGAAGCACCCGGAGCGGGAGCCGCTTCATCGCCTCGGCTGCGACGCGCAGGTGCATTTCATTCGCGCCGTCGAGCAGAACGACATTGCAGCCGTTTTTATAGCACGCGGCAATTGCCTGCGCGGTTTTCTCCGCGCCCTGCTGCAAAACCTCCACCGAAACCGTCCCAGGCCGCAGACCGTCTGTCTGCAGGCGGTCGAGCGCTGCAAGCCCGTTCTCCGACTGTTCGGATGATACAAGCCTTCCATGCAGCACCAGCCTGTGATTATCCGGCACAGCGGGTGTCAGAACCGCCAGATCATATTCCAGCGCGTTGAGCAGCGCCAGAATCTCTACGCCTGTGTTTCCGCGCAGCATGGAGTCCACCTTTTTGTAGACCAGTGACCACGCTCTGTGCTTCAGCTGCGCGGCGACCTCATACACGCACCGGTAGGCGTCCTGCGCCGTCATGGCGCGGGAATTTGTGGTAAGTGCAAGGACCAGATTCCGACCCGAGGCGGGAAGTACGGATTTGCTTGGTTCCATCAGCACTTGAATGGAACGGCCGGTTCCGCACAGCTTCACGGCGGTGTCGCAAGCGCCGCTCAGATCGTCTGCAACAATTGCAATCAAGTGCAGTTCTCCTTTCCCTGTGACTTCTTTCTCCTGCTCAGGCGCCGAGATAAGCCTTGCGGACCTCTTCGTTGGCCTTGATCTCGGCTGCGGGACCGGAGATCGTGATGCGGCCGTTTTCCAGGACGTAGGCGCGGTCCGCAATGCCGAGCGCCATGTTTGCGTTCTGCTCGATCAGCAGAATGGTCTTGCCTTCCTGCTGCAAGCTCTTGATGATGCGGAAAATTTCCAGAATGATCAGCGGCGCCAAACCCATCGACGGCTCGTCGAAAAGGATCATATCGCCGCCTGTTACCAGTGCGCGGGCGATGGCCAACATCTGCTGCTCGCCGCCGGAGAGCGTACCGCCGAGCTGCTTGTCACGCTCTTTCAAACGTGGGAACAGCGTGTAGACCTCGTCAAGCTTGTCCTTGAACTGGTTCATGTTGTGGGTGTAGTTGCCCATGAGAATGTTCTCGCGGACAGACATCGTATAGAAGATGCGCCGGCCTTCTGGAACGTGGCTGATACCCATTTCCACGATCTTATGCGGCGCGACATTGTGGATCTCTTGCCCTTTGAAGTGGATGGAAGAGCCCGGCGCGCACTTGGCAAGACCGGAAATCGCCCGCAGGGTGCTGGTTTTGCCGGCGCCGTTCGCGCCGATGAGCGTAACGATCTCGCCCTTTCCAACGCGGAAGCTGATGTCGTCGACGCCCTTGATCGCGCCATACTGTACGGTCAGATGGTTGACTTCTAGCATATCTCTTCCTCCTTGCCGAGGTAGGCCTCGATAACCTTGGGATCGTTTTTAATCTCGTCCGGCTTGCCCTCGGCAATCGTGATACCGAATTCGATGACCTTGATGCGGTCGGCAATTGCCATGACCATGCTCATATGGTGCTCGATGAGAAGAATCGTCACATCGTGTGCCTGCCGGATTTTCTGAATCATACCTACCAGATCGTCGACCTCGCTCGGGTTCATACCGGCAGCCGGCTCGTCGAGGCAGAGCACCTTCGGATGCGTTGCCATGGCGCGCGCGATTTCAAGCCGCCGCTGCTCGCCGTAGGGAAGGTTCTTTGCCATAAAATCCGCTTTTTTGTCAAGCTCAAAGAACGCCAGAAGCTCCTTTGCGCGCTCCACAAATTCTTCTTCCTGTCTGCGGAAGCGCGGTGTGCGCAGAAGCGTATCCGCGAGCGTATAGTGCGCGTCCGCCTCCATCGCGATCGTCAGATTTTCCAGCACGGAAGCCGCGCCGAACAGCCGGATGTTCTGGAAGGTCCGGGCAATGCCCTTGCGTGTGAACTGATAAGCTTTTTTGCCGTTCATAACCTCGCCGTCCATCCTGACAATGCCGGAGGTCGGGGTATAAATGCCGGTGAGCATATTGAACGCCGTGGTTTTGCCTGCGCCGTTCGGACCGATGATGGCGTAGAGCTCCTGCTCATTGAGGTGCAGGTTAAAGTCCTGAACCGCCTTCAGACCGCCAAATTCGATGGAAATATTCTCAGCTTCAAGTAATGCCATCACGATACCCCCTTTTCTGCTGCGGCGCTCGCCTTCCCGGATTTGCTCTTCAGCTTTCTGAACAGCAGATTCAGGATACCGGCGTTTTCTTCTTTTTCAAATGCATTTTCCTTTTCGCCAAAACGCATAAAGCCAAACTCGTGCTTGCCGAACACGCCCTTCGGACGCTTGATCATAATGAGAATCAGGATCAGGGGATACACGACCAGTCTCCACTCGCCCATGAAGCGGAGCGCTTCGGGGATTATGGTGAAGATGATCGCGCCGAGCAGCGCACTGCTGAAGCTGCCGACGCCGCCGGCATAGAGATAAAGCACGTAGTCGGTGGATTTTGCACTGTTGAATGTATCGGGATTGATAAAGGTCATCAGGTGGGAGTAAAGACCGCCGCCGATGCCTGCGACCATTGCCGCAAAAACGAACGCGCGGACCTTGACTGCCGTCGTGTTGATGCCCATGACCTCGCCCGCAAGATCGTTTTCGCGCACGGCGATGCTGCCACGACCATAGCGGGACTTTGTGTAGTTCCGGAAGACGATCATGGTCAGAATCACCATGATATACACCAGCGTGAATGTAGTGAGCTTTGGAATGCTGTTGAGCCCCTTCGCGCGACCGGCTGCCGGAATGACGCGCCACATAACGCGGATCATTTCACCGAAGCCGAGCGTAATGATCGCCAGATAGTCGCCGCGCAGGCGAAGAGACGGAAGACCGATGAGAAAACCGATGAGACCTGCCGCCATACCGCCGATCAGAAGCGAGACGATCAGGAACAGATACGTCGTCACAGGTGTCGTCATCAAGTCGCTGAATACGAGCTTTGTACACATCGCCGACACATATGCGCCGACCGACATGAAGCCCGCCTGCCCGAGGCAGGACTGACCTGTGATACCGTTAATCAGGTTCAGACTCATGGCAACAATGCCGTTGATGCCGCACAGCAGGATGATGTTTCTCCAGTACATCGTGATGACACCGGTCTGGATGCCGACATAAAGCACGATGAACAGAACGGGAATCATGACGTAACTCAGATACGTCTTATTTGAATTGCGAATTTTCTGCGCCATGCTTACACCTTCTCTTTCGTCAGCTTGCCGAACAGTCCTGCCGGCTTGAAGATCAGGATCACGATCAGAATCAGATAGAACACGCCGAAGCCGATGTCGGCGTTGATGCTCGTAGCATAGATCTCAATCAGGCCCATCATGATGCCGCCGACCATTGCGCCGTTCAGATTGCCGATGCCGCCGATGACAGCCGCAATGAACGCTTTGTTTCCGAGAAGCGAGCCGATGCTCACATCGATGGTCGGATACATAATGCCATAAAACACACCGCCCGCGCCGGCGAGACAGCCGCCGATGAAGAACGTGATGGTGATGGTTTTGTTGATGTTGACGCCCATCAACGCCGAAGCGTCGCGGTCCAGAGAAACAGCGCGCATCGCACGACCGGTTTTCGTCCTGTCGACGATGTACTTCAGAAGAATCAGCAGAATAAACGCAATCACGATCATGAGAATCTGCGTGGACGAGACCGTGATGTTTCCAAGATGGATGAGCTTCTTTTCAATCAGCGTCGGGAACGGCTTCGGAATCGGGCCGATCACCGGCAGCGCGCGGCTCAGGTTCTGAATGAAAAGCGACACGCCCATCGCCGTAACAAGAGAAGAGAACTTCGGCTGCTCGCGAACCGGCTTGAAGGCCAGAATATCACTGAGCACAGCGATCAGTCCGGAAGCGATCATCGCACCAAGCAGACACAGGATCAGGTTCTCTCCGTTGAGCAGATTGACGTAAAATGCGGTATACGCGCCGAGCATCAGATAATCTCCGTGAGCGGAGTTAATCAGGCGCACGATGCCATAGACCATCGTATAGCCCAGCGCCACCAGCGCATACACGCTGCCGAGCTGGAGACCATAGATAAAAAGCTGTATGATATTCTCCATGCCTTCACCTCATTTTTCCGTTGTAAACAGCGCCCGGAGGCAGGGTCCTCCGCCTCCGGGCCGCCAGTGGTTTCAGTTGATCAGCCCTTGATTTCGCCGTAGTACACGCCGACGCCATCCTTGTAGGTCATCAGCACGCCGGAAATCTGCGGGTCTCTGTTTTCGTCATATTCAAAGTGACCGTTGGGCAGTTCCATGTTGACATTCTGCATGGCATCGCGGAACGCCTCGGGGTCGTCCACCGTGCCGCAGTCCTGAAGCGCCTGCGCAATGATCTTCATCGCGTTGTAGCTCATCGTCGCCTGGTTCATGGGCAGCTCACCGTCCCACTTTGCCTGATACGCTTCAACAAACGCCTTTGCCATGGGCGCATCGCTGTCTGCGCAGAAGGTAGTGACATACACGCAGCCTTCCAGATCCTCCTTCGGCGTCAGCTGGGAGAGCAGCTCGTTGTCCCAGGAAGCAGCGCCGATGATCTGGGTATCCATGCCGAGCTCGCGGATCTGCTGGACAGGCAGCGGAATTTCAGCCGCCTGGCACTCGATGAAGATTACGTCAGGCTCCCACTCCTTGAACGCGGTGATCTGCGCCTTGAAGTCCTTGATTTCTGCACCGGCGTAAGCCTGCGTCATCGTCTCGCCGCCCATCTCCTCGAAGGACTGAACGAAGAAGTCCATGATGCCGGTGGAGTAATCGTCGGCGTTGTTATAAAGGATTGCAGCCTTTCTCTTTCCGAGGGTTTCGTAAGCCAGCTTTGCAGCCAGATAGCCCTGATAGCTGTCAATCCAGCAGGAGCGGAACATATACTCGCCGCCGACCTGGGTAACGTCGGGGTTCGTGCCGGTGGTGGAGACCATGACAACCTTCTCGCTGGTGGCAATGGGACCTGCCGCCATGGATGTGGAAGAGGAGTTCGTGCCGACGATGGCGATGACGCCGTCGCTGATGAGCTTGTTGACCGCGTTGATGGTGATGTCGGTCTTGCCCTCGTTGTCCTCGCTCAGAAGCTCAATGGTATAGGTCTTGTCGCCGACCTTCAGACCGCCGGCTTCGTTGATCTCATCGATCGCGAGCTGCACGCCGTGGGTGGAGTACAGACCGGAGTTTGCCATCGAGCCGGTAAGCGGCTGGCAAAGGCCAATCTTCAGGGTCTCGTTTGCTGCGGCTTCGCCGGTGGAAGCCGTGTCAGTCGTTTCTGCCGTGGAAGCAGCTGCGTCGGTGGATGCAGTGTCGTTCTTCGGTGTCTCAGTCTTCTGGGCGCAAGCAACCATCGACAGGACCATCAGGACGGCAAGGATCAGTGCCAATACCTTTTTCATGTTTTTTCCTCCTTAAAATCTATCAAGTGAGTTTCTCACTTAACAACGGGATATTCGCTGATGATCTGCCCCATACGGCGGATCTTCTCGCGGATGACGTCCTCGTTGGACGTTGCGTAGTTCAGGCGCATGCAGTTTTTGCCGCGACCCGGACCTGCGTAGAATTTGCTGCCCGGAACAAACGCGATGTTCTCGGCAAAGACCGGAACGAACAGCGCCTCTGCGTCATAGCCCTCCGGCAGTTCCAACCACATGAACATGCCGCCCTCCGGCACGACCAGCCGCGTTCCCTGCGGGAATTTTTCGCGGACAGCCTCGACCATGAGGTCGCGGCGATGGGCATAGACCCTGCGGACCGTGTCCAGATGCTCGTCCACATCATATTCGGATAGATACCGGTGTACCTGACGCTGGGCGAGGTTGTTGACCTGCAGATCGTCGATCATTTTGATATAGACCATCTGCTGCGTAAAGTGGAGGCTTCCGACCGTCCAGCCTACGCGCATACCGGGCGCCATGATCTTGGACACAGAGCCGATGTAGATCACACGCTCAGTTGTGTCAAAGCTCTTGATCGCAGGCGGGATCTCGCCGCTGAAGCTCAAGAGCGTATACGGCGCATCCTCAATGATGAAGGTGTTGTATTTCTCTGCCAGCTCCACCATCCTCCTGCGCTTTTCGACCGATGTCACACGTCCGCTGGGGTTCTGGAAATCGGGGATGGTGTAGATAAATTTCACGTCATGCGTGGAGAGCGCCTGCTCGAGCGCCTCCATATTGAGACCGTCGTCGTCCATCTTGACATCAAGGATCTCGGCGCGATAGCTTCTCAGAATATCCAGCGTTCCGGTATAGCTCGGGTCCTCGACCACGACCGTACCGCCGTCCGAGAGAAATGCTCTTGCAATGTAGGCAAGACCCTGCGTCGAGCCCTCGTAGATTTGAATGTGCTCGGCGGTCGTTTCGACCTGAAAGCGCTTCATAAACGATGCCAGCGTCCTTTTGAGCGGTTCATAGCCGGTCGACGGCGCATACTGGATAACCTGACCGTCTTCCTCGTCAAAAATCTTTTCCGTAATCTCGCGCAGCTCTTTCAGCGGGAAATACTCTTTTGCGGGCATGCCGCCAGCAAAGGAATAGACCGGAATGCCCTGTGCGGTCTTTGCATTGATCTGGGTCGTGATGGCGCGGATGGCGGAAGGACCAAGCGCGTCCACAAACCGGTTGTGCAGTTCCATGCTTATCTGTTCCCCCATTTCTGCTCGGTTTCGTCAATCATGGCAAGCACGCGCTCGATCTGCGCGTCGATCTTTGCCATTTCCGCCTCCGTGATGGGCTCGGACGGCATTGCGACGCGCTTGTCGGTGAAGCCGTGGCGGGCGATGGCGTATTTAGTCGAGGCCGTCTGGTTCTTGGCCATGGGATAGATTTTGTCGGTCTCCATCAGCACATCGTTCCAGGCGATGGTCGCCTCGATATCGCCGCGCGCGCCCGCCTCGTACATCCTGACAAACGGCAGCGGGAACGCTGGGGCAAGCGACGGAACATAGCCGTCCGCGCCAAGCAGCATGCTGGCTGCCGAAAGAGGCGTCGAGCCCTGCATCAGGAAGAAGTCGTCACGACCTCTGAAATGCTTCAGGCACTTCATAAAATCACCCATTCTCCCAGACGAGTCCTTATAGCCGACGACCTTGTCGATCTCCGCGATCCGGAAGATCGTCTCGGGAGTCAGGGTCTGGTTGGTAAAGGGTGGAATGTTGTAGATCACGAGCGAAATATTCGTTTCGCGGGAAATTTCCTCAAAATGACGAACCGTCTCATCCTGCGTCGCGTGCCGCGCGTAGAACACCGGCGTAATGACCGCGTACTGACCGCCCATCTGCTCAAGCGCCTTGATGTTGTCAATGACGCGCTTTGTGCTGCTGTCCATCACGCCGCAGATGACCGGCACGTCTTTTCCAGCCTCGTCAATCGCAATGCGAATGGCACGGTTGCGTTCTTCCTGCGTCAGCGCCATTGTCTCGCCGTTCGATCCGGCTACAAAAATGCCGTGCAGTCCGCCGTCCACGCAGTAGCGCAGAAGCTTGCGGAAGCCTTCCTCGTCCACACGTTCCTTTTCGTCCAGCGGCGTGATGATCGGCGGAATGACGCCGTGTACCGCTTTCCGTTTCAAAGGCTCCATTGAATTGTTCCCCTCCGTTTTGTCAATTGTTTTATTATGAAACCATTTTCCATTGTTTGCATGGTTTCTTTCTTTTTATCTGCTTCACGTTGCACAGTTTATCATCCGTTTCGCTATTTTGCAACATATTTCGCAAAATACGTTATTTTTCATAAGCTTTTCGTTCGATTTTTATTGAAATATACGACTTCCCTCTCTAATTGCGTTTCAAAATGAAACACCCATGTACAGAAACTGCACATGAGTGTTGGTTCGCCGGTTTCATTCAGCGCGTCCCCACACGCTCCGGGAACATCAGCCGCTTTGTAAGCAGATAGCACAGCGGCACGGCAAAAATGATAACAATATAGAAAATGACCCTCGGTCCGACTTGCATCAGTTCCATTGGCACCGCAATCGCCAGCGACCACGGCGCATAGGGTGCCATGGTAATGACAGAATTGGAAATATCGAGCGCCAGCTCCTGTTTGCTTGCACCGGCATGACGGTATGGTTCTTCAACGAGCGTGTTGAGCATCATCGCCGCGATGATCTGGCTGCAAAAGACCGCCACAAGCGGCAGACTCAGAAGCGCCGTCAACGCAAAGCGGCTGCAGCAGGAGTAGCTCTTTTCTATTCTCGCCTGAATCTGTGCAAGGCAGCCGGTCAGCTGAAGGATTTTCGGGAACGTGCCGGAAATGAGCAGGATGCAGGCGACATTGAACATGGAAATCAGACCGCCACCGGAGAAGACGCTGCCGAGTGTCTGGCTTTCCATAGAAAAACCGAGCAGCGCGTCGTGCAGAATGTCCAATACCTGCTCGTGCTGAATGACCACCGCCTCAAGCCCTGCGCACAGGGCGCTGGTCGCAGCCGAAATGCAGGTGCTGACCCGCAGCATCGGAAGCACCAGCATGATGACCAACGGCACCAGCAGCCACGGCGTCATAGAAAACTCCTGCGCAATTGCATCCAGCAGCGCCGTTCCGCGAAACTGCATCGGGAAAAACGCCGAGCACACGCCGTAGACCACCAGACATATCGCAACCGGCAGAATGGACGTTTGCAGCATCCGGCGGACATTCCCGTAAAGCTCCGTCTGCGTGAGCGAAGCCACCAGATTTGCCGCCGAGCCCATTGGCGAGCAGCGGTCCCCAAAGTAAACGCCCGATAAAATCGCGCCCGCCGCCATGTATTCGTTGACCCCGCCGGAGCGGGCAATGCCCATTAAAATAATGCCGATCGTACCGGCTACGCCGAGGCTCGTTCCGATGGCATAGGACACAATCGCCGAAAGCGCAAACGCACATACCACAAACCACTGCGGCGGAATTGCCAGCACGCCGTAGTACGTGCAAAACGCGATCGTCCCGTTCATCCGCCACATCGCCGTCAGTACACCGATAATACAGAGGATCCGCACCACGAGCAGCGACTCCCGCACCCCCTCGAGGCAGACACGAGCCAGTGCTTTTACCGTGCATCCGCGATGCAGAGCCATCGCCAAGAAGCCCGCAAAGCCCGCCAGAAGCCCGTATGCCAGTGTGCAGCCGCGCACAAGGCACGTCAGTACTGCCGCGGCAAACAGACACATTGCAATCACAAAATCCATAAATGCCCCCTGGTTGTTTCATATTGAAACATCGCGTTGTGTCTTCCTTCGATTTCCATTTGAGAAGGCACATGATTTTCGCTAATTTTTGCACAAAAAACCTGATTTGTCAATCTCTCGTTTTGTTTCAAAACACGGCATCTTTGAAGTACGCGACATTTTCTGCCGTTTGCGCGCGATATTTGTCTCATTTTAGCTTATCTGCTGGAATTCTTGCAAAATATTCGTTGCAAAATAAATCGCTTCGTGTATAATAAAATGTGCTTATCGGCTTAATGCAGCTGAGCACAAGATGCAGCGACGGCTCTTGTCAGACGAATAAAGATCTGATCGCCGGTTTTTCGGCGATTGAAGCGGAAGCAAAATTCGTCCAAGTACGCCTGAAGATGTGTGCAGCGACCGTGATAAGTGCCGAGTAGGAACGCTTTCAGGTTGCTGATGGCTTTGTGCAGCCAATGCAGGTCGCCGGATTCATACTTTTTCGCGTCCAGCTCCGCGCCAGACAGGTTCTTATAGCTTCTGTAGCCGTCGCATTCGATTTTTGCACCTGTCGCAACAGTTTTGCCAACGACTTGCTGAAGTGTTTTGCTCGTGACGTCTTTCACGACCTGCATCCGCGTGAACAGTGCAGCCCTGTTTTCCGTTTTTGACAGCGCCACCACGATCTTCGCCTTGTCCGTCCCGCGACCACGTTTGCCATTGTGCGTTGCTCCGCCCACGTAGCCGTCGTCCATCTCAACGATGCCGGAAAGTGCGTATTTCTCGTCTCTTTGAGCCATCGCGCGGCGAATTCTGTGCAAAAGATACCATGCTGACTCATAGCAGATGTTCAGCGTACGGCTCAGATGGACGGCAGAAACACCATGCTTGTCTGTGGCGCACAGATAGATCGCCCAGAACCAGACCGTCAGCGGCAGGTGCGTGCGATGCATGACCGCCCTGCTGTGACGGACGTTTGATGCCGACAGGCGCGGCACTGGAACGTGTTCCGCCCGCGAACTGGGTAATATTCCGTACAGCCGCATTTCGGGCAGACAAAGCCGTTTGGAAACCGAAGCCGGAATAATTCCGCCCGGCAGCTCTCTTCCGTGCTGAAACGAGTGCGAAATTCTTTAAACGTGATGCTCTCTGCTCGTGCCATGCCAATGACCTCCTGCGTTTTCTGAGATCATTGTAGCACTTCTGCTGTCCTATATTTCGGACTTTTACGCGATTTTGTGACCGGCTGTGTTAAGCCAATAAGCACATAATAAAATTAGAATTAAAAAACTGAGCGTGCAAATCTGAAAAGGAATTGTTAAGGATATTTGGAGGATTTTATGTCAAGAAATTTTGAAGAGCAAGTCGTCCTGATTACCGGCGCGGGAGCTGGAATCGGGCAGGCCGCCGCGCTGGCCTTTGCCCGGGAGGGCGCGCGCATGGTTCTCAACTCCCGTTCCGTCGCATCCACACATACAACCGCTGACCTTCTGCGTGCCGAAGGTGCCGAGGTCGTCGAGGTCTGCGGTGATGTGGCGCTGCCAGGCACCGCGCAGGCGATGGCGGAAGCTGCGCTGCAGCACTTTGGTTGGATCGACGTTCTGGTCAACAACGCCGGGATCGTCATTCCCGGCACCGTCGATACCATCACGCCGGACGAGCTCGACCGCTCGATGGCAACCAATGTCCGAAGCGTTCTTCAGCTCACGCAGGCCGTTCTTCCCGCCATGCGTGCGCGCAAAGGCGGCTCAATTGTCAACATTGCGTCCATCGCCGGGCTCAAGGGGACAAAAAACCGTATTGCCTATTCCGCGTCGAAGGGGGCTCTCATCTCCATGAGCCGTTCGATGGCGCTGGAGCTTGCACCGGAGCATATTCGTGTCAACTGTGTCTGCCCCGGCATGACACACTCGCCGTCTCTCGCCGCACGCATTGCGGCATCCCCCGACCCGGCGGCAGCAGAGGCCGGCTTCATCGCCGCCGTGCCGATGGGCGCGCTGGGGGAACCGGAGGAAATCGCGTCTGCCATTTTGTTCTGCGCCGACCGTGCCTGCAGCTTTATGACCGGCGCTGTCATCACAGTAGACGGAGGGAAAAGCCTGTAAGGGCGCAAGGCACTATGGAAAAAATCAAACTTCTTGCCGTCGCTCCCTACTCCGGGCTCAACGAGCTGATTTCCGAGGTCGCCGGCCGGTATCCCGAGCTTGAGGTTGAAACGCTGGACGGTAACCTTGACATCGCCGTTGAACAGCTGTCCAAGGTTACGATCTCTCAATACGACGCCATCATCTCCCGCGGCGCAACGGCCAGCACCATCGCAAAGCTGGTTTCCATTCCCGTCGTCGACATCGGCATCACTGTCTATGATTTCATGCGTGCCATCAAGCTGGCGCAGAATTTCAGCGGCAAATGTGCCATTGTCGGCTTTCCGAGCATCACCGAGATGGCCGAAAAGGTCATCCGTGACTTTACCTTCTCCCATGCCGGGATTTTCACCATCCATGAGCGTGAGGAAATCGGCGCGCTCTATCAGAATCTACTGGCACGCGGCTACCGCACCGTCATCGGCGACGTGTTCGCCTGTGACAGCGCGAAGTCCACGTCCATGAACACGGTGCTGCTCGTCTCCGGTAAAGAAGGCGTTATCAAGGCCCTTGAGCAGACCATCCATCTGTGTTCCTGCCTGCAAAAGTCCCAGTTCCAGCTCAAACTGCTCTCCGAGGCTTCTTACCGCTGTGAGGAAAAGGTTGTCGTCCTACAAGCAGACCGCAAAATTCTGCACAGCAGTCTGCCGCTTTCGCATCTGACGCATGAGAATCTGATGCAAATGTTGGACGCAACACCGGACGGCGCATCTCAGCTCTTGACGTTCCACGATTATACCTATCATGTCCGCCGCTGCGACAGCATCGTGCAGGGTCAGACGCTGACCTTCTTTTACATCCGCCGTCTGCGACAGCGCGTTGAGCAGTCGCACTACCTGCGCATCGCGAACGCGCACTCTGCGCCGCATGATCTGGAATCTTCCGCTGCCTTCCGCTCCTATCTTCAGCCGCTGCTCCGACAGACCGAGGTGCTGAACGCCTATGATCTGCCTGTTTTCATCTCCGGCTCCGACGGGACCGGCAAGGATGCACTGGCATATCTTATCCACGCCGCCAGCCGGCACAGCCTTTCCCCGTTCCTGACGCTTGACTGCGCAGCCGTTCCTGCCGCGCGCTGGCAGAATGCCTCCTCCTTTGTAGATAATCTGACCGGCGCCGCACCCGCACCAACGCTGTATCTCAAGAATATTTCGATGATTCCCGTAGAATGCCAGCCGGAGCTCGCCGAAGCCGCACAGAAGATCATTGCAGGCGGTCTTCGGATTCTCCTCTCCGCCGAAGAATCTGCCCCGCAGCTTTTGCGGCGATATCTTCAGCTCCGAGTGCAGCTTCAAACGCTCACAGAGCACCAGATCCGCATTCCGGATCTCACCGAATGCACCGCGCAGCTGCAGGAGTTTGTCGCCATCTGCATCAACGAAGCAAATCTCAGCTACGGCAAGCAAATCACTTCCGTCTCAGAGGACGCACTCGCCCTGCTCTCGTCCTACAGCTGGCCGGGCAATATCTCGCAGCTGCACCGTGTTATCGGAAACCTCGTTCTGGCCGAGCGAGGCAGTATTATTTCCGCCGCCTCTGTGGACGCAGCGCTGCAGGATGAGGCGAAGAGCTATCACTCCGCACCGTCTCAGATCAATACCAATTATACGCTCCGCGAGGCAACGCTGAACTACATCCGTCTCGTTCTGACCGAGGAGAAAGGCAGCTACTCCCGCGCCGCCGCGCGCCTTGGCATTAGCCGCTCTACCCTCTGGCGCAAGCTTCAGGACGAATAAAGAGACTTTTACCGCCTCAGTTTGTGCAGGCAGTGCAAGAAAGAGACTCCTCCGCATTAAGCGGGTTGGCGCAGCAGCTGCTGCGCCAACCCGCTTTTACAGAATGCGCTCGTATAGCAACAGCTCTCATTCCGTTCTCTCGCTTCCAAAATCCCCTGATACTATTTCTGTAAGCGTCAAACGTAAGCGTCAAACCACCCTGCGCATGGACAGGCATGAGACAATAGTATCAGACGGCGCTGGATTTTAACGGGCGAGCATACTGCAAAAATCTCTACGTCTCTGACCAGTTCTGCGGCTGTATTTCTGTCAACGAGTTTGGTCGCCGTTTTCAGGCGTGGGAGTTCCCGGTCATGGCACACTTCTTCTCCTGTTTCCAGCGCGCATATTTCATCTACCTGCGTACCTTCGGCAGACAGGAAAACGCCGCTCTTGCCGCGCTGCGCAAAGTTCTCGCTGGAAGAACGCTGACAGACATGGAGCAACAGGAGTTGACCCTTGGTCCGCAGGAGGCGTGGCTGCTGTTTGAACTGCGCGAACACAAAAATGAACAGGCGTTCCCGGTGGATTATATGTACGCAACCTTAAGCGCGGCATTTCCGCAGAAGGTCTACGCCGTGATCTTCCACGAGAAAATTGTAGGGCTGCTGCGTACAAGCCGCACAGATCCCTATGCACAACAGGCACTCGGCGATTTTTCCGAAGCAGTCTTCCGCATGGGCTACTGCGTCGGGTTGAGTAACCCGTTCACGCTTCTGCACCAGGCGCAAGATTATCTTGCACAGGTGTCCTACACACTGGCACAGACGCTTGATGCCGGACAGAAGCTGTCGTTTTTCCGTGACCATGTGCTTTCATGCATGCTGGATGCCTGTTTGAATGAACTTCCGGTGGAGAGTCTTCTCACGCAGGGACTGCGCACGCTGATCGACCACGACCGGCAGAAGAACAGCGAATATCTGCACACACTGGATCTGTACCTACAAAACGAAACAAGTGTATCCAAAACTGCCGAAGCGCTTTTTATTCATCGCAGCAGTCTTCTCAAGCGGCTGGACAAGATCTACCGGCTGCTTGGAAATACGCTGGATACCCCGGAGGAGCGGCTGTATCTGCGGCTGTGTCTGGAGCTTTTGCGAAGATCCGGCAAAGAAGCCCTATAACGACGCTGTCTTTCCACTTTCTATCAGAATTGCTCGCCCATTCTTTGTTTACAGCGGCGCAGAATCTGCGCCGCTGGTTTTCTGTCCTGACCCAAACCGTGACCCAAACGCGAAAAAATCAGTTGGAATTATCCGCGCTGGAAA
Source organism: uncultured Clostridia bacterium (assembly GCA_937967235.1). Classification (GTDB taxonomy): domain Bacteria; phylum Bacillota; class Clostridia; order Oscillospirales; family Oscillospiraceae; genus CAG-170. The sequence continues at coordinate 16,461 of CALCJW010000157.1, forward strand.
GAATGATGTTGTGGAAATTCCCGAGTGGAAAGGCGCGGAAATGCTTTGAAATGTCCCCTAAAAATATCCGACCAACCTTCGGGACCAAGAGGCCTCGGGTTCGAATCCCGACACTCCGACCAAATTAACGAAACGGTATAGATGCGTCTGGCGAAAAGCCAGGCGCATCAACCGTTTC
>CALCJW010000158.1:0-15414 GCA_937967235.1 uncultured Clostridia bacterium
GTGCGAACATAAAAATAGTTTCATCAATATTCTCCTTTATAAATCCCGATTTGTCTGTCCCTTAAAGTCCAAGTCCTTCAACCCACGCCGCAAGCTCCTGATGCCCGACGTGTATATTCCTCGGGCATCTCGATACAGCGGCTTTGAGCTGTTCCATCTGATTCTCTTCGTAAGCAGCTTGTACCTTGCGATCGTCAAGCATCTTTTCAAGGGCTTCTAATCGTTCCACGGTTTGCCCTCCAAAGTATTTTTGTTATTTGTACTGCGCAAAGGCATACGCCTGTGCCACCCATTCAAAGAGTTCTTCATTCAGATCGGCGGTCTCTCTGATCACGAAATGTGTTGTCCAGCGGCCCGGATAGGGTTCTGTTTTCGCTGCCACGCGGTCAAAATCCAGCGGTTCCGGAAGTCCCAGCGTGAGAACGAAATAGCGTTCCGGCAAGTCTGCCTTCTTCTTTACCCGCAGGAAGGAAACACAGGCGAAAAGATGACGGTTATAAAAGGAAATCTGAGATTTCTGCACCTTCGCCCTGGCTTCTGGAAAGCGAGACATCAATTTCTCGTAAAACGCCTCATATAAAGGGTATGATTCCGGATGCTGCTCAAAAAACAGCATGGCATTCTGTGGTACATCATCCATTCAGGCGTCCTCCCATCATTAGATCCTAACGGGTAAGAGAAAGCAGCTTCTGCTCCTGAAACCAGAGGATCGTGCTTCGCAGTGTTTCCTTGAGCGGACGCGCGTGAAATCCAAGCTCCCTGGAGGCTTTTCTGTTCGAAAAATTTCCGTTAGAGCGAAGCACGGCAATGGAATACGGCGTGAAAAAGGAACGCTCGTTCCGGAGCCGGGAGATTTTCTCAAAAACAGGGGCGGCGCATTTTGCCAACGAAGCAGGTACATAGCGCTTTGGAGGTTCTCTGCCGAGCAGGGAGGCGGTCAGGGTAAAAATATCCTGAATGCTCGCGTAATGCCCGGAAAGAATGTAGCATTCCCCTGCTTTCCCGCGCTCTGCGCAGGAAAGAACGCCGGCCGCGACATCCCGCACGTCGACAAAGTCGTAGCCGCCTTTCACGCCGAGCGGCAGCCTGCCGCGGCAGAAGGCAAGCAGCATCCGCGTCGTATTTCCGCAGCTTAAATCACCGGGACCGATAAGACCGGAGGGCAGGACCACGCTGGCGTTCAGACCATTCTGCGCCGCCTCCAGCACCAGCACGCTTGCCATGGCTTTGCTCTTTCCATAATCGCCAAGAATGTCATCCGGCACAAACCAACCGGTCTCCGTGATTGTTTCCGGCGCCGGTTTCTCCGGGAGGGCATGGACGGAGCTGACATAGATCAGCCGTCCCGCGCCGAACTCCCAGCACAGGTCGATGATATTCTGCGTACCCTGCACATTGACGCGGTAGACCGCCTCGTCCGGCTTTGAGGCGACGGATACAATGCCGGCACAGTGCAGCACGCAGAAGTTATCTCCGCCTGCGGCAAAAAAGCTGCGCAGGGTATCTTTGTCTGTGAGATCGCCGCAGAACACGGTCACATTTTCTGGAATCGTATAAGCAAGCGGGTCTTTGTCCATGACCAACGCCAGAACGCGGCAGCTGTGTGCCAGCAGAAGCTGGAGTACGGCTCTTCCGAGAAAGCCAGTGGCGCCGGTAATCAGATAGGTTTGATACATCACACGACCTCCTTTCATGCAACGGTTACGGATTCTTTCCACTCTCAGTATAACACAGGACGCCGAAAACGCCATAGAGAAATTGACGAAAACGGGAAAAGAACTTTCGCGCAAAGGCGGCGGCAATCTTGCACCGCGTGACCGCGTGATGGACAATACTGCTTGAAGGCGTCTTGCAGCACCACGAGCGGCCTCCATGACGTGAATGAGAGCAAGTGGTGCAACGCCTATGCGGACGACACCATCCCCTGCGCCGTTTGGATCTTCCCTATACTTCTTCTGCGGAACCAGCTCTTTTTCCGTTTTTGAAGTTTTCCAAAAGATGGAAGGCACTCCCGGATGTTGACGCAATGGCGAAAACCTGATACTATTTGCGTACCGGTTCTTATAAAATCGGATAAAACGCTTCTTGGGATTTGGAGGACACACCATGAATCAAGTTCGCCTTGCCGCAGACTCCAGCTGCGACCTTCTTACCCTGAGCGGAACGGACTTTGTCAGCGTCCCGCTCACCATCCGCACTGAAACAGAGGAATTCCGGGACGACGCAACGCTCGATGTTGACGAAATGGTCCGTGCGCTCCGTGACACCAACGGTCGCTCCTACAGTGCCTGCCCGAACGTGGCAGACTGGGAGGAGGCATTCGGCGAGCGCGGCGACGTGATCGCATTTACCATTACAAGCGGACTCTCCGGCAGCTACGGCGTTGCCTGCGCGGCAAAAGAAAGCTGTGAAGAGCATGACCCTTCCCGCCGCATTCAGGTGTTCGACTCTCTTTCTGCCGGTCCGGAGATCGCCCTTCTCATCGAAAAGGCTGCTGCGGAACTGCGCGCCGGCGCAGACTTTGATGCCGTATGCAATGTCTTGAAGTCGTATCAAAGCCAGACGCATCTGCTTTTCGCTCTGGAATCCATGCACAACCTGGCCCAGAACGGGCGGATCAGCAAGCTGACGGCAGCGGTGGCCGGCATTCTTGGAATCCGCGCTGTAGGACAGGCCAGTGCCGAAGGTACGCTTGAGATGCTCGGAAAATGCCGGGGTGCACGAAGGACGCTGGAGTTTTTGCTGCTCGAGATGGAGCGGCTTGGCTACAGGGGCGGTCGCGTCCGCATCGGTCATTGCCAGAACGAGATGCTTGCGCAAGAGCTTTGCTCCGAGCTGCTGCACCTTTTTCCGCAGGCAGACATAAAAAGCTATCCGCTACGGGGGCTATGCAGCTACTATGCCGAGCGCGGTGGACTTATGCTGGGCTTCGAGGCATGAACGCGAACCGGAAAGTAAACGGAAGGACCCCTTCATCCCCTGTCTGATTTATGCCGGTTGATTCAGAAAGAGAGGAAAACTACGGATGCGAATTCAGGGGCTTCAAAAGCTGACGCTGCTCGATTATCCGGGCAAAACAGCCTGTACGGTCTTTTTATCCGGCTGCAATTTCCGCTGTCCGTTCTGCCACAATACCCCCCTGCTCACAGCGGACGCGGCAGACGGAATGGGTGAAGCGGAGCTGCTGGCGTTTCTGAAAAAGCGGCGTGGGCTTCTCGACGGCGTGGCCATCACCGGCGGAGAGCCGCTTTTGCGCCCGGACCTTCCCGCTCTGCTGGAAAAGATCAAGGCGCTGGGCTATGCGGTCAAGCTGGACACAAACGGCGCGTTCCCGGATCGTCTGGAGCAGATCGTGCGCGCCGGGCTTGCAGACTACGTCGCCATGGACGTCAAAAACAGCCCCGCACGCTACGCACAAACTGTTAGCATGGCGGAGCTTGACCTTGCACCCATTGAGAAAAGTGTCTCATTTTTGCTGCGCGGCACCGTCGACTACGAATTTCGGACGACTGCCGTTGCAGAGCTTCACGACGATGCCTCGTTTCTAAGCCTTGCAGACTGGCTCGCAGGCGCAAGGCGATATTTCATCCAGTGCTTTGAACCGCGGCAGACCGTATTGCAGGCAGATCTTCACGCGCCGAGCCCGGCGCAGCTGCACCACTGGGCAGAGCTGGTGCGTCCTAACATATCCGATGTGTCTTTGCGCGGGATATGAGTCAATATATTGTTTTTACCAAAAACATAAGACACAATATATTGTTATTTTCTATTGACAGACCGGCCTAATACAGGTTAGAATGGGATACAGCGCAAAGCGCGGCATCCCATTTGCGTATCAGCGGCACATGAAGAAGGAGGACCTGTTATGTACCGGGTAACAAAAAGAGACGGAAGCATGATGGAGTTTCACATTGCCAAGATCGGCAATGCCATCACCAAAGCCTTTGAGGCGGTGGGGCGGCAGTATCATCCGAGTGTGATCGAGCTGCTGGCTCTGCGCGTAACGGCGGAATTTGAGCCGAAAATCCGAAACGATCTGATTTCGGTAGAAGATATTCAGGACTGTGTGGAGCGTGTTTTGAGCGAGGCCGGCTATTCAGACGTAGCCAAAGCCTACATTCTCTACCGCAAGCAGCGAGAAAAGCTGCGCAACGTCGGAAGCACGCTGCTCAATTACAAGGAGCTGGTGGACAACTATCTCAAGATCAATGACTGGCGTGTAAAGGAAAACTCCACCGTCACCTATTCCGTCGGCGGTCTGATTTTGTCCAACTCCGGCGCGATCACAGCAAACTACTGGCTGAGCGAAATTTACGACGCGGAGATCGCGCAGGCGCACCGGAACGCAGATCTGCATCTGCACGATCTGAGTATGCTCACCGGCTACTGCGCCGGCTGGAGCCTCAGGCAGCTCATTGAGGAGGGGCTCGGCGGCGTGCCGGGAAAAATCAGCTCCTCCCCTGCGTCGCATCTGTCGACGCTCTGCAACCAGATGGTGAACTTTCTCGGCATCATGCAGAATGAATGGGCGGGCGCGCAGGCGTTTTCCTCGTTCGATACATATCTTGCCCCGTTCGTCCGCGTGGACAAGCTGACGCAGCGCGAGGTCAAGCAGTGTGTGCAGTCGTTCGTTTACGGTGTCAACACGCCGTCTCGCTGGGGTACGCAGGCGCCATTCTCCAACATTACGCTCGACTGGACGGTTCCAAAGGACATGGCCAATCTTCCGGCCATTGTCGGCGGGCGTGAGCAGCCGTTTACCTATGGCGAATGCCAGAAAGAAATGGACATGGTGAACAAGGCCTTCATCGAGCTGATGATCGAGGGCGATGCAAACGGCCGCGGCTTCCAGTATCCCATCCCGACCTATTCCATCACCAAGGATTTTGACTGGGGAGACACGGAAAACAACAAGCTTCTGTTTGAAATGACGGCAAAATATGGCACGCCGTATTTCTCCAACTATATTAACTCCGACATGGAGCCGAATGACGTGCGCTCGATGTGCTGCCGCCTGCGGCTCGATCTGCGGGAGCTGCGCAAAAAGTCCGGCGGTTTCTTTGGCTCGGGCGAGTCGACCGGCTCGGTCGGCGTGGTGACGATCAATCTGCCGAGGCTTGCGTATCTGGCTGAAGACGAAACGGATTTCTACAGTCGACTCGACAAGCTGATGGACATCGCCGCACGGTCGCTCAAGACAAAGCGCACCGTCATTACAAAGCTGCTTGAAGGCGGGCTCTATCCCTATACCAAGCGCTATCTCGGCAGCTTTAAGAACCATTTTTCAACGATTGGTCTTGTCGGCATGAATGAGGCAGGACTGAACGCAAAGTGGCTCCGGAAGGATCTGACGCATCCGCAGACGCAGGCGTTTGCGAAAGATGTACTGCACCATATGCGCCAGCGCCTGAGCGACTATCAGGAGCAATACGGAGACCTTTACAATCTGGAGGCAACGCCTGCCGAGTCCACCGCCTATCGCCTTGCAAAGCACGACAAACGTCTCTATCCCGATATCATTACGGCAAACGAAAACGGCACGCCGTACTATACAAATTCCAGCCATCTGCCGGTCGGATACACCGAGGATATTTTCTCCGCACTCGACGTACAGGACGAGCTGCAAACGCTCTACACCTCCGGCACGGTATTTCATGCCTTCCTCGGAGAAAAGCTGCCGGACTGGAAGGCGCCGGCATCTCTCGTGCGGAAGATCGCGGAAAACTACCGTCTGCCGTACTATACCCTGTCTCCAACGTATTCCGTCTGTAAAAACCACGGCTATCTTGCCGGTGAGCAGCCGGTCTGCCCCTTCTGCGGAGAAAAAGCTGAGGTCTACAGCCGCATCACCGGCTATTACCGCCCGGTGCAGAACTGGAACGACGGCAAGGCGCAGGAATTTAAAGATCGAAAAACATATGACATGGCTGCATCGAAGCTGACGCACAGCGGCGTCCCGGCGCAGGAGGCGAACAACAAGATACGCACTGCGCAGCCCTGCGAGGAAATCCGGCTCTTTGTCACAAAGACCTGTCCGAATTGCAAGCAGGCAGAGCAGCTGCTCGACGATGCAGGCATCGGCTACACGGTATGTCTTGCTGAGGAACACCGCGATGCTGTGCGCGCGCTTGGTATCCGGCAGGCGCCGACGCTGGTGTCCGGCGGGCAGAAGTGGGCAGGCATAAGCGGCATCCGGACATTCCTTGCCGCAAGGGAGAACGCAAATGTATGATATTTTGATTGTTGGCGGCGGTCCTGCCGGTCTGACGGCGGCAATCTATGCCGCTCGGGCAGGAAAAACTGTCGCGGTTCTGGAGCGGGAAACCCCCGGCGGACAGATCGTCTCCGCGCCGCTGGTCGAAAACTATCCCGGGATTTTGTCAATTTCCGGGGCAGAGCTTGCCCAGAAGATGACCGAGCAAGCAAAATTGCTCGGCGCAGAGTTTCTTTTTACAGAGGCAACCGGGCTTGCCAAGACGCAAGACGGCTTTCTTGTTTCCTGCGCAGACGGCGCACTGGAAGCAAGGACAGTGATCCTTGCAACCGGCGCATCGCACCGGAAGCTCGGTCTTTCGCAAGAGGACGCGCTTACCGGCTGCGGCATATCGTATTGCGCAGTCTGCGACGGCGCGTTTTATGATGGCGCGGATGTGGCTGTCGTGGGCGGCGGCGATACGGCGCTGCAAGACGCGCTGTTTCTGGCAAACACCTGCCGCAGCGTCACACTGATCCACCGCAGAGACACTTTCCGGGCAAGCGCCCAGCTGGTTCGCCGCGCACAGGCGCAGGAAAACATTCGGATTTTGCGAAACTGCACCGTTCAGAAGCTTCTGCTGTCGGATGACAGTTTGCAGGGCGCAGAGCTTTTAAACGGCAAAACCGGGGAAACAGAGCGGATCTATGTAGAAGGTCTTTTTGTTGCGGTCGGTCAGATGCCGCAGAGCGCACCTTTTCAGGATGCTGTTGCAACCGAAAACGGATACTATCTGGCAGGCGAGGACACCAGGACCTGTCTTCCGGGCATATTCGCAGCCGGAGACGGACGCAAAAAGCAGGTACGTCAGCTTACAACCGCCGTTTCAGATGGGGCAGCAGCTGCGCTTGCCGCCTGCCGTCTGCTCGATGCCCAGCAAGGTAAATCCGGATAATTCTTCACACAGTACAGCAAAAGCTGCCGGCTTACGCCGGCAGCTTTTTTGCTCTTTTTAAAGTTTTCCGCGGTATTTTTGCATAATATCGGCAAAGAGTTCTCCGTTGCTGGGCGGGGAATAGGTGATGGCATTCGCGCCTGCGCGAATGGTCTTCAAAATCGTCTCGTCGTTTGGCCCGCCGGTTGCCAGAATCGGCACATCCGGGAACTGCGTGCGGATGCTTCTTACGATCTGCGGCGTTGCCGCTGCGCCGGATACGTTCAGAAAATCTGCCCCGGCTTCCATCCGGCTGCGAATGTCCATGCGCTCGGAAACGATCGTCGCAATCACGGGAATGTCTACGACCTGCTTGATGCGCGAGATCACCTCGTCCGAGATCGGCGCATTGACAACCACGCCAAACGCCCCCTGGTTTTCTGCCTCAATTGCCAATCGAACGGCGCGGTCTCCGCCTGTGATTCCGCCGCCGACGCCGACAAAAACCGGCACATCGGAGATGCCGATGATTGCTTGCGAGATCGTCGGCTGCGGCGTGAAGGGATAGACGGCGATCACTGCATCGGCATTGATGTTTTTGATGATCGCAACGTCTGTTGTAAACGCAATGGACTTGATGCGCATTCCAAAAATACGGATGCCGCTGCATTCGCGGATGCAATGTGGCAGCCGGATGCTGTGATTCCGCAGTGTGCCGTTGTAAACCGGAACGTTACTCTTTGTCATGGCAGGCTCCTTTCTTTTCATTGTGTTTGCCCGATATTTGTATTTTGTCTATTATACTGATACAGAGTTCCGGTTTCAATAGCAATTTATAAAGGCAGTACTGCACAATTCGGCAAGCAGATTTGGCGAGAGATTTCTCGTCAGGTCAAGGTTTGAAAAGCGCAGGAATACTCTGTGTATTTCAAACTTTTCAAGCCGCAGGATTGCCGAAAAACCGTCAAAGCGCACCGGTATCATTGTGTGGTGCTGCCTGATCCATTCACAGTTTGACCTTGCAGCTGCTAAAAGGCACATATTATACAGATGGCCAGGATCCCTGCAGGAGCCGCAAATGAAGACACCTGTATCTGAGCTCCAAACCTGCCATAGTTGAACCGGAAGGTTTGGCGGCATTTTACGGACGGTTTCTTGACAAGACCGGTGTTTGCTGGTAAAGTGAAAGTATAAATAAGACAAAGACCTGATCTCATAGGAGCAGACGGGAGGCGGGAGCAATGAAGTGGAGAATCGTTCGCGGATGCCTGCGAATCGCTGCGCTGGCGGTTGTGGGTGGAGCGCTCGGATGGCTGAGCAGCAGCTTATTTGGGGCCAGTGCGCAGCTGGTCAAGGACAGAACGGTTGTTGTGACACTGGGCGCCGGTATCGGCATCTTGTTCGGTGTCGTGCTGTTCCCGGAGAAAAAATAGTTGCCGACAGAATATGTGTATGTTTGGAGGGTGCATAAGAAAGAAGAATTGGTGCAAAGCGCCGGGAAAGGAGCGGAATATGGCAATCAAGGCAATTACGACAGACAATTTTCGGGATGATGTGTTGAAAACGAGAAAGCCGGTTCTGATCAAATTCTGGGCGCCGTGGTGCGGGTATTGCCGTGCGCTCGCTCCGGCGTTGGAGTCGATTGAAAAGCAGTATGAAAGCCTGATTTCCGTAGGGCGTGTAAATTTTGACACGGAGACGGCTCTGGTGCGCAGATACAACATCCATGCGCTGCCGACGCTGCTGCTGTTCATCAATGGGGCTGTGGCAGGTTTTCTGATCGACCCTTCCTCTGAGAAGGAAATTGATGTATTTCTGAGAAAAATGCTCGGGCTGAATGCGGGAGGTCTGTATGGCAAATATGTATGATATCGTGATTGTCGGCGGCGGTCCGGGTGGGTATTCTGCCGCATTGTATGCCGCAAGAGCCGGTCTTCACGCGGTCGTTCTGGAAAAGCAGCGTATCGGCGGGCAGGCGGTACACAGCGAAAATATTGAAAACTACCCGGGCTTCGACGCCGGAATCGATGGGCTGAGCCTGAGCGAAAAAATGCAGCGCGGCGCAGAGCGATTCGGTGCGGAAATGGTGACAGACGAGGTGTGCCGTGTGCGGCTGATGCAGCCGGTTAAAATCATCGAAGGAGCAAAGCAGACCTATCGAGCGCCTGCCGTCATTCTGGCGACCGGCGCACCGCCGAAAAAACTTGGCGTGCAGGGAGAGGAGGAAATGCTGGGGCGCGGTGTTCACTATTACGCCGCCTGCCGCTCCATGATGTACAAACGGAAAACGGTTGCCGTAATCGGAGATGGGGAGCAGGCTGCTGAGGCGGCGATGCTCCTTTCCCGTATCGCCAAACGGGTCTGCCTGGTGCATCGCGGCATACGGATGCAGATCAACCCCGCCTATATGAATAAACTGAAAATGATGGGAAATATTGAGCGTTATGCAGGAAGCAGAATCCTGGCATTTCTTCATGCAAACTGGGTGTCCAGCATCCGTATCCAGGAAGAGCGGGACGGGGAGATCTGGAATCTGCCGTGCGACGGCGCATTTATCTGCCTCGGCGGCGTGCCGGAAACGGGTCTGTTCCGGGGTCAGGTTGCACTGGATGAACAGGGATATATTCTTGCAAATGAGACGACTATAACCAACCTCACAGGCGTTTTTGCTGCCGGTGACGTCCGGACAAAACTACTCCGGGGGATTCTGACTGCCGCAGCGGACGGCGCGGTGGCCGCACAGCAGGCGGAGCGGTATATTGTAGAAAACATCTGATCCGAAAAGCAAGGAAGGAGCGTTTCTATGAAACTCACATTCATCGGCGCGGCACATGAAGTGACGGGAAGCTGTACGCTTCTGGAGTGCTGTGGAGGGAACTATCTGGTCGACTGCGGCATGGAGCAGGGCGTCAATGTTTTTGAAAATGCGCCGCTCCCGGTTTTGCCCGGACAGATCGACGCAGTTTTTCTGACACACGCGCATATCGATCACTCCGGTATGCTGCCAAAGCTGTACAAGGACGGCTTCCGGGGCAAGGTCTATGCGACGCAGGCAACGGAAAATCTCTGCCGGATCATGCTGATGGATTCTGCCAACATCCAGATGTCCGATGCGGAATGGATCAACCGAAAAGCGGCGCGTGCCGGCCGCGCGTCCATTGAACCGGTCTATACGACCGAGGACGCGGCAGGCGTCCTGCAGCTGCTGCGCCCGTGCAGCTACGGAGAGCGCATCAAAGCGGCAGAGGGTGTGGATGTCCGGTTTACAGACGTCGGTCACCTGCTCGGCGCAGCCTGCGTGGAACTGTGGCTGACGGAAAACGGGGAAACCAGAAAGATCGTATTCAGCGGCGACGTCGGCAATACGGATCAGCCGCTGCTCAGCAACCCACTGACAGTAGACGAGGCCGATTATCTCGTGATCGAATCCACCTACGGAAACCGCCTGCACGAAAAACCCGGAGATACCGTGGCAGAGCTTGCCGAAGTTTTGCAGCGCGCCTTTGACCGGGGCGGCAGCGTGATCATCCCGGCCTTTGCGGTCGGCAGAACGCAGGAGCTTTTGTACGCGATCCGCGAGATCAAGCAGAAGCGGTTGGTGCAGGGGCATGACGGCTGGCCGGTCTATCTGGACAGCCCGCTTGCTGAGGCCGCAACAGCTGTTTTCATGCAATGCGAGCCGGAATATCTCGATGCTGAAACGAGAAATCTGCTGCGGCAGGGAATCAATCCGCTCTGGTCCGCCAACCTGTACCTGACGGAACGTGTGGAGGAATCCAAGAAGATCAATGAAGACCTGCGTCCAAAAGTCATACTATCCGCAAGCGGCATGTGCGACGCGGGTCGTATCCGACACCATCTCAAGCACAATCTCTGGAAATGGGAGAATATCATCCTGTTCGCTGGATATCAGGCAGAGGGAACGCTGGGGCGTAGTCTGCTGAACGGTGCAAAAACAGTCCGCTTATTTGGTGAGGAGATCTCGGTCAGCGCCGAGATCTGTGTCCTGCACGGGACCAGTGGACACGCGGACAGAGATGGGCTTCTCAAATGGGTACAGGCGATCTCGCGCAAGCCCCACGTTGTATTTGTCAACCACGGCGATGAAGAAAACTGCGAAGCCTTCCGCGACCGGCTGGTTTCCGAGGGCTACTGCGCAGTTGCTCCGTTCAGCGGGACGGAATTTGATTTGCTGCAGGGGCTGTTCCTGATGGTCACAGAGGGTCAGCGCGTTGAGAAGAAGGGCCGCGCGAGAAAGAACGAAGTCTTTGCGCAGCTTATCGAGGCTGCGCAGCGGCTCGTCGCGGTCGCAATGGCCTGCAGAGAGCAGTCCAATCAAAGGCTGCGGCGGTTCACGTCGGAGATTGAGCGTTTGATCGATACCTGGAAGGACTAAGAAAGACCGGTAGCCGCAAAACCATGCAGCTGCCGGCCTCTCTGAAAGGAGCAAGCGTTACTTTTTGACGGCGTCTGCATTCGCTTCTGCGTCCGCGATGCGGCGGTACATATCCTGCATCTGCCGGTCAATTTCGGCGATCTTTTCCGCACAGGCAAGCATCTCTTCATCAATGCCCGCCGGGAGATTTGCCCGATCCGCCTTGTAGTGGATGTCGTGCTCCAGACTGGCCCAGAAATCCATGGCAATTGTGCGAATCTGTATTTCAGCGACCACATGCTCAGTCCGGTCGGAAAGATATACAGGCACGCGGACGTCCAGATGCAAGGAGCGATAACCGTTATAATTTGGCGTTTCAATGTAGTCCTGCCGCTTGACAATCTCCAGATCCTCCTGCCGCTCCAGCATCCCGGCAACCCGGTATACATCGTCAATATAATTGCAGACAACGCGGACGCCTGCAATGTCGTTGATGTTCTGCATCGCCGCTTCAATTGTAATCGGAATTCCCTTTTTCAAAATCTTGGCGGCAATGCTTTCCGGCGATTTGACGCGGCTTTCAATATGATGGATGGGGTTTCGTGCATACAGCGTATTGAACTCACTGTTCAGGATCTCCAGCTTCAGTACGAGCTGCTTTACAGCGGACTCATACAGGTTCCGCATGACAAAATAGCGATGCGGGTCATCGTGAAACGGGAGAGACGAAGATGTTGTCATGTCAGCGTAACCATCCTTTTCGTCAGAATCAGCTTCCCGGCAAAATGAAGCTGCAATCCGGTAAACTCACTACCATTTTAACGCAAACATATGACGTAAAAACTTTGTGTTGAGAATGACAGCCGGGCAGAGCCGTCCGTGCTGCCAAAAAGGCAAAAGAGGGCCGCCCCTGTACGGGGACAGGAGCGGCGGAGGAAGGAGCACAGCAGGCATAGGGGGAACCTGCCATGGGACAGGGATGACATACTGCAGATACTGGCTCGTAGCGGCCCGCAGCCATGAATTTGTGCATTGGGAAAACATAAGATCAAAGCTATGAGATCGGAGAAGAAGGGATGTTCCCGCTGTCTCCAAGGGTGTTGCTTTCGTGGTTCCCCTGTATCTGTATTATACAGGCGAAAGAAGGCTTTGGCAAGGCTTATTTGATATAAAGTCTCAATATTATTTCTGGCGGAGACAAAAAAGTGGCAACACAGGGACAGAGGTTCTTATGTAAACAACAGATATGGAAAACCAGGACTGGAGGCAGCTTATGAAAAGACAAATCATTAACAACCGTAACCGTTTGTGTATTTCTGGCGCTTATGCTGGCGGTGCGGCTCTCTGACAGAGAAAAAAACGACAATAGTATTCCATCCAAAGAAACCGTGCCGCGTATATTCTGGAAAAGGGTGAGCAACATGCGGCAGAGTAGCTGCGGACACAGGACAGAGACAGTCTCCGCCGCAGCTGGGGAGAGCCGGATGTCATGCCGCCCGGGATCTGGGCGGATGTGTGGGACCTTGATGCGGACACAACGATTTTTGTATTCTATGATTCAGAAAATAACGACACGGCAGAGCGTGTTGCACTTGGGCAAAAGGAGGAGCGCGAAGAAGAGCGCTGTTTTTGGAGAATCCCATAAAACAGCACGTTTCTTCGCTCGTTTTCTATCCTACGGCCTGTGTCAGCACACATGCCGTTGTGCTTTGCGACATGAACGGCAGACAAATGCCGTTTTCGCCCGCGCCGATCATCAGCTCCGTGCCGCTCGGGCTGATCAGGAGGGGATAGGTCTCAGACATATAAAACGGTCCATCCGTGGTCTCATAGCTATTACCGCCCACAAGCGACAAGCTGAACGTCACATAGCTCGGTCCGTCCATCACCGACTCGATCGTCCAGAAGCCGCTCCACATCTCTTCAATATCGCTGCTGCCCTCGTAGGTCCACTCCAGGTCGACAGAGCCTCCGCCCTCATCATCGTGGTAGAAGCGAAGAGAAAAATACGCAACGCGGTCTGTCTGCCCTACCATCGTCTGATAGAACCAGCCCATACCGTAGCTTTCCGAGCCTGCAAGAGAGAGCTCGGTCACGCCACCCCAGCCGTCAGCAAGCCACTGCGCAAGACTCGGCGGTGCATACTGCCAGGTATACTCCGTAAAGTCCCAGATGTGGTAATCATACGAAAGCGCCAGCGCAAGTCTGCTTTCCGCGTTGAGGCCCGGATACCACTCGTAGGTATTGTTGCTGTCGGTGATGAATAGCTGTGTGTCCGCCTCATATGCAACGCCGTCAAGATTCGCAAACAGCAGCACCGGCTCGCCGGTCTCCGAGCGATAGAGAACCTCCGTCACTTCTTCTTGCTGTGTCTGTGCATTCCACTGCACACGGTTGATCGCAAGCGTCGCGTTCTCATCAACCGGCACGATGCAGTACAGATGTCCCGCGCCGCCGATGATATGCTCCTCGTCGATTTCCGCGATGAAGGGGTATTTGAGCAGCATGGCCTCATTGGTTTCCCACAGCCATGCGGGAAAGCCCGCCTCGAAGCCCTCGTCAAACAGCCCGCCGACATAACCGAGATACGCCGCGCCGAACATCACGCCCGTCACGTCGATCCGGTCGCGCAGCCATCCAAGCGAGGTCTCTGCCTCCTGTGAAAACCCGTATTGTACCGGCTGTGTTTCCGTCGCCTCGTCGCGTGACACGCGATCACTCATGTCGCTCTGCGATATCGCTTCTTCCGGCTGTCTCTCCGGTGTTTTTTTATCGGCCTTTGTGAGAAGATCAACCTTATCTGTACTCATTTTAGGTTCGTCGGGCACCGTCTGCTCCTTTTGCCCGCAGGCACAGAGGGACAGCAGCAACCCCAGCGCCAACAGCAGCGCGAGTATTCGTTTGGGTGTTGTTTTCATAGCCGCTCCTTTCAGAATTTTCCGCTTCGGCCGGAACCGCCACCGCCGGATTCGCTGTAACTGCTTCCGCCGCTGGAGGAGCTGCGCTCGATCTTCCGGCTGGAGGTCGTCTTATGGGTAAAGCGATCTGTTTGCTCCGTAAGGCGGAGGCCCGCAGAGACGTAGTCGTTCGCGGTTGCTTTTTTTGATACAGTCTCCATTTTTTGCCATATCACAGCGACGACCGCGGCTGCCGCCAGCAAGGAAAGACCGATCACGATAAGGATCGGAAAGAACAAGCTCGCCCGGACGGGCTTTCCTGCGGAAGCCTTTTCCAGATAGACGCTGCATTCTTTGACGTAATCCTCAAAGCCGCCGTACCAGTCATTCTCGCCGAAATTGTCGAGGAAGACCTTTTCCAGTTTCTGCTGGCCATAGCTGTTGAACGCATACTCGCAGCGTGAGCCGTAGCAGAACATTGCCCAGTCGCGATCATCCATGCTGAGCAGGAGCATGATCCCGTCGCGGTTCGGTCCTTCGCCCATGGTGCATTCATGGTAAATGGTGTAGGTCGCTTTATAGACGCCTTCAGAGTGGAAGTCCCGATAGTCCTCCACGGTTACGATGTAAATGCCGACACCATACTTTTTGGAGACGCTTTCCGCCATCTTTTCCAGCAGCATATTTTCGTTTTCGTTGAGAAGCCCGGCCGCGTCCGTCACATAGGAAAGCTGTGCGCCTGTCTGCTCAGCCGCGGCTGCGCTCACGCAGAGCACAAGGCAGAACAGAAACACCAGCAGGAGGCTGCATATTCTTTTTTTCATTTCTCAGCCCTCCCTAGCGTGCCATAAGCAGCAGCGCAGTCACGCTGATGGCAATGAGCGGCGCCGCGATCGCCGCAAACAGGCCAATTACCCGTTTCGTGCTGACGGGAAGGTTGCCGACAAGCTTGCCGGTCTGGCCGTTCATGGCAAAGAGGAAATCTTTTCCCTCCCACCTTGTATTCAGGATCCAG
>CALCJW010000159.1:0-47801 GCA_937967235.1 uncultured Clostridia bacterium
AATTCTGCGGCTGCGACCGCCGCGCCCTTCTCCGGGCGCTGGTTAATGAGCTTGCCGATGGCATACACTTCTTCCATCTGAGGAAGATTCTGCGCGAGAATGGCGGTCAATTCCCGATGCATTGTGCCGTAATCCACAGGTTTTCTGACGTTCATGGCTTCTCCTTTCCGCGCTGACGCGCATCGTATATTTCGTCGTTTTGCGAATAGCCTGCTACAATATTTTGTGGTATGATTGCCCCGTTCGTTTGATTCTTGCGAGGGAGGAGCAGTCATGCAGTATACCGATAACGAAGCCGCCCTGATCGGCGGCCTGATCTCAACCTATTTCTTTCAGCCTGCCGTGTCCGCATCTTTGAAGGACGCCTACAGCCGCGTCTTGGAGCATCTGCACCAGAATGCCCTCACTTCCTCTGATCTTCAGCAAATCCGAAAGGCCGTGAACTTTCTGATGCCCATGTGCCAAGCAAACCGGCAGACGCAGCGGGAGCTTATGGGTGTCAATGCAAGGACAACGGCGCTTTTGAATATCTCCCGATGACGGCAAGCGCCATTTTATAATCAGTAAACAGACAGAGCGAAAAAACGGCGGCAATGTCGTCCTTCGCTCTGTTTCTTTTCCTGTCTGACTTCTTATTCAGACTCATGCGGCAGTGTGCCGTATTCCTTGAATGCCTCGATTCGATGGTCGTTCGTGAGAGACTGCATCATCTGTTTGGCGCTGGCATTTAACCGCAGGAGGCGCTCACTTTGCGGTACGCCCTGGCGAATCAGTTCGGCGTTGATGCTCTCCAGATTTGCAAGCACGATCAGTTGCTGCAGGCTGGCTTCATCTCGGATGTTGCCCTTGGAGTCCAAATGCGCTTGCCGCCATTCTTTTGCCGTGATTCCAAACAGCGCAACGTTCAGCACATCCGCTTCGTTGGCGTATGTATAACTCTGCCGCTGCGGCGTCACGTCTGGCGGGATCAGCATATCTTTGATCGCGTCGGTGTGTACCCGGTAATTGATCTTTGCCAGCGTCCGGTTGAGGTTCCAACCCAGCGCGAGACGGCTGTTCTCGTCATTTTTCAGCCGCTGATAATCCTTGATGATATACAGCTTGAATTCAGCCGAGATCCATGAGGCAAATTCAAACGCAATATCCTTTTGTGCAAACGTGCCACCATAGCGTCCAGCTTTTGAAACGATCCCGATAGCACTGGTCGCTTCGATCCATTTCTTTGGAGACATGGTAAACGCATTCGAACCAGCCTGCGTTCTAAACCCGCCGAATTCGACGGGTTTGAAATCCGGGTTGTTGAGCCGCTCCCATAGGCCGAGAAACTCGATCGTATCGCGGGTTCGCATCCAGTTTTTGATCACGTCATCCGGCGCATCGCTTTTGTAACGTGCAATATCCGTCAGTGAAATATAGTCATTGGCATCACCGGTAGAAAGAACCGTGATCTCCGTTCCTTTCGCATGAATACTGTCTCTGAATTTCTTTTGTGCGGGCATATATTTCTCCTCTATCTGTGTTGCTTTTTAGAATATAACCTCATATGTTATATCCATTATACTGGATACGGCGATTTTCGTCGAGAGTAAAAATGTGTCTGCGTGTATTTTTTTATAATACGCGCACCATCTGCTCATAGAGCAGAACGTACTTTTCATCGATGATCCGGTTGTCGTGGTAGTGCCCGAATAACCAATAGTGGAACTGGCTGCGGTTGCAGATTTCTTCCAAGAAGTCCGTCAGCTTGTCCAGTTTGAAGTTTGCGTTGATCTTTTGCTGAATCGCTGTCGGGGCACAGTGCGTGATGACGTAGTCAACCTTCCAGTCCAGCCGCTCCAGCGTCTGCCGGGCTTCGGCGTAGTCCACGTCGGACGGCAGTTCCTCCTGCCACCATGAAATATGGTTGATGCGGAACTGTCCGCGATTGCGGCGCATACTGTCATATCGTTCGTAAAAATCCGGGCTGTCCATGTCCAGAATGCCATCTGCAATGTCGTGGCTCTGCGCGCCGCCCATTGTGAAGAAGGTGCGGCCTTGCAGCTCGAACGCTTGTCCGCGCATCAGGTGAATGACGTGCGGACGGATCTTATGCACCTTTCCGCCGTGCCACTGCTCCACTGGATATTCACCAAGGGCATCGAAGTTTTCGTGATTTCCATCTACGAACAAGACCGTAAACGGCAGGGCTTCCAACCGTTCGAGCTGCGGATCATCACTCTTGTCGCCATTCCAAACACATCCGAAGTCACCGCAGACGATCATGTAGTCGTCTTTCGTCATCTCGGCTTGCTCTGGGAAATACTGAGGCTGGAATCGGAGGCTGTTTCCATGAAGATCACCGGTTGCATAGATCATTTTTACCACCCCAATCGTTGTCTGATTTCTGCGCCGCCCTTAATCCGTACCAGGATCTCGTCAGCAGAGAGGACTGTCACGCGCTCCACGATCTGCCGGACGGCGTTTTCATTCCATTCTGTGATTGTCTGTGCGGTATTCTCCATAGCTTCTTCTGCCTGCTTCATGCTGGTGCAGACGCGGTCTGTGTCGGCGCTGCTTTGCAGGATTTCTTCTTTCTGCTTTTTGAGCGTAGTCTGCTCGGTCAGAATTTCTGCAAACTGCGCATTGCAGGCTTCCTTATCTTCTGCATCGATGGCTTCCGCCAGCAGAGTTTGAAACCGCTCGTCGAGCTGCGCCAGCCGACGCTCGATATCGGCAAGACTCATGGTCTGACCCTGCACCGGCAGAAGCTCTAAAGAAACTGCATTTTTGATACGGTCAAGCAAGGCTGGCTTGTCGCTCATGGCGGAGTTGATGGCTGCCAGAATTGCCGCCTGCAGCGGTTCTTCCTTGATCGTCGGAGAATCGTGACAGTATTTTGTGCCGTAGTTCAAACGGCTGGTGCAGCGCCAGACGGGGTATTTCCGTCCGAGGGATGTCCATGTGCATCTGCGGTAGAGCGTCCCGCACTCGCCGCAGACGAGCCTGTCCGACAGGGCATATTTGCTCGTATAACAGGAGCGTCCTGTCACAGCCGTCTTGGATGGGCTGCGCAGGGCGCTCCGACGTGCCATTTCTGCTTTCACTGCGTTGTACTGCTCCCGGCTGACAATGGCCTCATGATGGTCCGGCATATAGTATTGCGCCATCTGACCGACGTTTTTAATGACCTTCTTGCTGATCACATCTGTGCAGAACGTTTTCTGGAGCAGGACATCGCCGCAGTATTTTTCATTTGTCAGGATGCTCTTGATGGATGTTGTTGTCCATCTCGATTCTCCGAGAACCGTCTTGATCTGATTTTCCTCCAGCCAGTCTTGCAGATTTCGCAGGCTGGCACCGTCCTTGTATCGCTGGTAGATTTCTCGTACCACCTCTGCTTGCTCCGGGATGATGCAGAACTTTTCGTTTTCATCCTTTTTATACCCATAGAGCCGATGACAGGGCACCTTGAGCGTCCCGACGTTTGCGTGCATCTGCCGGCCGCGCCGGATATTGCCGGAGATGGATTCACTTTCAGACTGCGCCATTGCGCCGTACATCGTAATCATAAATTCGCTGTCGGGCGGCAGGGAATTGATATTCTCTTTCTCGAAGAGAACCCCGATGCCAAGCTGCCGGAGGATGCGCGTATAGTTGATGCAGTCAAGCGTGTTGCGGGCAAACCGCTGGATAGACTTTGTGAGGATGAGGTCGATCTTTTTCTGCTTGCACTGACGAATCATACGGAGGAATTCTGTGCGTTTTTTTGTAGACGTGCCGGTGATGCCCTCGTCGGCAAAAATGCCAGCCATTGTCCATTCCTTGTTGGACATGATTTTGTCGGTGTAGTATTCGCATTGCGCTTCATAGCTGCTGACCTGTTCTTCTTCCTTGGTCGAGACGCGGCAATACGCTGCGACGCGGAGCTGTTTTGTGACCGCAGCAGTTTGCTGCAACTCCGGTTTTGGTGGGATTATAATGACGCGCGGCTTTTCGTCTGTCATACCAAATCGTCCTTTCCGATGATCTGTCCGTTTTTGAGCTGCAAGCGCACCGTCTGGCGCGTCACCAGCACAGCGGAGACTGTGCTTTGCAGCAGCTCCGCGTTGAGTTCTGCCGTGCATTCGAACGCCGTGAACTGCCGCCGCAGGCGTTCGGTTTCGTATTCTTCGTTGCCAATGGCGTCGTATTGCTCCTGCGCCAGCTTGCAGATCAGGCTTCTGGCTGCATCCTCGTCAAGCGGTTGGGTATTCAGGATCTCGTCCAGCTCGGCTTGGGTATTTGTGTGTGCCGATGCAGGCGTTTTCTCTGGCTGTGTGATGCGCTCCGGCTGCTCTGCCAGCCTGCCGAGCAGGTGTGTGACCTGCTGTTCTACCTCCGGTGTGGGCGGTTTGGAGCAGACGCGCTTGAGCGCCTTCTGTGCGGGTGTCCGCTCTGGCAGGCGCTGCTTGGTCTGGCGCATTTCGGCAACGGATTCAAATAATGTTGTATCGACCAGCCTTGGATAATCGTCTGCGCCGGTGTACTTGGCATTCTCCAAAATCCGAGCGACCATATTTTTGTTCCAGCTCTTGCCATCGTCATAGACGGTGTCGGTTTTGCTCATCTGCGCTGCGATCTCCTTGAGCGATGCGCCGAGCGTGTATTGCAGGAAGATATCCTGCACAGCTTTTGCCTCCGGTTCATTCCGGACGACCTCGCCCATACGCATCTGATAGCCGAACGGCAGTTTCCGATTTCCCATTACCTCTTCGTCCTTTCAATCTGCTCTGTCAATTCCAAGCCGTTTTTCAACCGGAAGCGCAGGCGCTCATTGCTGTCTATAATGATTTTATCTACAAGCGCATCGAACAGCTCCGCATCAAAGCCGTCGAGGAAATCCGGCCCGTCCTCCAGCGCGTCCATAAGATCGTGGGTGCGATCCGCCAGATCGTCACTGTCGGTGTCGAGAAGCCTTGCTTTTTCCTGTTTCAGCCTGCGGAGCTGTTCGCTGAGTTTGTTGTTGGATGAAATAAAAGTATCAGGGTCAACGCCGCCCGCCTGTTGAAGCTGGGTTAGGAATTGAACCTGACTGAGTATGTCGGATATTTTCTTGTTGAGAGAGATGACGTCTTCGCTCCATAGCATCCGGCTGTAGCGGATTTTTTGGAGGTTCGAGAGCATTTGCGTGAAAATGGGTTCTCCGTGGTGTTTGAGTTTGTAGTACAGGCGGCAAAAAGCTGCGTTGATAGTTTCCTCCGGTACCTGCTTGATGTGACAGGCATTCCGTTGTTCCTCATGCACTACACATGACCAATACCAGATTTGGTTTGAAGTCTTTGCCCGACAGCGAGAACCACAGCTGCATTGGATTTTGCCAGAATACACTTTTGGCTCGTCCGATCTGCTCACGGTTCTGCGTTTGCGCAATTCCTGCGCACGATCAAATACATTCTGAGGGATAATTGGTGCATTGCTGTCCGATACATAATACATGGCTCGCTCGCCATGATTGCGCTTTACTGTTCTTGGCAGCTCTGCCCTTGTATATTTCTTTTGAAAAATGGCATTTCCGGCATAACGCTCATTCATTAATATATAATCAATTTCTCTGCGTAGCCACTTTCGGCTACTCCCCTGCTGTGCATTAAGACGGTCACAAATCTCTTTTGTATTTGCGCCAGACAGGTAGGCATTGAAAATATCTTGTACAATCGGAGCTTCTGCTTCATTCACCGTAAGCTCACCGTTTCGAACCGTGTATCCAAATGGTGCTGTGCGGAGCTTATACTTTCCTGCCTCCATTTGATGCTGGATGCTCCATTGCACATTACCGGAAATCGACTCACTCTGCTTTTGCGCTAGGGATGCCATGATTGCCGTGACCATTTCACTGGACACTCTAGCCGTGTCGATGCCCTGTTCTTCAAACAGGACGCTGACGCCGAGTTCCTTCAGTTCCCGGACAGCCGCAAGGCAATCCTTTGTATTTCTGGCAAATCGGGAAATACTCTTGACCAGAATGCGGTCGATCTTGCCTTTGCGGCAATCCTGCATCATGCGCTGAAAATCTTCGCGCTTTTCAACCGACGTGCCGGTGATGCCCTCATCGGCGTAAATATCGACCATTTCCCAATCCGGGTTGTTAGAAATAAGCTCGGAATAATATTGATTCTGGACGCGATAGGAGTTGAGCTGATCCTCACTGGAGGAACTGACACGAGCGTAGGCTGCGACGCGTAGCTTGCGCGCAACGATCTCATCGTGCGCTGGGATGACTATGACGCGCTGCTGTTCCAGCGCAAGGTTTCCGCTGGTTTGCTTTTTTACCACATTCTCACCTCCCTCTCTGCAGCAACACACTATCACAACACCTGCGAAATAGCTATAGGACATAACGCCGATAAAAGGATGCCATTTTGCATCTTCTCGACTACGCCTTAATATGACAAAAACACCTGACGGTGCGTCAGGTGTTTTATCTCGATATAAACTTATCTTTGGTTTTACGCTCTTGGCGCGAGGTTTTGATTTATTCCGTTATTTCTACGGAATTCATGATAAATATCGTGGTTCCACGTTTCAACGGAATCGTGCATGACCATATTCGGATCATCTTCCAGCAGGGCGTTCATAGCAGAGTGCTTCACTGCCAATTTTGCGTCCTTTCTACCCATTTGGAATATCCGAACTAGATCGTCCACAATATAAGCCATAAACCTTGCGATGATTTCTTGCAGCATCCCGCTGCTCTCCTTATATGTTTAACCATCAATTTTTTTATCACTTTCGCTTCTGAATGCATTTGCTATGTTAATTGTAGGAATAATGATTGGTTCTCTGCCAGTCATGCTTGTTACCGTCGAAACAATCGACCTTAAATACGGAAAAAGTATTGCCAACATATTGGTTTCCCATGCAGGATCCCAGTGCTCGTTGATTTCAAACTGTCCATTAATCTCGACAGATATTTTATAATCCGTATTTTGATCGCCAATCGTATGCCATAAGTTGACTCGCAACTTTTCCTGAACACGAGTTTCCGATATTCTCCCCAATGCTTTGCTGAAGTTCATGTTGCATGATATTTTTGCATCACTTGGAAACTCGAGTGTAACAGGGCATGTATATGAAATCTCACTTACTCTGTATCCAAGGAACTGAATCACAGCCTTATCTGTTTCTTTCATGCGGCTACCTCGTTTCGTGTAGTTATCGAAAACTCATTCTTCTTTACGCAAATTCCCTGCGTGTAAAACGTATATCCAATCGGTTGTTTAGCGATTTCTATACTCTGTGTTGGTGTATTCTCCATTGACATCTCGGGCAGTTCTTCTGCTGTCAACAACTCATCACTGTCCATCGAATGAAGCATCGCGTCACTTAAGCTCTCCTTCACCTGCTGACTTGTCATTGATGACACATACTCAGTAAAATCTGCAAATAACTTATTCATATCCATTAGCAAAACTTCCCCTCGTCAACCTTCTCAATATTAATGATTCTTGCCGTTTCAACATCTGCACATACCATAATTACATTAGGAACATAGGTCTTAGGGTACGCACGTCCTTCCAAGAATAAGAATTGTCTTTCGCGTTCAAACATTCCAAAAAACTGTGGACAGCGAATTACCGCCAAATTTCGCAGATGCCTAATTGTATCAAAAACCTGCGTATCTGCTGCCGCCGTATTCGGATACTTAAACTCCGGATCCTTTTTCAGCGACTGTTCGATCAACTGATATCGCATCCGATGAAATAGTTCCATGTTCATCGGATCATATAAATCCAAGTACTGTTCTTCTTCACACTGAATAGTGCAGGAAAGAATCATATAGCCATCAGTGTGTTTACCTTCGGTATAATGGTATCGCTCTAATTCTTTTGCACACAAAATAGGATAGTCTGGGCTGGCACAAGTCTGGCAAAAGAAATATGCACCTTTTCCCATCCTTAGTCTCTCAGCAGTGCCTTCCCGAAACGCATTTTCTCTTAAAATAGACTGCCCCGCATCCAATGATGTACCGTGAAAGCATGTTAAATTTACCACGTAGCAGATCCACCTTTTATTATATTCACACCGAGTGTGCAATATACACTGTCATTTCTTTGTTTTACTCTTTTGTAGCATAGCATTTTTTTTATTTTTTGTACATCCACAAAATAACCAAAAATTCATATTCTGTTGTATGTGATGCTCCTTGCTCACTCATTTTGTACTTTTGGGGGTATCTCATAAAGCTACTTCGCATATTTCATTGTCAATGTTGGTTATAAAGTGTGAAATTTGCACCAAGCTCGACGGCGATCCGCCGCGCGATCTTTTTGATTTCATTTTCAGAAAAGCCCACCGTTTGGAGCGCCTTCAGGAGCTGGCAGATGCCTAAAAAATCAATGTTCGGATTCATTGCATTTCTCCTATACACAAAGCGGGAACCGTATTCCATAGCGGGATACGGTTCCCGCGGTTTCTGACATTTGTGCTTCTGGCTTTATTCGTCGCTACTTCCCAAGCCAATGGGCGATTTCAAACAGCGGCGGCTGGCTGCCGCTCCACGGGTCTTGCACCCCTCCGAGGATCTCTCCGAGCTGCCCCCATTACGTTCCGTTGTGGCTGGACAGGTGTACCATTATAGGTTGGCAGGGTCTTCGCAAGGCAGCTTGCCAAAGCTGCTTCCGGCTGGATGGGGCCGCTCGTCACCTTATTGGGCCGTCTTTATGCAGGAGCATCGCTCCCGCACAGGTGGTCTTCGCGCATCCGCCAAATCGCTTTCCCTCGTCGGGTTCTGCCAACTGATGTACTGTTGAATCGGATATTCTTTTTTCAAAGAACAACAGAGGTAAATGTCCCTCTATTTAATCCGACAGAAAATCGCGTTTTGAGCACCCTCTTTTCAAAAATTTTTTAATTTTTTCTATTGCCTGATTCACAGACTTCCGTGCAGCGTTGTATTCGCAATGTTCAAGCTGTGCGATTTCTCGAAATGACTTGCCATTCTCGGCAAACAATTGGAATCGCCGCAGCTGTGTTGCTGTCAGCCCTGCAAGTACAGGCGCGGACTCCAGCAAATCCTTGATCTCCTGACGGATGTACTGTTCGTCCAGCGTCTTTGATGCCAACTCTGGAGCATTGGCAGGTCTGGCCTCCAGCCGGAGTTTTTCCACATGGCGTTCATCGCGCTTCTCCTGTTTGAGATCCTCCAGCTTAAATTCCCGTGTCAGAACTGTAAACAGCCGGAAGTCCAAGCGGATTACGCGCCCGGCGTCCGGAGATTCCGGATATACATCCTCAATATGTACGATCGCCGCTTCCGGCTTTGTTTTAATCAG
This sequence comes from uncultured Clostridia bacterium, assembly GCA_937967235.1. GTDB lineage: Bacteria > Bacillota > Clostridia > Oscillospirales > Oscillospiraceae > CAG-170. The sequence continues at coordinate 9,291 of CALCJW010000159.1, forward strand.
TTCGCGGTGCGCCTTTTTCGTGAGCTGGAACCATTCAGATTCGATTCCGTTTTGAACAATTTTAATCAGCATATCGCTGCCTCCATTTCTGAATTTCATTTGCGTGGGAATAAGCAAATGTCAGAAACGGGGGGGCGCGGGCAGGTGGCAGAATGACTGCCCAGCGCAGGTTCTGTCTATATTTTAGCGCTCTTGTATTTTCCTGTTTGTAGGAAATTGACGCCTTTTGACTGGTGGACTCGCTTAAAATGGAAAATGCGCAGATTTTACAGTTTTCCGTGGAATTCTGTAAAATCTGCGCTCTTTCGACTATGAAAAAAACCGCAGAGGCTTGAGCCTCTGCGGGGCAGAATATTCGACACAATGATCGCGGGTGGGAAATCGCCATTTCTCATACCGTTGCGGGGCAGCCAGCCAGCCGTGCGTGCCTGTCGGCTGCCTGTTCCTATTGCGTCTGTATGGCTCCCGGCTGAGAGAACTCAGCCGGGAGCTTTTGTGTGCCGGTTATTTGTAATAGCCGGTCTTTTTCTGGTATTCCGCCAGCTCCCACCAGTTGGGGTTGCTGTTGATCTGATTCTGGAGCTTTTCCCAAAGCGACTGCGTGGGAGAAGGCTCTTCGGTGTAGGCGGTGACGGTGTAGGTCACATACGCGCCGTTCGAGGCGTAGACCCGATATGCCTTGGGTGTCGACAGGTCGACGCGCTGGGCGGACGACGGCTCGACCTTCGAGGCGTTCGCCGTGACGATGGTCGGCGCAACGTGCTTCAGATCCGTGCCGTAGGGCAGGATGATTGTGATAGCCTTGGTGTCGCTGTTGATGACCGCGGAGACGCCGTTGACCACAAACGCCGTAATCTGCGGCGGGTTCTTGAGCGGCGCGCTGGCATCGTCTTCAAACTGCGCGTTGATGTTGATATCGCCTGCGGGCATGATGAACGTCAGGCTGCTTTCGTCGATGGGCACGGATTTTGCCCCGGCGGATTGCAGGCAGTAGCTGAGCGAGCCCGCGACCAGCTTCTTGCCGTCGTTCGGCGTGACGGTCAGCTTGACCTCTTCCCCGGCTGCGGCAGGACTCGGGGTGGCTGTGACCGTGCCGCCGTTGATGTTTGCAACAGCAATCTTGTAGGTGCGGTCTGCGTCCGTGATCTTCTTGACCGTGACAGTAAACTCACGCTTCGTCCCATTCTTCGCAATCGCAGTCAGTGTACGGCTATCGCTATAGTCGTTTGCCTTCGTCAGCGAGTAGGTCAGTGCAACACCGGTTTCTGCCCAGTACGTCGCATCAAAGCCATCCTTGCTCTCTGCTGTTGCAACCTTAGCCTGCGGTGCTACCGTCAGATAAGTCTTCCACTTACCAGAGGCGAGCAAATCGATTGCGGATTGATTCAGCGATGCGGGAAGGACAACCGTAAAGTTGCCATCTTTATCCTGTGTCACATTGCCCATCTTCGTACCGTTGTACTCCATCGTGAGCCCGGTGACGCGGGTATCTGCCGTATCAGAGATTGCCTTGCCGACAAATGCAATCTGTCCGTTGCCGTCAAAGGCGAACGTCAGTTTGCCATCTGCCACAGTTGGCGTCATCAAAACCGGCTCAGTGGCTGCACTCTTGTACAGAAGTACACGGATGGTGTCTGCTGCCATTGTAGACAGGTCTGCCGGAATAGGCGCAGTCAGAATAACAGGAACTTTCGGTTCGGTGGTTGCGCCGCCAACACTCATAGCGACGGTATACCACACAGCCTTGTATTCTTCAGTCTGATATGCTTCAGGCAAAGTCTTGTTCGGTGTTGTCAGCTTATTCACATTCAGAACAACTGCTGCGCCGTCCGAGGAAAGGATCGCGCCTGTCTCAGTAACGCCTTGGCTTGTATTTCCAGTGATACTGACCGGGCCAAGGTCAGCACTCTTAAACAGTTCAGACAAACTGCCGATCAGTTCTGCGTCTGTCTTTGTTGCTGTCCCCGCTGCAAGTGCGTCGCGTGCAGCGATCAGCTGCGCCTTGTGGTCTTTTACATTCTCCGCAGTAATTGCATCCAACGAGTGTCGGACATCATCCGCAGTAATTGCAGCATTGATCTCTTTCCACGTTGCTTTGTATGTAACATCCGTGCTGGGCAATGCCTTGATTGTCGTTCCTGCGTACATTGTTGTTTCATCCGGCAGTTCCCACGCTGCAAAAATGTATCCAGCCTTTGTGAACATATTCGGAGGAAGAACCAGCGATTCACCGGCGTTATGCGTTTCTGTCTTCGTCTGGCTGCCGCCGTCAGAGAATGTCACTGTAATCGGAACGGCTTCTTTTTTCCACTTGGCAAAAAGCTCACTATCTTGTGTAAAGACATGATCCGCTGTCCACGCCGTGTTGTACGCTGCATCCAGATACCACGCCTCAAACTCCCATCCATCTGCGGTCGGCTTTGTAGCCGGAGCGGTAATTTTACCGTTTACCGCAAGGACGGGCGCGGGCATGTTCTGAATAACGTCGATGGAGGGACCTTCGCCAGAACCATTTTTGAACGTGATCGTCGGGCGGAACGTTACGATTGTCAGAGTGAACGGCTTCGTGTAGTTTTCCAACGCTGTTCCCGCATCGTTGAGCTTGCCATCCGTGATCGTCGCAGTCAGTGTGACGGAGCCGGTGGCATCAGCAGAAACCGTCAGCGTCTTGCCGTCTTTGCCCAGCGTAACGCCATCGCCAGATACGGACCATGTGATGTTCTTGTAGGAAGCATTTTCTGGCGCAACCGTCGCAAGCTTGCTCAGATCGTAGGACTTTCCCTGCATAATTTGGCTATCAGGAATATTCAGCGCGATTCCGGTCACCGGAACAAACACCGGCCAATCCTTTACCTCAATTGTGTAGGATTCCTCCTCTGAGGTAGCATCTGTAATCTCATAAGTTCCGGTCAGCGGCTTGTAGCCGGTCAGCGTGATGGAATACTGATATGTTCCGCGCGGCAGTTTCGTATAGATAACCTTGCCATCTGCGGTCGTGCCGCTGCACACCTCGTCGCCCTTTTTCAGGACAACGGTCGCGCCCGGGTAATTGCTGATATCAAAGATCAGCGTGCATTCCTTTTCTTTTTCCCATGCGGCATAGAACGTCGTATTCAGCGAATACTCCTTTGTTCGGTCGAGCTTTTCACCCTTTCCATCAGGCTGCGTATACCAGCCCAGGAATCTTGTGGTGCCTTTTACGGGGGTTGTGGGATTGCTTTCTACCTTCCGCGTATCAGATGTAACTACCGCGGATTCAGTCGAGCCATTTAATGTACCGCCCTGCGGGTCAAATGTAAACTGAACATAGACAACCGAATTTGCACGAACCTGCACTTCACTATTGGCAACCACCTCATTATACAATACAGTTTTCGAGGTCAGCGGTGCCCAGTCGTATTTTCCGTAGTAACTCCAGCTTTTATAAATCAGTCCGCGCGTTTTTCCCATCGTTCGATAGATGATCGGGGTTGTCAACGTATCCGGATCAAAAAGGCCTTCCGTCGGTGTACCCGGCAGCACGGGAAGACCGTCACCAAACTCACGACCTTCAATGACCGGAACCGTCATTGTTATATAGTCAATCGGCGTCGCATCATCGTCCGGGGCATAATATACAAATTTGAGCGTTACTGTTTTTGCGTTGGCCCATTTTGCGTAGAGTGTTACATCTGTCGTAACTGTCTTATTCGCAAAGTCCCACACCTTTGTGCATTCCGCATCTTCATACCATCCAAGGAACACCCGGTTCGGATAGCCTGTTGACTGCGGCTCAACGGACGGCGCGGTCAGCTTTTCATTGACTGCTACATAGTAATCCGTAAAAGACGCTGCGTTTGAAAGATTCTCGCTGCCCATGTTGAATGTAACCTTGCAACGGTCTTCCCACTTTGCATAAAGCGTCATAGAGTTGTTGAATGGCGTGTTCGCGTGCCACGCGCTGTTTTCGTCGAGACCCGTCGGCGTTCCGCTGATGGAATACCCTGTCCCATCGCGGAATGGATCGCCGGTAAAACTGCTATTCGCGTACCAGCCGCGGAAAATTCTTCCGAAGCCATCGGTGTTTTCCTGCTGCTGCACCCAAGTATTTACGTCTGCAACCTGCTTCTTTTGCGCTTCTGTCATTGTATTTGTCGTTGCAGCACTATAACCATTGAGTTTGGTTGCCCCAGTTAAGTTTATATCTTGAAGGGTTTTCCCGTCGACGTTCGTCACAAATTTGATCGTGATCGGCCATGTCATCTGGGCGTATACTTCAAAAGGATCATATCCTTCGCCATTATACCTGTCAATTTTATCCTGCGGGTCGATCACCGTTCCGACTGTCAAAACCGTGGACACTGTTGCCCAGCTATTGATCGTATACGCTTGACTGTCTATCGTCCACTGACTTGGAATTTTGCTTAAATCGTCTGCCGTAAGCGCCTTGCCGAGTGGAAGCTCCAAGAGACTTTTCGATATGTTCTCTGTGGTGCCGTCATACTTTATGTTTGTTTTGTTTGTTACATCGAAGAGAAAACGTTCAGAGGGAGAAGTAGCGACAGGACCGCTCCACTCCGTAATCGGCTTTGGTTTGTAGCCATTCAGCGAAATCGAAATAGTCTGCCCTTCACGGATCTTCGTCTTCGCGTAGAGTTTCAAATTTCTTGTTACCAGAGTATCGTCTGTAACCTTTGCTTCTTCACTAAACGTAAAACTGCCGTCCTCGTTCTCCTCCGGTTGTTCCGTATACCAGTCAACAAGCTCCATCACGCCGTAATAGCCTGGATTTTTCTCGACCAATTCATCGGAAGTTATCGCATCTTTAACTTTTGAATTAATTGGTACTTTCGTTTTCCTAATCCTATTGCTAGTGCTTGTGTTGCCCATAACAACAAAAAATTGCAAAGTAGCTGTACTAGCAGCGGATGCCGGAATTGCCAGACCGGGCAGCATCCCCAGCACCATCACGAAGCAGAGCAGGAGAGACAGGAAGCGTTTTCCTTTCATATTCTCTCATCCTTTCTCCCGGGGCATTGCGCCCCGGGCTTTCATTTTTTCAAAATTACCCAATCTTAATCACGCCGTAGATACCGGCGGACATATTGGAAGCCGTCAGGATCGAGCCGCTGACGCTCCATTTTTTCTCCGACACCTGCTCAAAGCACTTTTTCGCTTCGTTGTACTTCGCAAGCGCCAGTTTTCCTGTTTGACCCGAGCAGTCGAACGTTAGCGTCAAACCACCCGAGACGCTGTCGCAGGTGATCTTCCACACGCCGACCACACCGGACTTGTTTTTCCACGCCGTCTGCGCCGCGCTCGGCACCGGGCAGAGAGACAGGTCTAAGCCGCGCGCCGTGTCCATCTTCTCGGTGATGCCGATCATCAGCTTGCCGGCCTGAATGCCGAAGCCGTTATAGCCGTTGGCGACGATATTCTTGAGCGCGCCCTTTTCCGCCCGGAAGCGGTAGGTGCTGGCAGAAGAATAGCTGTCCGGCGTCATCAGGAGCCAGTTGGAAGAACCAGCCGCCTGATAGGTCACGTCCTTGCCGTTCACCTGCACCTTCATGCCGGAGAGAATCTGGCTGGTGGACGGGATGTAGGTCGGCTCGGGCTCTTTCTTCCCGAGGTCGGGGCTGGTCTGGTACGAAGACGGGTTCAGCTTGACCGCCGCCTTGTCCCAGATGAGCTGCGACGCGGATTTTTGCAGCGTGACGATCACCGTGTAGGTGCGCTTTTCATCGCCGCGCGTCAGCGTGTAGGTTGCCGGCACGGAGAGGTTCACGACCTGCCCCGAGCGAGGGCTGACCACGCAGCCGCTGCCGGTTTCGATCTTCGGCGCAACCTGATAGAGATTCGTGCCGTAGGGGAGCGTGATTTTGATGATGCCGTTCGTGTTGTCAATTTCAGCTGCCTTGTCTCCAATTTTGAAGGAGGTGATGGCAAAGCTGTTGTTGACCGGCTTACTGTCATCATCGTCTCCGCCGCCGCCCTTGCTGCTGGTCACGACGCTGTAGGTTCTGGTCCGCAAGCCCGGACCTTTGACCGTGTACTCCGCGCCCTCTGCAAAGTTCTGCGGTGCGGACGCGGAAGGGAGAACCTCCGTCGTTCCCTCGCCGAGGGTAATTTTCGTCGGCGTGACGCGCGTGAGGTCTGCCGTGTCGGGGATACCGACGAAGCGGATCGTGCCGGTCGCGCCGGTCGCCGTAATCACCGCGCCGTATTCCACGCCGTCGACCTTGATCGCAAATTCCGTGATGGACGCGAACGTCTGGCTTACGACCTTGATGCGGTAGGTCTGCTTCGTGACGCCGTCCTCGGCAGTCACGACAACCTCCGTCCAGTCGTGCAGGTCAACGTTGCTCTTGCCCGTCACATCGATGCTTGCCGTCGCCTTGTACGAAATGTCCGCCTTGAAGCGGAGCTTCGTCGTGTCAACGCCGGGGACGATGGTAATCAGAATGTCGGTCGTGCCATCCTCGTTCTTCGTGATCTGCATGTCCTCCATGTCCTTGTCGGCCATGTCCTCATTCTGAATCTGGATGGTGTCGGTGAAGAGCGTCGTGCCCTTGCCCTTGACATTTTTGTCATAAACAAGCTTTACACTGTAGGTCTTTTTTGTCGTTCCGTTTTCTGCCTGCACCGTAAATGCAACCGGCGCATCCTCTACAAACGGAACCGGCATTTTGGGTGAAAGCAGTTTCGCGCCATCGGAGAGCTTTATTTCAGGCGTTAAATTATCTGTCGGCATCCCATCGGGGATATAAACTGTAATATTGTTGCCGTTGATAATGCCTTCCTGCCCTTCCAACGTAAACTTTTCGATATCTGCTTTATCGCTGAGCTGGCGAGAGAAATCGAAACGCTTATAGTAGAGGGAATACGGCTTTGCGGACTGCTCGTTATAGAAATTCAGATACCATTGCACCGCATAAGCGGACTGGTACGTTGCCATTTCATTATGGCTGTTATCCGTATGACCGAAGCCCGCCTTGCTGGGCATCAGATATCGGTTTAGCCATGTGGGAATGACGCCCTTATCCTGCGTATAATCACCCGTGCTGTAAGCGCTGAAATTCGGGTCTGTGCCGACGTCCACGCCCATTGCACACATTGCGCAGATTACCTGTGCGCAGGATTCGCTGTTCGTCGTTCCCCAAGAGAAGAACGTATAATCACTTCCCATCGGATCGACACCAGATGCAGTCTGATAGCCAAGAATGATGTCATAGCCTTCCTGCATCTTTGCCTTGACGCGCTCGCCGTAGGTCGGATCGTTGATGTACGGATACAGACTCTGCATCAGCATCGCCACCATATCGATCCCAAATCCGTCTGAGCCGTACTGATGGGAAAGAATTTCTTCCAGCAGCTTCTCGCGCGTCCATTTCGCATCCTTCGGCACGGTGTAGTTACCCATATCCAGTGCAATCAGCGCATAGATCGGACCGTTGATCGTATAGCTGCCGCTGTAGCTATAAAGTTCCTTTACAAGACTGCTGACCGCTTTTCCGCTGCCATCTGTAAACGGCGTATTATTGCTGTCTCTGTAGATATCCAGATTACTGGCGTTGATGCCAAGCGCAGTCAGCATCATAATTACGCGAGCGTAATCCGTCATCTTGTTTGGTGCAATAGCCTTTATGTGTCCGTAGATATTAAGACCATACGGAAGATCCTCACCCGATGCGACCTCCTGATTACAGGTTGCAAAGCCAAGGTTCATCAAGATCCAGTCATCCGTAAGTAATGTACCATCGCGGCGGGACTTGTAGTCCGCAATGATATTGCTTTTTACCTCTTCCAGAATGTCGCCATATGGGACGGAATCCGGCTGCGCGGCTTTTTTGACCACTACATTGTATTTCTTTTCCGTGCCATCCTGCGCCCGAACCGTATAAATAACAGGTGTTTTCTCTGAATTGGTAAAATCTACGGCTTCGTTGCTTGCCGGGCTTACCGTCGCAAAATCGGAAACAACAATCGTCGGCGCAAGTGTCTTCAGATCGACAGAGAACGGTACTTCCAGAAGAATATCCTTTTCACCAATTCTGGCAGAGATACTGCCGTAACTGAAACCCAGAATATTCTTTCCGGTCGCCGGTGCGGTTTGTGTGATTCTGACCTTATATGGCTGCTCTGTTCCGTTTTCTGCCTTGATCACATACGTGAGATCCATGTTATAGACAAGCAAGCTCGGCTTTACAGTATTCTCTGCAAACTCAGAACAGGTGACCTCTGCGGTCTGCTTTGTCAGATCCGTTCCATACGGGACTTCAATGGTTACGGTATGATTCTGCTCGTCGATCACGCCCTCGGCATAGCCGATTTTGTAGCCAAGGATCTTGCATTCCTTGGACTGTTCTGCCGTAATGGTTACGGTATACTCGGTCGTAACGCCGCCAAAGCTGTCATTTTTGACGCGGATTTTCCGAACGGTGCTGAAATCATACGCCTTACCAGATTCAATGGTCTTCCATTCGCCGTTTTCTTCGATCTGGACATATTGCCCCAAATGCGCAATCGTCGGCACCAGCGACTTCCGATCCGTACCAACCGGCATATTCAGCGTGATAGAGCCAAGCTCTCCAGCTTTTTCCGGATTTGCGATTGTAGCCTCGCGCTGCTTCTGGTACTTTGCATCGTAGATGCTGAAAGACGTTACATCGTTGAACGGCTGCTCGCCAAACTTGAGTTCAACCGTCCACTCCTGGCTGAGATCCGTATAGATATTGCCAGATGAGTCGCGCTGTCCGTTATAGAGAAGACCAGTTATCGGGCAATACGGCGTCACCTTGTACTTCATAACGGAGCTGCTGGTGCTGCCGCTGACCAGCTGTGCGTAGGTATAACCGCTTGTCGTAATTGCCGGGGTCATGCCGGATGTAACGTAGCCAAGCGGGATATTGACCGTTACTTTTCGGTTTTTTGCATCGATTCTCGCCTTGGAGCCGCCAAGCTCAAAGGATGTGATCTCAGGCGCATCGATTCTGCTGGACTCCACATAGTCGTAGATTCCATCCATAACGGTGCTGAGGAACTCCTGTGTCTGCGCCAGATCATAGCCTTCGCCATGCACAGCGTTCAAAAAGGCGTCCTCCGTGACCTGACCGTACAAATTCACAGCCTGTGAACCGATCAAACGATATGCCATCTGCGGATGGTAGCCGCCCACATGAAGCTCCGTTTGGGACAAAATATAATTCTTTAATGCGTTGTGCGCGTCTACCCGGCTCTTGTATTGCGGAAACAGCGCACGTATCGCAGCGTCTTCTTCTGTTGTATAATAGGGGTTTGTATAGCTCCCGTCTGGGTTCCGCGTCGGTTTTACACCCGCAAACTCTACATACTTCTGCGGAACGATATAATAATTCGTCTCGGAAAGCATTGCTCCGGACGGCACATACATCTTGCTGTCCATCGCGCTTCCCGTGGTATAGCGGCGCTCCAGCTTCTGGAAATGGTGATAGTTCAGAACTGTATCGCTCGGATAGATATTGAGAAATTGATAATCTGAAGCTTCGGTTTCTACCTTCTGCCCATAAAGCTTCAGCTTGTAGTTGTTTTCGTTCTTCCAGTCGCGCCCCTCTGGCAGCGCAATCGCCGCAGTTGCTCCTCCGAAGCCCATCTGTCCTGCGAGTGAAATATTTTCTGGAAATGAGAGATTATCGCCGGAGCTGCGGTCAAACAGCATGTAATATGGCTGCCTTTTTGCCGCGTCGTCGTTCGAGAGTGGTCTAGCCCACGAGAGAGCCGATCTTTTTACCCAACGACCGTCCGGGTCCAGCCCCGCTGCGCCGACGCCCAGCGTGAAAAGCGATAGGATCTGTATAAGCGCCAGCAGCAGCGCAAGAGAGCGCAAGCTCTTTTTCCTGTTTGTTCTCATAACACGCTCTTTCCTGCCCCTGGCAGGAAGCGCCTTGCGGCGCTCCCTGCTGGGGCATATCAGGTAGTCATTAGCCGAACATCGAATAGCCGAAGTCCATGCCGTATGCTGCGGTATAGTACCAGTCGATATACATACCGTTCGAAACCGGCCATGTATTTGCGCCGGCGTTGGGCAAATCAGACGTTACGTCTGTCCGGCTGGTTCTTGCCGTGTACATCCAGCCGCTCGCAGAGCCGCAGTCGAACTCGCCCATCACATCTTTTGTCGCTTTTTCCTCATTTTGGGGATCGTCCGGATCCATAATCAGTCTTCCCATAGCCTCAATATAACTGGGCTGATCTGCCTGAATATAGAAATGATCAAAGAAATTATAGTTTACTCCGCCTGGCAGCCTATTCTGACCAACGAAAGCATTCAAAGCATCGCGAACCGTGTAGGATGCAGGAACCTCAATCTCTTTATAGGAGTTCTCCGCGAAAATGAAGCGCCCCGTAGATGCATCCTTGGAAAGCGGCGCATTGCCGCCATAGCTCGGCGCAGTGGCGCTGGCCGTGCTATCCGTAACATTCGCGCTGCGGAGATACTTCGAAATGTCTAAGAGTCTCGTCTTTTTTGCCGCATCAGTAACGGTACTTGCGCCATAACCGCCATACCAGTTCGTGCGGTTCTCCAGATATTCGTCAGCAAGGAAGGAGCGGATTGCGATGTGAATAGTCACCGTTCCATCCTTGATATGCGCGGAAACCTGATAGGTTCTGGAATAAGTAGTATTTGTAATCTCCAGATTTTTGGACGTGGTCAAGTCGACATCGGAGAAAGTGACAAGCGTATCGTCATCTTCGTCCTTAACGCCGCCAATTCCGCCAAGTGTAGCTTCTGCGTTACCGCTGCCAAGCTCCGCGACAACTTCCAAACCGGTCAGAGAAGTTACGTCTTCAAGTTCTGCCACGCAAACATAGCGGGTAACACCGCCAACGGTAGAACTGGAAATATCAGCATCCGTTCCTTCGATTGTCAGGCTGCTAAGGCTAACATCCGTTGTATTAACAGGAACGTATGCAGTAAGCTGGCAGCTTCTATTCTTTGCCGTCGTGCTGCCATCGCTGTTCAGCGCTGTCCAAGTAGCGGTAAGCGGGGTAGAAACATTCGGCGTCAGCGTCATGGTGATGCTGATAGAGCCGCCTGCTGTAGCGGAATAGGTCGTTCCGTTATAAGTGAGGTTAATCGTGCTGCCCGTCGGCGTTGTGGAAGTGCCGCCGAGTACAAAGGTAACAACCTTGTTAGTAAGCTGGGTTGCTTTTGTGCCAGACGGCATCGTCAGCGTGTAGATTGCATTTCCCTGCATGATACCAACATTGCTGCTGATATCGCTTTCATTAAAGCCCTGAATCAGGATCTTCTTAATCGGCGGCAAGTTAGCGTTTACATCCAAGTCGCTGTAGGTGGCTGTTGCAGCAAACGTCTCAACCGGTACGATTTCTTCTTCTGCAGAAAGACCGAAAGAAGCGAGATCAACCTTCGATGCGTCAACCATCATGTTGTTGATCTGCACCTTGTCATTAGGCGCAGCTGCGGATGCCATTGAGCACAGTCCAAGAACCATAACCATGGCAAGCAAGAGTGCAAGAATCTTCCGCGTTTTCATTTTGTATTCCTCCTAGTATTTTTTATTTATTCGACTCGGATTTCTCCGAGCAGAATACAAAGATGTGTTCCCTCTACAGATTTGCCAACTACCGCGATGGATGTGGCATGGATTCCGCAAAGGTTGTTCGAAATAATGATCTTAAATTGTACAAGTCTTAGATTTGTTTCTGTTGCAAAGCAACTTACTGATCGGATCGCTTGCTGCATCTTCAGCTCTTGTTTTGCACATTTTTGCGTCTGCGCATGATTTCAACTGTCAGATAGAACAGATAACTTGCCAAGCTGTGCGCTGCAGGAAATCGAGGCAGCTTTGTAAGGAACCTATCTGCGCATCTGTGGCTCGGCGTTGCTTATAAGTGTCGCGTTTTTGCCTTATCTGCATATTGCCAGCAAGGAATTATTTAGCGCCACTCCATCGTTTTCTATTTCAAGCATTACGCGTTTACTCTGCCCGAATAGCTTCCAACGGCGAAATGCGCATTGCGCCGATTGCGGGAGCGAGCGCGGACAGCAGCGCCACAATGCCGGAGAAGCCTAAACCCACCACGACCAGCCAGACCGGAATGATGCTGCGCACATCCATGTCGGAGAACAGTACCGGTATTAACTCCCGCATTCCGAAACTCAGCCCCATGCCGAAAAGTCCGCCCGCAATGCCGACCAGAAGCGCCTCGACCATGAACATGAACATGATGTCGGTCATTTCACTGCCCAGCACCTTGAGAACGCCGATTTCCTTGCGGCGCTCGTTGATGGACATCATCATCGTGTTTGCGATGCAGATCGCGGACACGAGCATCGACACCGCGCCGATTGCCGCGAGCATGCCCTGAATCTGGTTGGACTGCTTCTTGACGCTCTCTAACATATCGTTCAGGCTGTAGGTGTTGAAGCCCGCGTCGCGGATGACCTTCGCAATCGCCTGCACGTCGTCGCCCTCCGCCGCCTTTACCCACACCAGATCGTAGGTTTTCTGCCCGCCGGTGTCTTCTAAGGACCGCTGCGGGATGAACGCGCTGTTCGCGCTGATCCACTCTTCAAGCCGCGTCTTATCGAGAAAGCCGCTCGTCGCATAGGTGTAGTTCTGTGCGGAGCAAAGTCCGGAAATGTTCAGCCGGTACATATTGCCCGCCGACACCGCACGCCCGTCCTCCCCCTCCTGATACTCGCCCGAGAGGTTCGAGTAATCAAAAGTCAGCTTGACGGTCGAGTGCAGGATATCCACCTTCGGTGTGCCGTCGGCGTTCAGCGCAAACTCCCAGTCCTTATCAGGGTCTGCGAACGACGCCGCCATATCGTCGGTGAACATGATCTCGGGTCTAAGATGCGTACCCGCGCCGGGCATTTCGCCCTCTACGGGGTAGATGAGAAAGCTGCTCGCCGTGGAAAGATCAATGCCATATAGTTTAGCAGAGCCGATATAAGACCCGGATTGCAGCCACGCCGTCGCCTGCACGACCGGCGTCACCGCTTCCACCCCGCGCAGCTTCTTAAAAGCGTCCACCGCCTTGTCATTGAGCAGCGCGGTCCTGCCGCCCGTGGAATCGCTCGGCGGGGTCACATCGATCTTCGTCAGGCTGCCCATCGCCTCGATGTTTTCCCGGTAAGCCGCCTCGTAGCCGAGACCGACCGAGATGAGAACGACGATGCACATCACGCCGATCGCCATCGACAGGGCCGTGAGAATCGTCCGCGCCTTTCGGCGGGAGAGATTGACAAGGCCCATGCGGAAGAAATCAAGAAACTTCATACTTGCCGCGCCTCTTTTTGAGTGCAATGCCAAGTCCCGCGCCGCCAAGCGCCAGAACGCCTGCCGCGCCGCCGATGACCGCGCCGGTGGAGAGCTTCTTCTTCGGCTGCTCGATCGGCTCGCTTTCAATCTGATCGTTCTGCTCCGGCTGCTGGACGACCGGCTGCTCCGCAACCGTAAAGCTGACCGGCACGGTTTCGGTGTACGCCTCGCCCTCGCTGTCTTCGTAGTGAACCAGCAGATTGCCGCTGCACTTGCCGGCGGTGGTGCTCGAAACGAGAATGTCGGGGTTCAGCTTTGCCGCCGGAAGAACGTCGCCGCCGTAGTAGTCCTCGTACATCGAAAGCCCCTTGCCCTCGACGTCAATCGAGACGTTATAGATCTTGCTGCGTCCCTTGTTGACGATGTTCAGGCTCATGGCAATCGGCTCTTCCGGCTTCGCGTCGGAGTCGTAGATGGTCGGCTCGCCGACCTCCACGCGCACCGGCTGCTTGACGATGAGCGGCAGCGTCTGCGAGGCGGACGCCTGCGTGACCTCCCAGTTCTCATAGTTCAGCGTGACGGAGAAGTTCGTCGGTCCTTCGGCGGCTTCGTTCGCGACGGTAATTTTATAGCTGATGTCGGCAGACTTGCCGGACTCGATCACATCGACGTATTTGGTGTCCGTTTCGCCCATCGTAAAGAGCAGCACCTTCGTATCAATAGACGCGCCGATGCGCACCTTGCGGGCGTTGACGTTCTGGTCGTTGTTGCGGATGGTCATGCTCAGGACCGCCTCGTCGCCCGCGAAAAGCTGGCTGACGGGCTCTCCGTCCACGGTCAGGCTGTAGCTTTCAATGTGGACAGGAGGCGCGGACGCGGTATTCGGCTCTTCGTAGCCATAGACGACGTAGACAAAGCTCGTCACCTCGCAGGTCTTCTGTGTGCCGTTTTCCTTGTATGTACACTCGAATGTGACCGGCTTGTTGCCCTGCGTCGCGTAGGGCGAGAGCTGGAAGTCGAACTCGACCATGACCGTGTCGCCCGGCGCCATGTCGGGGATGGTCTGACCGTAGTTGGTCTGCTCGACCACGAATGGGCATTCGTTGAGGTTCGAGGAAACCTTCGGGGCAATCGTAATTTCCGTCAGGTTCTTGCCGCGGTTGACGAGCGGCAGCGTGAAGGTGATGCGCTGACCGGCGTTTCCGCGCGGCGCTGCGATGTGCTGCCCGTCTTCGTCAACGGAGACCGTCGTCAGCGCGCCAAGGTCGCTCGTCACGCCGGAGTCCGCGCCGTCCTCGGTGACATTGACGTAAATCGTCACGGTGAACTTCACGTCTTCCTGAATGTCCGTGCCGTTCATCTCGTCGTAGCGCCAGACGGTCGCCCAGATCGTAAAGTCGATGGGATAGACGCCTTTCTTTGCCGTCTGCGAGACGGGGATGGAGTATTCCACGTCCGCGCGGCTGTTGTAGGTCATATCGTCCAGGTGGCGGACGTAGCTGATGGAGGTAATATCGAACGGCCAGTTGCCGATGTCCTTGATGGTCGTCGGGATGGACGGCTCGATGGTGATGTTGCGCAGGAAATAGAGGTCGCTCGGCAAATACTCGCGGTTGACAACCAGCGGCATTAAAATCTCGGCGTTCTCGCCGGGCTTTGCCGTAGGCGCGGACACGCCTGCGTCCGCAATCAGGAGCGCGTGAACGTTGCTGGAGACGACCTTGTCATTGTCGTTCGGCTTTACCCCGGCGAACGCAGTTCCCGCCGAGCCGGAAGAAGCGGAACCGGAGCCGGTGCCTTCCAGCACCTCCACCTCTGCCGTGATGAGAACTTCCCGGTCATGCCGGTTATCGTTTGCGTCGTAGTAGTCCGCCGTCACCTTGAAATAGAGATAGTAGGTGCCAGCCGAAGCGCCGGAGGGAACCGGAATCTGAAAGGTCATGTCCAGCTCTTCATCGTCCCAGATTGCGGCGACATACCAGTCATAGGAAGAAGCGAACATCTTGCAGCTGGCAGAAAAGTCTGACGTGGTAAACGGCCACCTGCGCGCCTCGGATAAAGACTCCGGCTCGCAGGCTTCTACGCGAAGATCCTGCAAAACGCCCTTTCCAATGCTGGTGCGCATCGGAAGGTTTACCTTCATCCAGTCTCCGGCGTATGCCGTGGGATGATCGCGGTCTGTCTCGTCGCCGTCGAGCAGCAGGAAGTCGTCTCCGTCCATCTCGACCCAGCTCACGTTCTTGCTTCCGTACCGGAACGCCGGGTCGACTGCCAGCGCCATCTGGCACAGGCACGCCGCGGCAAGCAGCAGCAAAACCAGTCTTCTGCAAATTCTCTGAACTCTCATACTTTCTATCTCCTCACGCTTTGGTTTGTTTCTTCGCTGATAATTTTTCCGTCCAGCAGATGAATCGTCCGGTCGGTATACTGCGACATATCGGGGTCATGCGAAACCAGCATAAAAGTCGTGCCGCTTTCGCGGAACAGGCCGGTGAGCAGATCCATGATCTCCGCGCTTGTTTTCGTATCGAGGTTGCCGGTCAGCTCATCGGCAAAGACGATGGGCGGCTTTGTAATGAGCGCCCGCGCAATGCCGACTCTCTGCTGCTGGCCGCCGGACAGTTCCGACGGCTTATGCTCCGCGTGGGAGACAATGCCGACCTGCTCCATGACGGCAAGCGCCTGTTTTCGGCGCTCTCGTTTTCCGATGCCGCGCAGCATGAGCGGCAGCTCCACGTTCTCGACCGCCGTATACTGCGGCATCAGATTGTAGCTCTGGAACACGAAGCCGATGTACTGCCGCCGGAATCGGATGCGCGCACTCTCGCTCATGTTCTCAATGTGCTTGTCCAGAATGACGATCTCGCCCGAGGTCGGCTTTTCAAGACCAGCCAGCATATTGAGCATCGTCGATTTACCGGAGCCGCTTCGTCCGGAGATGCAGACGAACTCGCCGGGGCTGACTGTCAGGCTCACGCCGTCCAATGCGTGGATGTGCGAGTCTCCAACGACGTATTCCTTGCGCACGTCTTGCAGCCGGATAACCGGCGCGGCTTTGTTTTTCGTTTCTTCCATCTCTCATCCTCGTCTCAGCTTGCCTGCGGCATGGTGTAATTTTTCTGCTCTGCCACAAGCCCAAATTTCTCTTTCACGCGCTCGAGTTTCCGGCTCCACGGCGAGGCAAGCGCCCATAAAACCAAAAACGTGCAAACCCCGTGGCTCAGGTCAAAGAAGAAGCTCGAAACATACGCCGCCGCGACCGTCTGCCATGTGATAGGGCGGATATAGCCCAGAATATAATAGAGGTTCATGATCCAGCCGTAGAGGAAGCCGGATATAAGTCCCCAGAAGCAAAGCCCCAGCGGCGCGCGCTCGGTCGTCCTGCGAAGAAGCGCCAGCACATCGCCGCGCCCGGTATCGGGCGGCAGGAGTTTATCCCATCTGGGACTCGTGAAGCGCGGCTTCGGGTGGCGAATGATATGCCCCACGGTTGGAAACAGCCCCGCGTTTTTCATAAGCCCGGTTAAAAAGCCCAGAAGCCCCCAGGTAAACATCTGCCACGGCGTCCACGGTCCCTGCCCGAAGATGAAGTTACTTACAAACGCGGTCAATGCGCCGGTCAAAAAGCCCGTCTCGGGACCAAACACGATGGCCGTGATCATAATGATCGCGCTGCACGGCTTGAAGTTCGGCAGCGGCACAATGGAAAATACCGTTCTTCCCACGACCGCGAGGGCGGACATGACTGCGATCGGCACCAGCTCGCGTGCCTGCGGGCGTCTGCGCTCGAAGACCAGAAGGAACGGAACCGCCGAAATTGCCAGAAACAGCAGCCCCAGAATCCAGTCTGAATTGTTGGCGAAGAAATTGAGAAAGCCGTGGTCTTCACCGAAGCTGTTGGGTCTTCGAAATTCAAAAACGGAATACGCGGCGAGCATTGCCGGTAAGACAATCAAAATGACGATAGCCGCCCATCTGGTGCGGCGGCTGGCAAAAATTCGCTTCATCTGCCCGCCTCCCGGCAGTTCTGCACGACTTCCTCGCAGGTGATGGCGCTCGGGAACCAGCTGCCCGCAATGCGGTTTGCATCCGTTGTGTAGTAGCGGTTTCCGGAGAAGAACCGGTGCGGCTCGTCGGCAGAAATCACGCGCCCGTCGAACATCATCGCGCAGCGATCGGCAAAACTTGCGGCAAAGTCCAGATCGTGCGTTACGGTTAAAATAGACACGCCGTCTGCGTTCAGCTTTTTTAAGATCGCGCCCAGCTCTGCCTTTGCATAGGCGTCCAGACCCTTCGTCGGCTCGTCGAGCAGAAGAACGTCGGCATTCCGAAGCAATAATTTACAGAGTGCCGCCCGCTGCAATTCGCCGCCCGAGAGGTCGAACGGATGCCGGTCCAGCAGCCCGGTCAGCTCCAGCTTTTCCGCCCACGCGCGCGCATCCGTCTCGTTTCCAACCTCCAGGAGGTCAGACAGCACGTCGTCCTGCGTGAAAAGCGCCTGCGGCCGCTGCGGGAGCATCGCAAGGCGGCAGTTTTTCTGGAGCCCCACTTTCCCGCGCTGCGGCTTTGCCGTTCCGATCAGGCAGGATAGCAGCGTCGTTTTGCCCGCGCCGTTGCCGCCGAGCAGGCACAGATGCTCCTTTTTATATAGCTGCAATTCCGCGCCGCGCAAAACGTCCGGCTCTGTGGAGGCGTAGCGCATCCAGACCTCCTTGCAGGAAAGCACCGGCTTGTCCTCGCGTTCCGGCTCCTGCTTGACAGGTTCTTCTGCCTGCGGCTTTGCATCCTTGAGAATCGTTTTGAGGTATCCGCGTGCCTGCCGCACGCTCAAAGGGATCGGGTCCGCGCCAAGCTCGCCGCAGATGCGCACCGGGGCGGGAAGTCCATAATACAGGCGTTCTTTTTCCGTTTCCTGCGCCAATTGCGAGGCAATTTTTGCGGGCGCGCCGTCGATGCGGAGCTTTCCGCCGTCCATGACCAGCACCCGGTCGCAGACAGGAAAGACCGCGTCCAGCCGGTGTTCAGTCAGCAGCACCGCAACGCCCAGCTCCCGGTTAATGCGCTCGACGGTGTCCAGTAAACTTCTTGCCGCGAGTGGGTCCAGCATACTCGTCGGCTCATCTAAAATGAGGAGCTTCGGGCTCATTGCCATCACGGACGCAAGGTTCAGCATCTGCTTCTGCCCGCCGGACAGTTCGCTCGTCTTCTTCCGGAACCACGTTTCCATTCCGAAAAACGCCGCCATCTCGGCAACCCTTCTTCGGATGACCTTCGTCGGAAGGGCGAGGTTTTCCAGTCCGAACGCCAGCTCGTGCCATACGAAATCCGTCACGATCTGATCCTCCGGATTCTGCTGGACATAGCCGATTTCGGTAAACGCCGATTCGGCGCTTAATTCGTCAATGGGTGTATTTTGATAGAGAACCTGCCCCTCGCGGCTGCCCGCCGGGCGCAGTTCCCGTTTTGCCTGTTTTAATAAGGTGGTCTTGCCGCAGCCCGAAGGACCGCAAAGCACCAGATATTCTCCCTCTGCCATTTCGAAGCTCACATCCTGCAAGGTGCGGCGGGAGGCGTAGGGATACGCGAAGCTCAATCCGTCAAACCGCAGCAGCGCCATGTCAACTTCTCCTTCATTTCCAGAATTGAGGGGAATAACGCAAGAACTGCGAACGCGATGTACAGCACCGTGCCGCTTATGCCGGTAAAGACCGCGTCCATGCGGGGATAGAACTCCATCGTGCCGTGCCCAAAGACGCGCCCCAGCACGCAGATGCCGGCAAGCGCCAGGATAAGCCCCAGCACAGCCGCGTCCCGGCTGTCAAAGACGAATAAGTGAAACGTGGTGCGGCGGCGCACGCCGTAGCCGCGCGCTTTCATGGAGTCCGCGGTCTGTACGGCGTTTTCCATGCTCCACGTTAAAAGCGCCGATAAATTCCGGTTCGCCGCGTGGAGCCTTGGAAGAAGGCGCTTGTTTTCCGGCAGCAGCATTTTCTGCGCCGTGCGGATCTGCGTGCTGCGCTCCTGTAATCTCGGAATAAGCCCCAGCGTCATGGTGATGAGCAGCGCGGTATTGGGGGCAATCTGCCCGAACAGGAACAGGAATTTATCCGAGGTCATGACCGCCTGATAGCAGGTGAACCAGAAGATCACCGCGCTAAGCGACGCAGCGGAGACCAAGCCATAGCAGACGGCTTCCAAGGTAAACCACTGGTCAAAGAGCATACACAGCATCGTCACGCCACGGTGGTTAAACAGCGGGTTTGCGATAGCAATGAGCAGAAACATGGGCAGAACGAAGCGGCTGGTCAAGCCCACGCTTCGCCAGCCGTTTAGCTGCGCGGAAAAACATACCGCGCCAACCAGAGAAAGCGCCGCCATCACGGGGTGAAAGCACACCAGCGTCAGCGCAAGCACGGCTGCGAAATATAAAAAGCTGACTGCCGGGTGCAGACCCCCGAAAAAGCGCATTCTCATTCGTTTTCCTTCATCCATTCATCCGACGCCATCCAGTCCTGACCCAGATCGCGTCCGAGGTTACAGGTGTAGTTCCATTCGATCACGTCGCCGTTTTTGACCGCGTACTGTCCGCAGCCGTAGTTGGGGTACCAGTCGTTGACGCAGTACATCCACCCCGACCATCTGCCGCCGTCAAATTCGTAGAGGTTGTTGATGCCGTCTACATACTGCGCGCCGTTCGTGCCGCGGTAGGAAACGTGGATTTTATAGGTGTCGCGGATGCGGCACAGAACGTCAAAGACGGTGTCGCCCTCCTGAAATTCCACCTTCGTTTTGGCGAGAATCGTGCCGCTCGACGGAACGATGCCCGCCCACTGCGAGTCCAGATTCATGCCCTTGTCCACTGCCGTGTCGCAGCGAATGGAGATGAAAACCTTGTGTTCGCCCTCCTTCGGCGCTTCGTCCTCGGGATTCTTCTTGTCTTCCTTTTCCTCGGGCTGCTCCTGCGGGGTGTTCTCCTCCTGCGCGGGGGTATCGTCCTCGGCGGCGTCCTTTTTCTTATTGGTATTCGTCTGCTGCGCGTCCTTTGCCGCCTGCTGGATGGGCGTGAGGTCTTCCTCGGCCGCCTCCTCCGACTGGCGGATGCTCTGGCTCATACCGCTTTGCGTGCTGGCTGGACCGCTCGTGTCCGTTTGCAGCGTCACTTCCTCCTGCGCCTTGTCCGCAGAGAGACGTTCCTTGAGCCATTGGAAAATGTTTTTGCTGCTGTCTGACTGCGTATCTTCCTCCACGACGTCCTTCTCGGAGACGAGATAGTCGATGGACAGCTCGCCGCCCGCGTTGGAGCTTCTTGCGCTTGACCCAAAATAGCTCAGCGCCAGATAACCGAGGGCGCCGATGGAGGCAACAATTGCGATTACGATCAGCGCAAGCAGTACCTTTTTCTTTTTCATATCACCAATTCCTATTCACGCGCGAAATAGCTTCGCGTCGGTATATTCTTCCCCCGAACGCCGCGTTCCCAGGACAGCGTTCGGAGTCTTTCATGCGCGCCAGGGGATGGACGCGCTGGCAGGTGGCTCACAGGGGGATGGAGCCAGGACCTTATTTATACAAATCTGTTCCCAAGCAGATCGTATACCCATTTATAACGGAGCAGTTTCTTCGGCTGCGGGCTGCTGGGCTGCTGCCTGCGCTGCCTTTGCGGCTTCTTTTTTTGCCGCGATCTTCGCGGCGTGCTCTTGCCTGAACTTACTCAACTGGCGTTTGTATTCGTCCTTAAATTCCCGTGTACCTCGAACATTCGTACCCGGTGGGAATTTGACGCCGCGCTCTTGCAGCGCGTGCATAGTTCTGCCGCTTACTTTTTCATCCAACCAGACATCGCCGCGGAACCGGCGACCTGCACCCTGAAACTGCTTTTTACCTTTACCTTTTGACATCCGTCACATCTCCTTTCGTTCGCAATTCTCTGAAAGGAGAGTTTCGGATTTATTTGTTGTCTGCGCTTTGGCAGCGTTTTTAGTTCTTGCTTCGGCTCGACGCTGGTTCCGCTGTTCGTTGCGTTCTTTTCGGACACGATCTCTTTCGGCGCGTTCCTGCTTATAAAGCTCTTCCTGCCGCTTGTATTCCTGATTGTAGTGAAGATAGCGTTCACGAGCTGGGAAACGCTCCAGCGCTTCTCGGGTGCGCTCTTTGATTATATTTTCTATCCAGCGCTGCCGATCAAAGCGATTTCTCGCGCCGCCGCTCATTTGGAACCTCCGGCTGCGGCTGCTATCGCTGCTTTTTTTGCGCGCTTTTTAGCGGATTTCTGCTCCCGTCGGTCGGCTTTTGCTTTTTTCTTTCGAGCTTCTTTGTCCTTTACATGCTGTTTTGATTGACGCTCATATTCTTCCTGAAAGATTGCCGTGCGTTCCAACGGCAGCGCACTTACGGCTGTACCCTTGCAGTTCATATAGCCGCTGTAATTCAGCGCTTCTACCCACGAGCCAAATCGAAGCGCCAGTAAATCGCCGCCGATAACCTCAGATTGCGCAGGAATATGCCCCAGCTCTTTTTTGCATTGCCGTAGGTAGCGAGCAAGTTCTTCTCGGGAATCGTGTTGATGTGCAAGGATAAATTCAATATTTTTTCGGGAGATCGCCACACGCACGCTTTCATTCATGCGCTTGTCGTGCAGAGCCTGATTGTCTCGATCTCGAAACGGCTTTCCTTTCATGCCCGTACCTCCTTGGTACAGGCTGCATCCGCCCTTTGAAGCTGCGAATCTAACGCCGCATAAAGGTCGCGCACGATTTTTCGATTTGCAAACGGCGGCGGGTTTTTAAGGTTGGCAGATACTGAGCCGCTATAAAAGCTGCGGAGAGCTTTCGTCCACGACCCAAAACGGTATTCGAGGAACGCCCCGCCGATGACCTCTACCCTCGCAGGGGGATGACCAATGTCATCCATACAGGCTTTCAGGTAGGCGCTGAGCTGCTCAAGGCTATCATTCTGGTGGTCTAAAATAAACTCCGTGTTTCTTCGTGCGATGATCTGCTTGACGCGGGACAAAAGCTGCGGGTCCAGGGTTTCCTGTTGGCTTGGCTGCTGGGATTGAAGCTGCTGTTCTTCGTCGTGCATAATCTTCCTCCTGTCTTCGTGTTTGCACACTATCCCCGCAAAGGGATAATTTGGCTTTCGCGAGATAAAAAAAGCACCAACCCTCAAATAGATAGAGAGATGGTGTTTTCGGCTGAAGCCCTTCGGATACATCCGTCCTCCGGTAAACATCAGACTCATCCCGCCATGCACGGCACAAACCGCAGCAGGCTGTGAAGATAAGCAACATATTCTGACTTGCAATCTGAATGGCAGTTTTGCCATTCGCGGATCACGTTTGCCTTCTCACAGGGGTTGATTACCCTGCAATGACGCCCTTTCGGACCAGCGGTTTCCCGCCTCAACGTTTTCCTCATGCGCACAGCTCCGGGTAGAGATTTCTTCCGCTTGCGCCGTCACCTTATCAGATCACCAACTGACATTCAACGACTTCATATCTTCGGATGCGAGCATTAAAAAAAACAGTATGAAATTGTGCGGCAGCAGAATCGGTTTTCTCTTTTGTGGTATCCTAACCGTGTGTACGGCTAGGATTTTATCTCGTAAAGTGTTCCACTTTATGATAAAAACGCTTTCGCCCCTTTGATACCAAGCACTCTGGCGTTCATATGACCAGAATTTTGACGGCAAATAGGCATAAAAAAACCGCCGACACGATACCGTATCGGCGGGCGAAACCGTATTGAATTTTGCGCGTTATGCGCCAATCTGCAAAACACCGACGCTCTGGATGCAGCGGCGCTTGCTTTCAAGCGACGGATGGACATATAATTTTAATGTAGTCTTGATGTCCGCGTGCCCCAGCATTTCGCTGATGCTTTTGATATCCGAGCCGTTTTCAATGCAGCGTGTGGCGAACGTATGCCGCAGGGCATGGAAACCCCGGTGACGGATGCCGCAGCGCTTCAAAAGTACGGTAAATTGGTACTGACAGGCGCGTGGGTCCATAGGCCGGTCAAGCAGACCGGTCATAATATATGCGTCGGGCAGCATATTCGCGGTAATTTTCCGCAGCAGGAGCAATAATTCCGGATGCAGCGGCACGATCCGTTCGGAGCTGTCGCTTTTCGGGCGCTGGACCAGAAGCTGTGACTTCCCGTTCAGCGTCATTCGCTGCACCGAGCGGCAAATTTGGATGGTTCCGGTCATGAAATCGATATCGCACACGCGCAGCGCACAGACCTCGCCGACGCGAAGCCCCGCGTGCAGCGCCAGCATGACCGCGCAGGTGATTTTCTTTGACGGCGATAGGGCTTTGCTCATGACCGCCAGCTCCTGCTCCGAAAGCACTTCAATGTTTTTCTGCTTACAGCTTGGCAGCTTCGCGTTTAGAGCGTCGCAGACGCAGTGATATTCCCTCTGCGCGAACCGAAGCAGCGTTTTCAGCAGAACAGCCAAATCACGCACGGTTTTTGCCGATAAGCCGCCCTTTCCGTCCAGCCGTCCGTTTTCCTTCAAATGCAGCAGGAACGCAGAAAGCACTTTCGCTGTTAGCTTGGAGGCGGGTGTCTTCCCAAAGTACGGAAGAATGTGCCGCTCCAGCATGAACCGATACCGTTCACGTGTAGAGGTTTTTACATCAGTTTGGGCAAGGTACTGAACAAAAAGCTCTTTTAGCGTCAACTCACAGGACGTGCGCTTCTCCTTTGCCAGCGCCAGTATACCCGCCAACTGTTTTTCCTTGGCGATATCGTGCGTCTTTCCGTAAACAGACTTGTATTTTGCCTTCCCATCCGGCAGGCGCATGAAGATATACCGCGCTTCCCAGCGGCCATCCTTGCGGCGATAGATGTTCTCTCCGTACTTCGACATACGCAACCTTTCCTTTGTACCAGAATCGTGACGGCAAATACAAGACAGGATTGTTTGGCATCAAATGTTATGCATTTACATAACACCGTTTCATATTTTTTATGCCATAAAATTTGTTAAAAACTGATGATTTAAGTGGCCAAACCGTGTTGACATTTCTACATATGCTTGTATAATAAGAGTGAAAGCAGAATATCTTGGGTTTTCGCATTCACGTAAAGTGGAACACTTTACGTGAATTATTTTGCCTGGATAACGAAATCGGCACCCGCAAAGCCCAGCTCTGCGGATGCCTCCCGCCGACAGATACTGTTCTGCCGGCAAGAAGCAGACCGTTGACGAGGCGTCGCTCCTGTTCCATATTCAGGCGCGTATCTGACTTATCTCCCGTAGTTGGAGCTTCACAGTGACCGGTTCGCGGGGACTTTCACCCCATTCCGCATTGAGCCCACTCCCTTTAGAAATGGGCACCTGAACAGTATATTTATTCTATTATATCGCATTTCCTAGGCAACTGCATACTTTTTCTTCCTATAAGCAGGAGACCTTCGCAATTTTTTCTATATGTTTAATATATGTCCGAATTATGCCATCTGGGGACAATTAAATGCGCTTTTTGTTATTATTTCTGTGAGAAACAAAAATACACTCTATCGGATTATTCCGGGTATCTCTTGTGGAAAATATAATTATTCCGCAAGGAGTGGTTGACATGGACAGAGAATTGCTACAATAATCGGAACGAATCTGCAGCGGCTGCGAACGCAGCGTGGATTGACGCAAGAACAGCTTGCTGAGAAAGCAGGCATCAGCACGTCATTTTGCGCAAATATCGAACGCGGCAATAAGGGTGTCAGTCTCTCTGTGCTATATGATCTGGCAGATTCTTTGGGTGTGAGTGTGGATTATCTGCTGTATCCGGAACAGCCTGATGCACGCATCCGAAATATTGAGGCGCTCTTGAGGGATAAGCCGGAATCGTTTATAATTGCAGTGGAACGGTTGGTTCGGCTTTGTATTGAAGAGTTTTCGGGGTTGGAATAAAGGGTATTGTGTGATTCTCTTTGCTAAGAAGGATATAACATGAGCTTAAATCAGGAAGAAGAGAAATATATCGAACAACTATATCGAGAGATGTACACTCGTCTGTGTTTCTACGCAAAGAACGCATTGGGAAGCAGGACGCTTGCGGAAGAGGTCGTGCAGGACACGTTTCGAATTGCGTGTATAAAGCCGGATAGTTTGATGAACAGCCAAAATCCGCACGGCTGGCTTATCAATACACTGAAAAACGTAATTCGCAACAGGCAGCGAACCGAAGCCAGACTGAGCAACGCGCTGCTTGTAGCCATGTCCGTGTGCGAACCACAAGCAAAGGCGAATGTGGAAACCGCAGAATTCCATGCGGCCTACTCGGATGCTTTGGGAAAAGACGACTTTCAGCTGCTGATCAATATAGTTATTCGCAAATACTCCATGCTGGAAGCAGCGGAAGAATTGGGAATCTCGGTTGAAGCCTGCAAAAAGCGCGTGCAGCGTGCGAAAAAGAAGCTACAAAAAATAATTGAAAAAGATTTTTAATTGATGTCCCCAATGAACCGGTTGCGTACATATATAAGACAAAGGGGGTTCGCAGATATGTCGGAATCTAAAGAGCATTTCCATCGAGATTTTTCAAAGTTTGATGAGATGAGTACCGAGGAATTAAACGAAATTCTCCGGCGGGATTCTCAGCTTCCAGACGGCGAAGAATCTGATATTGATGCAATTTTATATATTATGGAGGTGATCGAAAAGCGCAGTCAGGAGCTGCCGCTATCTGATTTTAAGGATGTCGATCGCGCTTGGAGCTCTTTCAACGAAAATTATCGTTTTGCCTCAAGCGATGAACGGTCCCTCTTTGATCTTGATGATGAGCCGCAGCAGAATAGTACCTCCGACAAAATGCAAATCCTCCAGCCTGCACCGCGTTCAAATGCACGTCCGCACAAACGTGTGCTTCGCACAGCCGGTATCCTTGCGGCAGTTATTGCAGTTCTTCTGGCAACCTCTTTGACATCTTATGCATTGGGGTTCGACCTGTGGGGCGCAATCGCCAGCTGGACAAAAGAGACATTTGGTTTCAGGTCAGAAGAATACACACAAACTGTTGTGACTTCTTCCAAAAAAGAGATTCCCGCGTCGCTGACCTCTATTGCCAATGAGATGGAAATGCACGGCATACCTACGACGATTTTGCCAAGGTATCTTCCTGATGGGTTTGTGGAACGTGATTTCCAATACAGCGCCGTAACTCAACCTGAGTCTCTATACTGTCTCTTGAAGAATGGCGATTCTTCGATCACGTTATTGTATACAGTGTTTTCAGAGAATCAGGATCATTTACTATATGAAAAGGACACGGTTGATCCTGAGCAGTACGAATACAATGGCACCGTATACTATATCATGACCAACGAGGGAGTTTATTTTGCAGCATGGACTGCGGACAATATCGAGTGCAGCATCGCGGGCGTTGAAACTTATGATGAAATCATTAAAATCATACAATCGATAGGAGAGTAATATGCGCAAACGAGTATTGACTTCAGCAATTTCCTTCATTTTGATCTGCTCTTTATTTACATCGTTCGCTTTGGCCGCAACACTTCGCGCCAGTGAGTATATTTCCGCATACAATGCAGTGATTTATTCTTCTGACAACGAAGTAACCGTGGACTGTACAATCGTTGGAACCGACGAAATGAAAACAATCGGCATTAAAACGGTTAAAATCTATAGCTCCAGTGGAACAAACGTTGCTACATATTCCTATACGACAAAAGGGTATGAGTATCTTATGGGAAGCAACACTGGCCGCAAAACAGCATCCGTCTCATATACGGGCGTTTCTGGCAGATCCTATTATGCGGTCGTTACGTTCTATGCCTCTGATGGAAGCGGCAGCGATTCAAGAACACATACAACCAAAACTATCACCTTATAAATCCCCCTTTGGGACATTAGGCTTAAATCAAGAAACGGACAATTGCTAAGCAACAGCAATTGTCCGTTTTTTATGCCGGAAACGTCATCAGACCGCCTGTAAAAAATTTTTTCAAATTGTGTGTCCCCATTTCGCGATATTGAGACATAAGTATAGTAAAGGGGTTAATTTCTGGCCCAACTAAAAAATAGTACGTCAATATTTGCACTAACGATGGCATCAAGTAATCAGTTAAGCTTCCTATATTCTCGAAGAAACCGTCGCAGTGCATACTTATTGAAAATGAAACACGGGGGGGAGGAATATCAACAGCATATTACATCGGTCAATCCACAGAAATAGGAAGAGGCTATTTCAAAGTTTAGGAAACGAGATGTCCTACGCCTATGGTTGGCTGCCATAAACCAAGCGGCAAATATATAGTAACAGGGGATGAAAACAGGACGCTGCCCGTTCACTTACCAAAATGTATATTTGAAAAGGAGAGTTTTATGAAAAAGGTTTTTTCAACTATTCTGGTCGTAGCAATCTTACTTTCTATGACCATATCTGCTTATGCCACAGAAGTATCAGACCATTCGCTAGAAGAGATGTCTGTTCCCGAGGCAATGTCCAATGCTGAAATTGTAAACTTTTTAATCTCAACAGGCGAGATTGATGAGTTCTATCAGGCTCAAGAAGAAATTCGTAATTGCCAGTACGAAACGACTGCAACATATGCACGAGAAGCGTTTGGATTTGACAGTATTTCCTCTATGGAAGTTAATACACTTACTGAAAAGTACAACTTACAGCTACCTTTAGAAAGCGGGAACGGATTTATTGATAACGGTACAATTAACGTTCAGCGAAATCTGCTTGGCGATATCGTTGATATATGGTATATTTTCGGTGTGGTTTCTCCGAGTGCATTTTCTGTTAAAGTAGCGATGGTTGATTCTGATAATCCTTTGGATTCGATTACGGGTACAATTACTCGATATTACCTTGGTACTACCCGATGGGTAAGAAAAGACTCCGAATCTTTCAGCAAAACTGCAGTAACCAACGGGACGGTATATACTTGGCACGTTGCAAAATGGGGTGTCAAAGAAAAGTTCGAATACAATATTAAGATTGTTGATAATGGCATCACGCACAATAAAGATAATAAGGATGAAAATAACTACACTCGATACAACTTTGAAGCAAAACCATACGAAAGCTTTTCTGCAAATGGTGGGCATCGACATCATTTTGTCCCAGCTAAAGCATTAAAAGATAATGGCTTCAATTCAAATACGGCTTACTGCATCAGAATGATGGCGGAAGATCACTGGAATACGGGGAGTTATGGCAGTGCTACATATGTCAAAGAGTCGAGCGAATTGCTCAGTAGAGGTCAATACCAGGCCGCGCTGCAAAAGGAGGTCGATGATCTGCAATCCGAAAATGATTGTGAAGGCATTGCAGGAAATCTCCAGCAAAAGTACTACGATGAAGTGATTATTTGTCTGTTTCAGTACGAATCATTATTCGGAATTAACTAAAGGAGCATCAAAATGAATAGCTACATCGTCACGCCGCATGAGGGAATTGGCTCTTTGAAGCTCGGCATGTCCCCCGAGGAAATTCTTGCCGCAGTCCAGCGCGATTTGACAGATTTGAAGATCGTTTCCAAACGCGGCATTCAGATCTCGGAGGATCGGGAACGTGACCCAAGTTTTCAGACACTTCGATACATGGAAGATATCTACTTCTCCATGGTTCGTTATCAAAACGGGAAGGCAATCGAAATTTCGGTGAATTGGGGACTGCGCGACGATGTGAAGGTTTCCCTCTATGGTTTGGATGTGTTCAACACGCCGGCAGAGGACGTTATCCGGTTTATGAAGCAGATCGGTCCCTGCATCCATGACGAGCCGGACGAGCAGCTCAGCACCGAGTATGAATTCCCCGCGCTCGGTATCCGCTTCTGGCGCGAGCGGGCGTTCCACGAAAAGCTGCTCCTGGATCGTGCGTATGTGGAGGCAATGCAGCTGGTTCTCGAAGAGGAGAAACGGTATTTGTATTTCGATATTGTCACTGTAAAGATATAGCTTTCTCCGTTCATAAGCGCACAACAACAGAGTGCTTTTTCACCACTTTTATAGTTTAGACCTTTGAGAAGGAAGATATCACCATTATTTCACTTCACATAGGGACCATTTGCTTTATACAAATGGTTCCTATTGAATGGGATTTGGGGGTCAAGACGGTGGATATGCCACATTTGTTTTTAACAAATACGGTAAAGAGCTGGCGCAGAAATATACCAGCCGATTAAGCAACAAAGACGATATTCTTTGCGCAAAAGCCATCCGTGGAACACAAAGCGCCAGGTGGGAAGGACAAACATTCTACCTGATCTTCGACATACAATATGCAGACGCCAAGCAAGGCGTTGTAACCGAAACCGTCAGGTTTATCGGGCGAAGAGTTTGGATTGACACTTATAAACGGGGAAACGGAATCGAAGTGAACACGAAGTAGTTTTGGATGCAACAAAAGCGTTTTTATGCTGTGAGTCGCCAGAAAAGCGCCCCCAATAATTCAATTTCTTTTACAGATGACGTGTCCCCATTTCGCGCGATTGAGACATAATTATAGTAAAGGGAACATTCCTAAACAGATTCAAATGTTTGTACGCAAATATTTGCACTGGCACAGGCAATCATGCATATGCACACATATCCGAACGATATTCGCGCAATGCGCGATACAGAACATTATAAGGGGAGTTTTTAAGAAAATGAAGCTTTCACAATTTGCAAATGTCGTCAAAGCAGACGGATTCTATTTGCTCCACAACACATTATATCAAACAGCAATAAGCGTTTCAGGCGAAGAAGCAGCCTTTATTGACAGTATTTCTGATTATCATTCATTTGAACCGGATATGAATTCTAATTTCCACAAGGCATTAATAGAGCAAGGTATGCTAGTTGAGGAAAATGTGCGAGAGCATCAGTTAGTGGGGTATTATGAAAAAAATAGTCGGCCGATATATCTAAAATTGATTTTGATTGTAACACGGCAATGCAATTTTAGATGTCCGTATTGCTATGAGGAACACGAATGTAAAACAATGCGAGATGAAATATATGATGCTATTATTGTCTTCATCAAAAAACAACTCGAAATGAAGAAATACGATGGCTTGCATATTTCATTTTTTGGGGGAGAACCGACGCTAGAACATAATGCTATAGTAAAGTTCTCAAAGAAATTATTAACGACCTTGCCAGAAAAAGTCCCGTACTCTGCATCAATGACGACGAATGGATATTTATTGACACCCGACCGTTTTCGCGAACTGGTAGACTGTAAAATTACTTCTTATCAAATTACTGTAGACGGAACAGAAGACAATCATAATAAGACCAGAGTTGTTGCTAATGGTAGAGGCAGTTGGTCTCGGATTATAGAAAATTTGAAGGCAGCACGAGACTCTGAATTGGACTTTGCAGTTTCGATAAGAACAAATTTCACTCCAGAAAGCGTATCGCTGGCAGATGACTTCTATTCATATATTTCAGAAGAATTTGGAGGAGACAATCGCTTCTCTGTACATTACGAATGCGCTAAAAACTTAGGTGGAGAGCGAGTTCATAAGATGGGACTATGTGAAGATCAAGGTGAGCAGATTGTTCTGCTCGCTAAAATTGCGAGAAAGTACAGTCTTCAGGACAAAGCAACTATTGATATGATTTCTTCCTTTGGTGGATTGTCTTGCTATGCAGGAACAGACAATTCTCTGGTAATTGATTTTGACGGCACGCTTAGAAAATGTACCGTCAGTATTGATAGTGATCGAAACATTGTCGGAAAACTATATGAAAGCGGAAATTATCAGCTTTATCCGAGCAATTTTTCAAATTGGACATGTTATAGATTGCAGGACGCTTGCTTACATTGTGAGATATTGCCTTTATGTTTAGGAAAAAAGTGCCCACAGAGTTACTACAATTTACATTCATGTAACGAAATTAAAAAAATATATCAAGCGCATATTGTCCGTAAATTTGAATAATGCGCAGCAGCATTCATACATCGCTATTGAAAGGAGTACTTCAAATGTCATTTAGTGTACTAGCAAAACGTAATGGTGCAGAACCAAACGTTCTTAATGGAGCATGCGCTAATGTAGCCTGCCCGAACGTTTTTTGCCCGGATGGATTTTGTGGAGATGGGTTCTGCATTGAGAATGCCATATGCCCAGTTGACTCTTCGTGCGATTCCCCGGATACTCTTTGTGACGTTCCCCCGGTGGATCCCAACTTTGATACATGCCATCCGCTGAGAACTGATTGCGGTGATGTTGTCGGAGTAATATGCCATACATCAACGGACACACTCTGTCCTATTATTGGATGATATTATGAATTAAATGGATGCTGTTGCTGTTACAATATACAGGAGCCCTTACGGTCTCCTGTATATTGTATATATAGTTATTTGGAGGCGAGTGCCATGACGAAAAAGAAGAAAGTCATCATCACTGTTCTTGCGGCGCTGCTTTTGCTCGCGGGCGCCCGGTATGCACAAAAGAGTTACCAAAAGCATCAGGTGTTTTCAAACGGCGATTTTTTGTCCGCCGAAGAAAAGATATACGGTCTGTCCGTCATCTGGGAAACGGCGAAAACCTATTATGGCATGTGGGCTCTGGTGCCCGATCTGGATTGGGACGCCGCGTATCAGGCGGCAATCGGACGCGTTCTGGAAACCGACAACTTGTATGCCTATTATAACGAGCTGAGCGCGTTTGCCGCTCTGCTGCGCGACGGACATACGCAGTTGGGCTGTCTTGATAAAGACTTTCAGACCGCCTTGCGCACCGGACGCGGATTCTGGGTCTCGCCCATTTCGCTTCGGTACATGGAAGACGCCTTCGTCCTGAGCGCCGCGCCGCGCAGCACGCTTGCCAAAATCCCGCTCGGCTCGACGGTCACGGAGATCAATGGGCTTCCGACGGGCGAGTATTTAGAGCAGGAATATGGCCGCTATTTGGGCTGCTTCACGCACGGAAGGCGGGAGGAAAAGCTCGCTGAGAAAATGCTCCTGCGCGAGGCGGCAAAGGAGCTGACCGTCTCCGGCCTGACCCCGGACGGAGCGGCGTTCAACGTCACGTTGTCCTATGCGGAGTACGCCGAGAAACGAGAACAGCTGCCGGATGATCTCAGCATGGAGCTGAAGCGCGATGTGACCGCCCATGACTCTTTCAGGAGCTATGTCGTCGCGGATACGATCTATGTGGCAGAGATCACGTCCTTTGCTAACCCTGCCCTGCCGGAGGAATTTGCCGCGTGGATTGACGAAACGCGTGAGAAAGCGACGGCCTACATTCTGGATGTTCGCGGAAACAGCGGTGGGAGCGACGGCAACGCGTTTGCGGTTCTGCGGCATTTTGCCGCGCCGGCGGACATGGGAACCAGGTCCGTCTACAAGCAGTATGTCGACCCGACGCAGGTCACGAATGCACTCGGTATGAAGGACTTATTTGAAGCGCTCGAACCCGGTTCCGAGCTGGAACAGTATTATCAGGGCGGACTGGATATGTACGCGCACCGGTATGTTGTTCCCTACGACAAGAGCCTGTCCGCGCCCCAGTTTACAGAAGCAGAGGCAACGGAAGAACCGGACGCAGACCTCTGCACGCAGCCTGTTGCCGTTCTGACGGATTGGAACTGCGCTTCTGCCGGAGACGACTTTGCCGTTTTCGCAAAGGGCGCGCCCCATGTGACCCTGATCGGCACAAACACCGCGGGCGGCACCGGACAGCTCTTATTTAAGGAGCTTCCCGGAGGCTTCCGTTTCGCCGTGTCGACCTACAACTGCGTCATGGAAGACGGGACGCCGGTCTGCAACAATGGCGTGCAGCCGGATATCTGGTGCGAACAGACCGTCTCCGACGCGCTTGCCGGGCAGGATACGGTTCTGCTGAAGGCCATAGAACACTTTGAAGAAAAAGCTGTTGAACGTGAGTAAAATATGTTTATATATGTAAATATGCAATAAAGGATAGGGCGTATTATGATTGGGGAGTTAAGCGTATGATACAGAGATATTTAAAAATACTAAGTTATGGTATAAAGCTGAGCAAGCTTTATCTTGTGCTTCGCATTTTTCAGCTGATTTTGTCCTCTGCCTCATCAGCGTTTTCACTTTTGTTACCTAAAATGCTGCTTAACGCAATCGCTACTAAGAATTTGAAAACGGTATTGATTATATTGAGCCTTTCGTTCTTTGTGTCGACAATTAATTCACTAATTGACAGATTTTTAAGCCCAAAGCTGTCTTGGCTCCGGGAGAAAATCAATGCAAAGATCGTTGATAATTTTCTGCAAAAAAGCATTAACCTGGATTTGGAATATTTTGACCAGCCGGACGCTTATGATAAGTATACGATTGCCTTTGAACGTTGCTGCGCAATTGTTCAGGGAGCCTTCGATATTCTTCTATCGTTTATTTCGTCACTCCTTCAGATTGGACTGGTTGTCTATGTGTTGTCTTGGATTTCGCCTGTCGTTCTGTTGGTATTCCTGACTGTCTGTGCGTTGCAAACTTATATTAACAACTTGATTCAGTTAGATAATTACAAGTATCAGAAATTTATGAATCAGCATAACCGGAAGCTAAACTATTTGTACAGACTATTTTACATTCCAGAATTCATGCGCGATATTCGGGCAAATGATATTATGCGGTTTATCTTTACAAAAAAGCAGAAGGTTACAGAAAAGGTGTTGAGCGATACATATTCCACGAATCAAAAAGTTTCTACAAAGAACCTTATTATCGCAATTCTGTCTGCCATTGAAAGTTTTGCCACTATGCTCTATTTTTCACTTGAAGTTGTCTGGCAGCGGATCTGGTATGATGACTTTGTTGTTTCATTGAGCGCATATAATCGGCTAAAAAGCGCCTTTTCTCAGATAATTTCCAATTTTGTCTCTCTATCCACGAACGATCTCTACATCAAGGACTATCTATCATTTATGGAAACAGCCTCCAACGTCGTATGTGGGAGAAGGCAACTAATTTCTATTGATTTGGTTGAGTTTAGAAACGTATCTTTCAGATACCCAAATGTCGATGGGAATGCCTTGGATAACGTCAGTTTCATGATATACAAGGGAGAACAGGTGGCCATTGTTGGAAAGAATGGTGCAGGAAAAACAACAATTATTAAGTTGCTTCTTCGGCTATATGATCCATCTGACGGGATGATTTTGATAAACGGGGTTGATATTCGTGAGTATGATCTTAGTTCTTTAAGAAAAACTGTCTCTGTCCTCTTTCAGGATTACCCAGTCTACGCCTTTTCTATTAGGGAAAATCTTACACTTGGTGAAGAAATCTCAGATGAGAAGATAATGGCTGCATTGGAAAGAGTTGGACTTCTTGGAAAGATAATGTCCTTTCCTCAAGGCCTTGATACACCCATTACTAATCAGCTCTATGAAGGAGGGATAGAGTTTTCGGGAGGAGAGACTCAACGATTAGCTCTTGCAAGAGCGTATCTCAAGGAACAGATATTTCTTGTGTTTGATGAACCGACAAGCAGTCTTGACCCATTTGTGGAGAATAGGTTTTATGAAGACCTTCTTTCGCAAACAACGAATACAATGATCGTTATTTCTCATCGTATAACTTTTACTTATAGAATGTCAAAAATTATTTGCCTAAACAAAGGGCATGTGGTAGAATCCGGAACTCCGAATGAGCTTTTAAATAATCCAAGCAGTCTATACAAGGAGATGTACGATCTGAATACATCCAAATACATTAAATTGTAAACATTATCGCATTTAAGCGCAGGAGGTATCCTCCCTGCGCTAAAATACTATGCATACATGATCCGGAAATGCAATCACTGCAAGTTGGGGCTTGCTTATAATTGCATTTGAGTAGCGAGTTCATCAGCCTCAGAACCCTTTCATATTTTACTATTTTTCACGAAAGCCCTGCTGTAGATAAGCCTTCAAAATACGCATACGTTTTCGGCGTCAGTTCCTTGAGCTGCGCCAGTGTCCGTGTATTGCCGGAACACCAGTACGCGAAGAACTCCGCGAAGTATTCGAGGCTACTCTGGTGACTTTTGTCCCCTTTCCTACTATAAAGATCATAACACAGACTTTGCAGTCAAACTCTATACTGCAGCTGTTGGTCAAGATGTAATTGAAATAGTAAGTTGGAGTTAATCTGGGATAATGAGAAAATGGCTTCTTTATGTTCAATTGTTAGTTGCGACTGGGATTTTGATCTGTTTGGTTTTATCTGATGCTGGAGTGATTCCACCAAGAGGTTCGGCAACCTCTCGCATACTTCTCCATATTTCTTTCATTCTTGTTATGATCTCAACAATCGACGCATTACGAAGCAAATAACCCCAAAAATGAACTATGGAGTCTGGGCCTCATGCCGTAAACGCTCCTTTTGGCACATATCAGGTATTCGCTAGGCAATATATAAATCTGGCTATGACAGATACGGAATTCAGTGTTCACTAAGCAATGACTCTCATGGCAGTCCCCATGTGACACGCATTTGGGGACTGCCATAGCGCTTTATAATCTGGAGGAAAATACGAAATATGTTCAAAGGTGAAGCATTCAACAAACGAGCTGCGATATGCGTTGCAGCTGCGATGATGTGCGGCGTCATTCTCGCCGGTATTACTTACATACGAATGCTTCCCGTTGAATGGGACGCTGGGGTCTGCGGCGGCGGATATGCCACATTTGTTTTTAACAAATACGGTAAAGAGCTGGCGCAGAAATATACCAGCCGATTAAGAAACAAAGACGATATTCTCTGCGCAAAAGCCATCTGTGGAACGCAAAGCGCCAGGTGGGAAGGACAAACATTCTACCTGATCTTCGACGTACAATACGCAGATGCCAAGCAAGGCGTTGTAACCGAAACCGTCAGGTTTATCGGGCGAAGAGTTTGGTTTGACACATATAAATGGGGCGCTGGGATAGCAGTGCATGCAAAATAGTTCTGGCGAGAGCAAAAGCGTTTTGTGTTCAGGTCATCAGAAAAGCTATCTGCAAAAGATTAAGAATTTTTTGCGAATCACTTGTCCCCATTATGAGTAATTGAGACATAAATATAATAAAGGGCTCATCCTTAGTCTGATTTGAATATTTGTACGTCAATATTGGCACTAGCACAGGCAATCACGCAGTTGCATACATCCCCGAATGATATGCGTTCAATGCGTGATACGGCATAAAGCAAACAATATATTTTCTGGAATTGCCTTTGCAGTGCATCCTTATTGAAACTCAAGTGGGCAGGAGGAAAATGGTAATGTGATTTGTCTATCCGCAGCGGTCCTAAGTATTGTTTGTTAACCGACAAGTAAAAAGGAGCGTCAGCAAAAATGAAGCATATGCCGCCAAGCAATCCCTCGAACAGGGATACAAAAAAGCGTGCCGCAGGCTTACTGTGGATAGGTTTCATTTGCATTTGCGTAGTGATCGGCGTGTTCGGCACTTTGAAACCGTCTAAAGGAAAGCTAGATGAAGCGGAAAATCAGGAAAATGCCGTTGCCGCAAACGAATGCTTGAATCAAGCGTTCGGACAAACGGCAAATGGCACAATCATTTTTCCGGAGGATTATGCAGGAGCCTATATTAACGGTGGACACCTGGTGCTGCTTCTTACAAACACAAGCGAAGAAGCAACTGAAAAGTATCGAAACTGGGCAGGCAAGTATTCTTCGTGTCTAACTTTCAAAAAAGTCAAGTATTCGTACAATGAACTGAGTGAAAAACTAGATCCAATTGTGGAAAAATTGAAAGAAGATGGGTATGAAGTAACATCATCCGCTGTATCCGAAACAGAAAATGCGGTATCGATCGGGCTTTTCAAATGCGAGAGCGCAGAAGCTTCTAAACTTGCAAAGAACTTGAGCGAGACCTTTGGTGTCCGCGTGCTAGTCTCTGAAGTAATATATACTACAGAGTGTGTGGAGACGGAATAGACAGTTCAACACAATTACGGCAAGGAGGAGTTTAATAATGAGCCGAAGAAAACATACAACTCTTCGCTTTCTAACCCTTGTAATGGCAACAATTACATCGTTTTCATTGTTTGCCACTGCGCAGGGCGTAATTATCGACAATACATATGAACAACTAATGCTGCTGCAGGAAGACGCGGTTGCAGCTAATGAACTTTTAAACGAATCATTCGGACATGATGCCGTAGGGAACATCACCTTCCCAAATGATTTCGCCGGTGCACGGATAGAAGAAAATAAGCTTGTACTATCTCTCACAAACACCGGCATTGATAACACAACAAAATATCTCAATTGGGTCGGCGATTATGCAGACTGCCTTGCGTTCGAAAAGGTAGATTATTCTTATAATCATTTAATGGACGCGGCCGCCGGAGCTGCACACGAACTTGAAGAACTCGGATATCCAATTACGCAATACTATGTATCTGAAACAAATAACGATGTCGTTATAGGTATGAATTTCGATGATATTTCATACCAAGACAGTGTTTTAAGCTCGACGCGTTCTGAAACATTGGCAACAGCTTTGTCCGACGAGCACAATGTTCCAATTCGGTTTGAGAATATTGCACCGACTACTGCCACTGTAACGAATGCCATAGCAACGCTCCGTGGTGGTGCAAAAATTACCAATATAACTGCAAACTGCTCCATGACGTTAAGTTGCTGCGGTTCCTATGGAGGCGTTCCTGTAATCCTTACTTGTGGGCATGGTGGTCAGTCGCCTAATGATATCATAAAATACGCATCGAGTTCAGGTAGTACGATTGGGAATGTCTACATCCATAGATATTATGATGGCGACATTGGCGATTTTGAAATTATTAAGATCACAAATACGGATACGTTTAGTACCAGTAACAGCATTAACAACATGTATTCTATTACCGGCACATTGTCTTCACCTGCAGTTGGTACAATTATAAAGTAGATCAGGCTGTCCGGCCCGTCGCGCTCCCGAATGATGTCCAGACAATCTTTATTCTCAATGATCACATCCTGCAAGCGTTTCGAAGCATCATCAAAAAGGTAAAGAAAATTCGTGAGGTTGTTCGGCCTGACACCGAACGAGCTGGTCGTGCCGCTGAAGCTGCCGCGGCAGACCTTGTAATACGCGACCGCCCGCTGGACATCGAACAGGTTGCTTCGCCCCCGCAGGATTTGCAGGAGTTCTTCCCGTTCCTCACCAGAAAAGCACTCCATCACGGCGTTTCGCTCGTCTACAATTCGCTGCTGCAAAAGCTCTTTGTGCTTCATAAATTCTTTCAGGAGATCAAACTCGGCTCTCGAATGGAGCGGCAGGAATTTCAGCTCCTGCACCAACTGAACGGTACATTCCCTTGCACAGAGGA
>CALCJW010000160.1:0-4042 GCA_937967235.1 uncultured Clostridia bacterium
CTGCTGATTATATGGGGACACCTCAATGCCTTGCTATCGATTCTACTCTTAATGGCTGCTGTATTCTCCGGGTATCGGCCATGCCGCGCGGCAGCTTCTGCACCGGGTACTTGGCGCATATGTCCGGTTTGTCCCATAGACGCAGAAAAGCCCGCAGACGGAAATCTGCGGGCTTTTTGATAGTTTTTACTTGTCCTGCGCGGCGAGCTCCTTGAGCGCGTCCTTGCGGGAGAGGTTGACACGGCCCTTCTCGTCGATCTCGGTAACCTTGACCCAGGTCATGTCGCCGACGTTCAGAACGTCCTCGACCTTTTCGACTCTGTGGTTCTCGAGCTTGGAGATGTGGATCATGCCGTCCTTGCCGGGAGCAAGCTCCACGAATGCGCCGATGGGCAGGATGCGGACGACCTTGCCGTAATACAGCTTGCCGACCTCGGGAACGAAGCAGATGTCGTCGATCATCTTCTTGGCCACATCGCAGGAGGCTGCGTCGGGCGAAGCAATGTGGATCGTGCCGTCGTCGTCAATGTCGACCTGCGCGCCGGACTCGGCGACGATCTTCTGGATCATGGAGCCGCCCTTGCCGATGACCTCGCGGATCTTGTCCACGTCGATCTTCATGGTGAGCATCTTGGGTGCGAACTCGGAGACATGGTCGCGCGGCTTTGCGATGCAGGGGATCATGATCTCGTTGAGAATTTCAAGACGAGCCTTGCGGCAGCGCTCGAGCGCGTCGGCGATGATTTCCATCGTCAGGCCGTCGTTCTTGAGGTCCATCTGGATGGCGGTCACGCCCTCGGTCGTACCGGCGACCTTGAAGTCCATCTCGCCGTGGAAGTCCTCGACGCCCTGAATGTCGGTGAAGGTTCTCCACGTGCCGGTTTCCTTGTCGGAGATCAGACCGCAGGAAATGCCCGCGACAGGGCGCTTGATGGGAACGCCTGCGTCCATCAGAGCCAGCGTCGAGCCGCAGATGGAAGCCTGCGAGGTCGAGCCGTTGGAGGAGACAACCTCGGAGACAACGCGGATGGCATACGGGAACTCGTCGACGGACGGGATAACCGGCAGCAGCGCCTTTTCCGCCAGCGCGCCGTGACCAATTTCGCGGCGGGAGGTGGAGCGGCTTGCACGCGCCTCACCGGTCGACCACTGCGGCATGTTGTAGTGGTGGATATAACGGCGCTCGGTCTCGTCGTAGATGGTATCGAGCTTCTGCGCAGCAGCAAGCGTGTTGAGCGTGCAGACAGAGAGCACCTGCGTCTGGCCACGGGTGAAAAGACCCGAGCCGTGCACACGCGGCAGAACGCCGACCTCTGCGTCCAGCGGGCGAATCTCGTCCGGCGTGCGGCCGTCGACGCGCTTGCCCTCGAGCAGCCACTTCTTGACGATCTTCTTCTGCATTTTGTACAGGCAGACGTCGATCTGGATGTCCCAGTCGTCCGCGTACTTTTCACCGAACTTCTCCTTGAAGTCGACGACGGCGGCGGTCAGGCGCTCTTCGCGGACATTCTTGTCGTCGGTGTCGAGCGCGTAGGCGATCTTGTCAAGACCGTACTCGCACAGATCATCGAGCATCTCGTGGTTGACGGCAGCCTTTTCAAAGGTAAACTTCGGCTTGCCGATGGTGTCGACGATGGTGTTAATAAATTCAACAACCTTGACGTTCGTCTCATGGGCGAGCTTGATGCACTCCATGAGGATGTCTTCCTTGACTTCGTTGGCCTCGGTCTCGATCATGACGACCTTCTCGTGGGTTGACGCGATGGTCACGAAGCACTGGCAGGCGTTGCGCTCGTCCTGCGACGGGTTCACGATATACTTGCCGTCCAGATAGCAGGCGTTCGTGGTGGCCGTGGGGCCGTTCCAGGGAATGTCAGAGTAAGCGATGACGAGCGAAGAGCCGATGGAGGCGACGATCTCAACAGGGTTATCATAGTCCTGCGCGAGAATGGTGTTCGTCAGGACAACGTCGTTGCGGAGCTCCTCGTCAAAGAGCGGGCGCATCGGGCGGTCGATAAGACGCGAGATGAGAACACCGCGGTCTGAGGGCTTACCCTCGCGGCGGTTAAAAGAGCCGGGGATGCGGCCGACGGCGTACATGCGCTCTTCGACCTCAATGGTCAGAGGGAAGTAGTCGATGCCGGCCTTGGGCAGGGGAGAGGCCACGGCGGTGACGAGGACGACGGTGTCGCCGTAGCGGCAGATGGCCTCGGCATTGCAGAGCTCGGCGACCTTGCCGGTCTCGACCGTGAAGGTGCGGCCGCCGATTTCGGTCTCAAAAATGTGATGGTTCGGATACTGCTTGTGCGTAATCATGAAATAACCTCCTGTGTGTTTTTTGCGCGCGTGGGAGGTTTAGCACTTGAAACTGGCGTTTGACGCAAACGCTACTTTCAACTGCTAAAGCAAGCTCCCATGCGCTTGGATTTGTATGGATAGGGATGTGCTTAAAAAGGGCGGTCTGCGACCGCCCTTTTTATTTGCGGATTTACTTACGCAGACCCAGCTTAGCAACGATCGCACGGTAGCGGTTGATGTCCTTCTTGGCCAGATAGTCAAGCAGGCTTCTGCGCTTACCGACCATCATCAGAAGGCCGCGGCGGGAGTGGTTGTCGTGCTTGTGAACACGCAGGTGCTCGGTCAGCTCGTTGATTCTGGAGGTCAGAACAGCGATCTGAACCTCGGGAGAACCGGTGTCGCCGGGATGGGTTGCGTACTGCTCAATGATAGCAGTCTTTTCTTCTTTGCGCATCATAGTGTGTTTCCACCTTTCAAAATTCATTTCCCGCTGTCTAAGTCATGGGTCTGGCAGAATCGCCTGTGTAAAAACCGGGCTGTCTCCCGCAACTGAGGCCAGGGGTTCCAGCGCATTGCGCCAGCTTATTTAGAATACCACATGAGATTCCAAAAGTAAAGTCCAATTTCTGCTTGCTGCTCAGGTTTTTTCCGGATTATCGCAGGGATCGTCCGGCGCGTTGAACGCCTGCGTGTCAAAGGTGATGACGGCGTGGTATTCCTTTCCGTCTGTTTGCAGCTCGCGCTCGACCAGCTCCCGAAGCTCCTGTTTCCGCTCTTCCATAGAAAACGGCAGCACAAGGTCAAAAATAACGTTTGTGTGGCGGCTGCCGCGCACCATGCGAAAATCGTGGACGGTAAGCTTTGGGTCGATCTTCCACAGAATTTCCGCGACCTGCGTGTGAATCCTGCTGAGCTCCTCGTCGTCGGTCACAATCGGGTCATAGTGGATGACTAACTCCACGCCGAGCGTTTTTCGCACCTCGCGTTCCATCTCGTCGATGCACTCGTGCGCATCGAGAACATCCTCGCGGTAGTCCATCTCGACGTGCGCGCTTGCAAAGCGGCGGCCGGGGCCGTAGTCGTGGATCATGAGGTCGTGCACGCCGAGCACCTTTTCGTGCGACAAAAGCTCCTGCGTGATGACGCGCACCAGATGCTCGTCCGGCGCCATGCCGAGAAGCGGGTTGATTGTGTCGCGCGCAACGCCGATGCCGGACCAGAGAATAAAAAGCGCCACAAGAAGGCCTGTCCAGCCGTCGAGCCTCGCGCCGGTCAGCTTCCCGATAAGGCAGGAGGCCAGCACCGCGCCGGTCGCGATCGCGTCGTTGCGGCTGTCTGCCGCCGTGGCGGAAAGCGCCGCCGAATCGATGGCCGCGCCGAGCTTGCGGTTGAAGCCCGCCATCCAGAGCTTAAGCAGAATCGACCCTGCAAGCACCAGCAACAGAGCAGGCGAAAACTCCACAGGTTCCGGGTGCAAAATCCTTGATGCCGAGGTCTTGACGAGCTCCGCGCCGACCAGCAGGATCATCGCCGCCACGCAGAGCCCCGAAAGATATTCCATCCGGTGATGCCCATACGGGTGCTCGCGGTCGGCGGGCTTTTCCGAGAGCTTGAAGCCGAGCAGCGTCACAACGGAGCTTGACGCGTCGGAGAGATTATTGAACGCGTCCGCGGTGATCGAGACGCTTTTGCAGAGCGTTCCCACCAGAAGCTTTCCCGCAAACAGCAGAATATTGCAAAAAAT
>CALCJW010000161.1:0-2410 GCA_937967235.1 uncultured Clostridia bacterium
ACGCATGTCGTGCTGGTGGATACCGGTAACAGCTACCAGGGTCTTTGCGAGCTGTGGTCTGGTTCCTTTTCTCTACTTTGCAATGAAGAAAAACCATCTGTTGTGGTTTACCAAAACAGCATTTGATTTTGAAACCGTCAAACGTACCTGTATCAACGGGTTTTCGGCCTTTATCAATAATGCCGCGTTGTCTGTCGTCAGCATCGTGTTCAATTTGCGGCTAATGGCGTTGATGGGTTCCGACGGCGTGGTAGCATATGGCGTTGTTATGTATGTGACATACATTGTATCCGGTGTATTTACCGGATACGCGACTGGTATTGCTCCGGTGTTCAGCTATAATCTTGGTGCAGATAACACCGAAGAAATTAAGGGACTATTCAAAAAGAGCCTTGTCTCCATTGCTGCCTCTGCCGTTGTGCTGGTAGGCTTCGTCATGATTTTTGCCAGAGTTCTGGCGTCCATTTTCGTCAGCTATGATGCAGGACTGATGGAACTGACCACAGGTGCCATTCGACTTTACAATATTTCTTTCCTGATCTGCGGCTTCAGCATTTTCGCCGCGTCTTTCTTCGCTGCATTGAACAATGTTTGGTATCCAGCATTCTGTCTTTGACAAGAACGCTGGTATTTCAGCTTGGCTGCCTGCTCATTTTGCCCGCTGTCATTGGCAATAACGGCATCTGGCTTTCGGCTACCCTCGCCGAGATCCTTGCTGTCATAGTTGCAGATTTCTTCATTGCAAAAAATCGTGGGAAATATCAGTATTGGTAATGGAGCGCTCCTCTTTTGTCCGGATTGTAAATAATCCTGCCTCATGATATACTCTAAAATGAATTTTTCCTTGGAGTGAATTGGATGCAGAAGTTTTACAAAAAACATGAACTCTGGTTTACGTTAAGCTGGATCATCTTTTATGTGGGGGCCGTCAGCTTTGCAGACGAACTGTCCAGAACCATCGGAACTGAGAAGCTCGTTACACTGCCTCTGCTGCTGGCTATGTGCGCAGTGCTGCTGATCTGGATGAATCGTAACAACCTCTTTTCGACCTTTGGCCTGTGTAAAGGGAGTGTTCCCTCTTCCAAAGTGCTCTGGTACATCCCGCTGGCAGCGTTGATCTCCAGCAATCTGTGGTTTGGCCTTCGGTGGAATCTGTCCGTACATGAAACTCTGCTCTACATCGGCAGCATGATCTACGTGGGTTTCGTGGAAGAAGTGATCTTCCGGGGACTTCTGTTCAATGCCATGTGCAAGGACGGTCTGAAATCCGCTGTGATCGTGTCCAGCCTCACCTTTGGCATCGGCCACATTGTCAATCTGTTCAACGGCAGCGGCGCGCAGCTGGCATCCAACCTCTGTCAGGTGGGCTATACTATAGCA
This sequence comes from uncultured Clostridia bacterium, assembly GCA_937967235.1. GTDB lineage: Bacteria > Bacillota > Clostridia > Oscillospirales > Oscillospiraceae > CAG-170. Next base: position 1,381 of record CALCJW010000161.1, read on the forward strand.
ATTGGCTTCCTGTTTGTCGTTCTGTTCCTGAAAACCGGCAGTCTGATCCCCTGTATCGTGACCCACAGCGCGGTCAACTCCATGAGCGTCTTTGCCAACGAAGGAAGTATTACCGTGACGCAGGAGATCTTCAGCGCCATCGCCATTGCGGTGATCGCCCTCGCCTATGCCGTCTACCTCCTGAAAAAGCTGCCTGAATAACATCTGATCTGCGGCTCCGCCAAGTGCGGGGCCGCTTTTTTCTTACTCCGTCTGGCTCAGCTGATAGAAGGCCACAGCGCTGGCAGCGGCCACATTCAGAGAATCCACGCCGTGGGACATGGGAATCCTCACGGTATAGTCACATTGGGCAATGGTGTCAGCGGCCAACCCATCCCCTTCTGTGCCAAGGATGATGGCCAGCTTTTCTTCCGCCAACAGCCGGGAATCCCGAATGGTAACGGAGTCATCACTCAGCGCCATAGCGGCAGTTTTGAAGCCCAGCTCTTTCAGTGTCCGCATCCCATCACCCGGCCAGGACGCCTCATCCCCGCCTAAGAAGGTCCAAGGAATCTGGAACACCGTACCCATGCTGACGCGAATGGCACGTCGATAGAGCGGATTACTGCAGGCGGGGGTCAGCAGAACCGCATCCATATTCAGGGCCGCAGCAGAGCGGAAAATAGCGCCGATGTTGGTGGGGTTCATCACATTTTCGAGGATCGCAATGCGGCGCGCGCCGGAGCAGACCTCCTCCACGGTGGGCACCTTCTGGTTTCCGTTGGCTTTTTTGTAATCTTCTTTCTGTTCCTGCTGGGCGAGCGGCTTTCCTATATCCGTGACATTCTCGAAGGAATTGATGCTCTGCAGCAAGGCCGAGAAGATCATGTGGTTCCGGTGGAGGGAAACAACGAACTGACCCAGCTCGCCAAATCGGTAAACTATCTCTCCCAGACGCAGCGGGAGGTCAAACAGCGAGAGCAGGCACTTTCCGCCGAAAAGGAGCAGTTTATCCGCGGCCTGTCACACGATATTCGCACCCCGCTTACAT
>CALCJW010000162.1:0-7127 GCA_937967235.1 uncultured Clostridia bacterium
TTTTGCCGACCAATTCCTCCGGCTCGTAGTAATCGTGAATGCCGGAAAGGATCACTCTATCCGTGCCGGAACCGTCGTCCAAGACGAATTTCAGGAGTTTCTTGGACTTTTTGACTGCCTCGCATGCCTTGACCTTCACGGCGCGGAAGTCGGATTTACTAAACGTATCGAAGTCCACAAAGTCCTTAAACAGCGGCTCAATTTCGACCTTGGAGAAGTCGATGACTTCCTCCTTTTTGGCTTCTGCCGGAGCTGCATCAACCTTCGTATTTTCTTTCTTCGGAATATCCAGAGGCTTCATTGTCGGGAACAGGATCACATCGCGGATGGTGTCTGCGCCGGTAAAGAGCATGACCGCGCGGTCGATGCCCATGCCCATACCGCCCGTGGGGGGCATGCCGTACTCTAACGCTGTGAGGAAATCCTCGTCGAGCATTTCGGTCTCATCGTCGCCGCGCTCACGCTGCTCGACCTGCTTCATGAACCGCTCGCGCTGGTCGATCGGGTCGTTGAGCTCGGAGTAGGCGTTGCCCATCTCCGCACGGCAGATGAAGAACTCAAAGCGCTCGGTGAGTCTCGGGTCAACCGGGCTGCGCTTCGTGAGCGGCGAGACCTCGACCGGGTACATCGTGATGAACGTCGGCTGCACCAGCTGCTCTTCGACCTTCTGATCGAAGCAGGCATAGAGCGCGTTGCCCCACGTCTTTTCGGCAGCCTCCGCCAGCTCCACACCGACTGCCTTTGCCGCCGCAACGGCCTCCGCATCGTCGGTGATCGCGCCGAAGTCAATGCCGACGTACTTCTTGACGGCTTCGATCATCGTCAGCCTCGGCCAGCCGGGCGTCAGGTCGACCTTTTCGCCCATCCACTCGAGCTCATACGTACCGAGATATTTCTGGGCAAACGTTGTGTAAACGCCCTCGGCGATGTCCATCATATCGTGGAAATCGGCGTAGGCCTGATAGAGCTCGACGGTCGTAAACTCGGGGTTGTGCTTCGGGTCCATGCCCTCATTACGGAAAATGCGACCGACTTCATAGACTCTGTCCATGCCGCCGACGATCAGGCGCTTCAAGGGGAGTTCGGTTGCGATACGCATGTACATATCGATATCGAGCGTGTTGTGGTGGGTAATAAAGGGTCTTGCCGCAGCGCCGCCCGCGATGGTGTTGAGCACGGGAGTCTCGACCTCGATATAACCCATGTTGTCGAGATAATCGCGCAGGTGCTTGATGAACTGCGAGCGGATGATGAAGTTCCGCTTGACCTCGGGGTTCACAATGAGGTCCACATAGCGCTGACGGTAGCGGGTCTCCTTATCCGTGAGGCCATGGAACTTCTCAGGAAGCGGAAGCAGGGACTTCGAAAGGAGCGTAATTTTCTTCGCGCGCACGGACATTTCACCGCGCTGCGTCCGGAACACCTCCCCCTCAATACCGACAATATCGCCGATGTCGTACTTTTTAAAGCGGTTATAGTCCTCCTCATCCATCTCGTCCTTGCGGGCATAGAGCTGGATGCGGCCCTCCTTGTCCTGCAGATCGCAGAAGGAGACCTTGCCCATGCCGCGCTTGGACATGAGCCGTCCGGCGATGGAAACAGGCTTGCCCTCCATCTCGTCAAAATGCGCTTTGATTTCCGCGCTGTTGGTGGTCTGGACAAATTTCGTGATCTCAAACGGGTTTCGCCCCTCGGCCTGCAAGCTTGCCAGCTTCTCCCGGCGCACCTTGATCTGGTCGCCGACGGAAGGCTCCTGCGCGGCAGGCTGGTTCTGGTTCTTCTTTTCCTGCTCCATCGTTTTCCCTCAATTCTATCGTAAATTCTGGTTCTTTTCTTATCGTTCCACGCTCAAAATCTTATAGCGCAGCGTGCCGATCGGGGCCTCGACCTCGACGATCTCGCCGACCGTATGGCCGAGCAGCGCCTTGCCGAACGGAGAGTCGTCCGAGATGCGGCACTCCATGGGGTTTGCCTCCTGCGAGCCGACGATGGCGTAGATTTCTTCCTCTTCGGTCTCCATGTCGAGCACCTTGATCGTGCAGCCAAGGCCGATCTTGCCCTCTGCGTCCTCGTTCTCGTCGATGATCACAGCGTGCGCGAGGATGTTCTCGACCTCTGCAATGCGGCCATAGAGCTTGGCCTGCTCGTTTTTGGCCTCGTCGTATTCGCTGTTTTCGGACAGATCACCGAATGAACGCGCTTCCTTGATCTGCTCGGCAACCTCTTTTTCGCGGGTCGTCTTGAGATAGAACAGCTCCTGCTCGAGCTCCTTGAGCCGCAGCGTGCTGATTTTGAATTCCTTTGCCATTTTTATATCAACCTCCATGGTAAAAATCCGCTTTTTTCGCGGTTACAAGCCTGAATTGACAGCGAATAGATTATATAATCCGCACTACGCGATGTCAAGAGATTTCGTCCGTCAAAATGCCGATTGCCGCCTGCAATTGCGTATCCTCTTCGTCCGGCAGCTGGCCGTAATAGAGCTTGGCGTACGTTTCGTCGTCATACTCAATTTCCTCGTCCGGGGTCACGCCGATATCGGTCAGGCTCCTTCCCTGCGGGGTGTAATATTTTCCAATTGAAATATTGAGATACGAGCCGTCGGAGAGCGGGAAGCCGGTCTGGAAATTGCCCTTGCCGCAGGTCTTCTCGCCCACGACCTTCGCCCAGTCGTATTCCTGAAGCGCCGCAGCGAAAAATTCCGCCGCCGAATAAGAGTCCCGGTTCACGAGCACGACCATCGGAAGCTCGATGCACGCGCTATCCGACGTATCGGTCTGCGTTTTGCCCGCGTAGTCCTCGCTCTGGAAGACGGTTCCCTCTGGCAGGAGCTTATCGAGAAGCTTCACCATCTCGTCTTTATATCCGCCGCCGTTGAATCGCACGTCAAATAAAAGCGCCTTCGCGCCCTGCGCAAGCAGCTTGTCGATGCACGCGCTCGTCTCGTCGAAGCAGCGCGTATCGAAGTTGTTGATCTTCACGTAACCGATATCATTCTCCAGCATCCGGCAGGTCGCCACGTCGACCTTGATGCTCTCGCGCAGCACGTCACACTCAAACGTCTCGTCCGCGCGCTGGATTTTCAGATGCACGCTCGTCCCCTCTTCGCCCCGGACAATGTCGCGGGTGCCGGTCGTGCCGAGCTCAATGGTCTTCTGTCCCTCGGCCTCGAGGATGATATCGCCCACCTGAAGGCCCGCTTTATACGCGGGGCTGTCCGCTGTGACCGATTCGATGCGAAGCCCGCCCGCGTCCTCGTCAACAATAATCGTAATGCCGATGCCGACGTAGGCGTTGCTCATGGTCTCCTTGTAGCTCTCATATTCGGACGCATTCAGATAGTAGCTCCAACGGTCGCCCGTTGCTGTGACCATTGCGCTTGCCGCCGCATCGGCAAGCTTTTCCTCGTCATAGTCGTCGATAAAATATCTGCCCAGATATGCGGAAATTTCGCTCGTCTTGTTCGTGACAGGCATGGCTTGAAGCTCCCCGTAAATCTGCGCGGAAGTCACGTGGGACGCCGTCATCCATGTGATCCCCAGAATCGCCGCGAGCGCGAACACGCACAGCACACCAAACAGAATCTTCTGCGATTTTTTCATAAGCCCTCCCGGTTTGAAGAATATATCCCAGTAAAAATCTGCCCCACAGCCCGAATCCGGGCTGTGGGTGCGGAAAAAAGCGAGGTTCTCGTTACGGCATGGACACATAGTTCATCGGGTTCACGTCCGAGCCGTTGTAGTAGATCGTGAAGTGCAGGTGGGGGCCGGTCGACCAGCCGGTCGAACCAACGTAGCCGATGGTCTGGCCCTGCGTCACATAGTCGCCCACGGAGACGATGTAGTTTGTCATGTGGCCGTACAGACTCGAATAGCCGTTGGCATGGTTGATCGTGACCATGTTGCCGTAGGCCTCATTGTAGCAGGCGGAGGTCACGGTGCCGGACTGCGTGGCGTAAATTGCCGTGCCGGAGCCTGCCGCGAAGTCCACGCCATTGTGCCACTTATACTTGCCGCTCAGCGGGTGGATGCGGTAGCCATACGCGTCGGTGATCGAAACCGCGTAGGGAAGCGGATACAGGAAGCCTCCTGTCGAAGATGCTGCGGAGCCGGAGTTTCCGCTGTTCGACGGGACCTTATTGTTGTTCTGCCGGTTCAGCTCTGCCTGCCGCGCCGCCTCTTCCTTGGAAAGGGCGTTAAAGTAGTCCGTCTCGGTCTTCTTGATCTGCGCGGACATCTCGTCCTCGAGTTTTTCGTAGTTCTGATACTCTTCCGACATGGAGTCGTATTCTGCGGCCATCTGCAAAATCAGCTGGTCAGACTCGGCTCTCTGCTTCTCCATCTCTGTCTGCTGCTCAGCAAGATCGTTCTTTGCCTGCTCGAGATCATCCATCTGGGTCTCGAGCTCTGCGCGCTCAGTCGCGATCTGCGCGGCAACGTCTGCCATCTTTTCGAGCATCAGCTTGTCGGACTCGGCGATCTCGTTGATCATGTTGACCTTGTCGAGAAGATCGGAGAAGCTGCTGGCACCAAAAAGGATCGACCAATAGGAGATCTTGCCTGTCTCCTCCATCGAGCGCAGGCGGGTCTTGTACTGCTCGTTGAGCCGCGCCTCCTCGGCCTCGGTTTGCTCGAGCTCGTCCTGCTTCTGCGCGATGAGAAGGCTGTACTGCTGGATCTGTTCGTTGAGATTTTCGATCGACTGGCGGGACATCTCCATCTGCTGGTCGATATCCGCCTTCTTTTCTACGAGCGTCTGCGTCTTGGCTTGATTGTCCTTGATGGACGACTGGAGCGCATCGCTCTGCTTTTTGAGCTCGGCCTGCTCTTCGCGCAGCGCAATAAGCTCCTTTTCAATTTCCTTTGAGCTCGCCGCACCAACCGTCATGATAAGTGCGCCCGATACCAGCGAGCCAAGGATCAGGACCGCCAGCACAAGGCAGATGACCTTTCGTGCCGTGTTCCGTTTTCCAGAATTCATATTGTTCCTCCAAATTACCCATTACACCCGCAGGAACTTGCGGATGGAAAGCATACTGCCGAACACGCCGACGATAAAGCCCGTGATGGCATAGGCGATCGCGACGATCTCGATGCACTCGGCAAAGGGCACAACCGTAATGAGCTGCAGGGTGTCGATCTGCGCGATCTTGGACGCGAGGAAGTCATAGAGCCCCCACTCGAGAAAGAACGCGACAAGCGAACTGATAAAGCCCAGAATCAGACCCTCGACCACGAACGGCAGCCGGATAAAGCTGTTCGTCGCGCCGACCATCTTCATGATCGCGATCTCCTGACTGCGCGAGTACATGGCAAGCTTGATAGTGTTCGAGATGATGAACATCGACACGACGAAGAGCACCACGATGATGACCATCGCCGCAATGTTCAGGACCTTCTGCACCGTCTGGAAGCCGTTTGCGATCTCATCGTGCGCCACGACCTCTGACACGCCGTCGATCTGCTCGAGCATCTGCTTGGTCTGCGTGATGAGGCTGTTGTCCTCCAATGTCACGACGAACCGGTCGCGCAGGGTGTCTGCCTCGATGCCCGCGAAGAGCTCCGCGTCATTCTGCGTGGCGACAAATTCATCGAGCGCCTGCTGGCGGGAGACGAACTTCGCCTCATGAACATTTGAAATGAGATTGATCTGCGAGCCGACGGACTTTGCCTTGGCCTCGGAGTAATTCTCGTCGATGTAGACCAGAATTTCGTTTTCCTGCTCGAGGTCGAGAATCATCACATGCAGGTTATAGAGGATCAGGCTGAACGTACCCATGATGATCAGGCACGCCACCGTCACGCAGATGGCCGCGAAGGACATGAAGCCGTGCAGGAACACGCCCTTGAAGCCCTCTCGCAGCAGATAACCAATATTATTCTTCTTCATTGAGATAATACCCATCCATTCCGTCGCTGATGATTTTTCCCTCGTTGATGGCGACAACGCGCTTGGTGAAGCGGTTGACAAGCTCCTTCTCGTGGGTAACCACCATGACTGTCGTACCGAGGGCGTTGATCTGCTCCAAAAGCATCATAATCTCCAGCGACCGCGCGGGGTCTAAGTTTCCCGTCGGCTCGTCGGCGATGATCATGCTGGGGTTATTGACCAGCGCCCGCGCGATGGCGACTCTCTGCTGCTCGCCGCCGGAAAGCTCATTGGGAAGCCGCCGGCCCTTATTCTCCAGACCGACCAGCTCCAGCACATACGGCACGCGCTTTTTGATCTCGCGCTCGGGCGCGCCGATGACGCGCATGGCAAAGGCCACATTGTCATAGACGGACTTGTTGTCAATCAGCCGGAAATCCTGAAAGATGACGCCAAGCGTTCTTCTCAGATACGGGATGGCGCGGCTTCTGATTTTCTCGAGCGCGAAGCCGTTGACGTTGACGCTTCCCTCGGTCGGCTGAAGCTCGGCGGTGAGGATCTTGATAATCGTGGACTTTCCGGAACCCGAGGGGCCGACCAGAAAGACGAACTCCCCGTCTTCAATTTTCAAAGACACGCCGTTCAGGGCTCTTGTGCCCGTGTCGTATGTCTTTACCACATTCGTTAACTCGATCATATTCTTCTCCAGACGTAAGGCTTCCGGGCGCGCGCATCAGATGATGCGGTTTTCCCGCGAAACCAGATACTTCTTGACCATCAGCGCGACCTTGAAGATGATTGCGTCGTCAAATTCGCGCAGATCGAGCCCGGTGAGTTTCTTGATCTTCTCGAGACGGTAGACCAGCGTGTTTCTGTGAACGAACAGCTTTCTGGACGTCTCGGAGACGTTGAGGTTATTCTCGAAGAACTTGTTGATCGTAAAGAGCGTCTCCTGATCAAGCGTGTCGATGGAGTTCTTCTTGAAGACCTCAGACAGGAAAATCTCACACAGGGTCGTCGGCAGCTGGTAGATCAGCCGGCCGATGCCAAGGTTCTCATAATTGATGATGGTTTTTTCGGTGTCGAAGACCTTGCCGACCTCGATGGCGACCTGCGCCTCCTTGAACGAATCGGCAAGCTCTCTCAAATGGCTCGCCACAGTGCCGATGCCGATGACCGTCTTGATGAAAAGCTCCGAGTGGAGCGTCTGCTCGATCGTCTGGGCGATCTTGATGAGCTCCTCGCGCTCGGTGTTCGGC
>CALCJW010000163.1:0-6390 GCA_937967235.1 uncultured Clostridia bacterium
TCAGGCGGCGGACAAGCCGAACGATTCTCCTGCGCAGCATTTTCTTGACGCTTATGGTGGCGGCCATTTCGCGGCGCAGAAAGACCTTCTTTACAAGCTGGTCACCGAAGCGCCGGAGGCCATTCAGTGGTTATCCAGCCTTGGCGTAGAGTTTGATAAAGCGCCGGACGGCACGATGATCACGACCCACGGCGGCGGCACATCCAGAAAGCGCATGCACGCGGCCAAGGACTACTCCGGCGCGGAGATCATGCGCACGCTCCGCGACGAGGTTTTAAACCGCGGCATCGAGGTCGTGGACTTCACGTCGGCCATCGAGCTTCTCAAGGACGAAAACGGCCGCTGCGCGGGCGCGGTGCTCCAGAACATGGAGACGAAGGAGCTTTTGATTGCTCGGGCGAAGACTGTGATTTTAGCGACCGGCGGCGCGGGAAGACTCCACTATCAGGGCTTCCCGACGTCCAATCACTACGGCGCGACGGCAGACGGCCTGATTCTCGGCTACCGCGCGGGCGCAAAGCTTTTGTATCCGGATACACTCCAGTACCACCCCACGGGCGCGGCCTTCCCGGCGCAGATCTACGGCGCGCTGGTGACGGAAAAGGTCCGCTCGGTCGGTGCGATGTTAATTAACGCAGAGGGCGAGGCGTTCATGAATCCCCTCGAGACGCGCGACGTGGCGGCGGCCTCCATCATAAGAGAATGCTCCGAGCGGCACAAGGGCGTCAAGACCCCGCTGGGCGACGCAGTATGGCTCGATACGCCGATGATCGAACTCAAGGGCGGCAAGGGAACGATCGAAAAGCGGATTCCCGCAATGATGCGCATGTTTGGAAAGCACGGCATCGACATCCGCACCGAGCCGATCCTCGTCTACCCGACGCTCCACTATCAGAACGGCGGTCTGCATATCACGCCGGACGGCCAGACGGATGTGGAGAACCTGTTCGCCGCGGGCGAGGTCGTGGGCGGTATCCACGGAAGAAACCGGCTCATGGGCAACAGCTTGCTCGATATCATCGTCTTTGGCCGCAATGCCGGACGGAACGCGGGCGAAAAGTCGAAATCCGTCACGGTTGGCGCGCTGACGCTTTCGCATGTGGCGGCCTTTGAGGAAGAACGAAATGCGGCAGGAATCGCGGACGACACGCTCTCGCCGCGCCTGCTCCCGGACTATACAAGAAAGAGAGATTGAGAGTATGCAGCTTGCAGAGCTTTTGGAGGCCATGATGATCATCAGCTTCGGTATTTCGTGGCCGCTTTCCATCATCCGTTCCTACCGCAGCCGCTCGACCAAGGGCAAGAGCATCTTCTTCAGCTTTTTTATCCTGTTCGGCTATCTCTGCGGCATTACCGCAAAGCTCATCGAGCACAACCATAACCTTGCGTTCTACTTCTACATTCTGAACATCACCATGGTGACGATCGACATCTGCCTCTACTTCCGCAATCGGAAGCTGGAAAAGCAGAGCGCATAAAACCTTTGTTTCAACGCAAAAGCCTCTCTGCCGGAAAGCAGAGAGGCTTTTGCTGTGATCTGAAGCGATTTGTAGGGGCGGACGACCCTGTCCGCCCAAGGGAAGTTTCGAATTCGTCGAAGAGTTCCGTGAAAACCGGATTTTTCTGCGGGCGGACAGAGTCGTCCGCCCCTACGGAGTGCGGGGGATTCGTTTATCCAAGGGGTTGATCGAAGGTATAGCCGAGGTTTTCAAGGTAGGCGGCTGAGCGGACGGCGTCTTTATTGATGGTGAAAGAATAGTAGTTGGAGAAGGAGCCGGGGCCGCCTGCAACCTGACGAGCAACATACTGATCGATTTGCGCGTCAGTCGGGGTAAGAAAGAAGGATACGTAGATAGAAGCAGAGTCAGACATCTTTGTTTCCTGTGAGAAGGAGGTGATATGCGTTTTGCCAAGCTCTGTGTCCTTGAGATCGGGAAGAATGCAGGTCGTGTAGAAGGTGAACGCTGTATCCCCCGACAAATGGCGGGGTAGAGCAGTATCCTTCGCACTGTAATCCTCGATGCCGCAGTAGACAAAGGCAGAATCGTCCTGACAGAACTCCTCCGGAATGGCGCAGCGGCTGAGCACCATGGACGCAGAGTTTGTGATCGCGTCATACCGGCGGATCAGGCTGTCCGGGTCATTTCGCATGGCGTCGTTGTCAGCCAGACGGTAGCGATATGGGAGCGCAGTGCCGTCCTTGAGATAGTAGGTGAAGAAAACGGAGGTCGCACCGTCCGCGCCGGCTGTTTCGTTTTCCTTCCGGCGTTCGATGGCGAGCGTCTGAAAATCTGTGATAGCTGCAATATCCGACCGATCATACGCTGTTCCGAGATAGGCAAGGTCGATATAGGAGATCTCGTCCACATCCGGCACACGGGAATACAAACCCAGAACATCATACCGCGCAGCTGTGCAGCCAAGCACAAGAACCAGGCACACTGAACCAAAGCGCAGCCATGTTTTTGCACCGTGGAAGACGGCAACAGTTTTTTGAAGCATCATCTGCGCGATGAAATACCCCAAAAATGCGCCGATGATCAAAAACAGCAGTGTCCGGCGGAAGGCCTCGGCTCCGAACAGAGACGACTGCATCGAGGAGATCACGTAGCAGAGCACAATGGCGCAGCCGATGGTAAAGCAGTAGAGAAACACCGGGCGCAGTGGCTTTACCGCGATCACATCTCCGGAGCGCTCCATTTCGCGGCGGCGGAAGACAAGAAGCGCAAGCGCGGCAAAGACGATGCCGACGACGGCCAGTGATGCGAGATAGCCCCAGCTGGAAAAGCAGTACCGGGAGAGATCTTCGACGCCGTCTGCCGTCTGCGGCGAAAAGACAGAAAAGCCGTAGGTCATAATGTAGGATATGGGGCTGAGCTGATAGAAGAAGGTAGCAGCGGGGCTGGTTCGGCCGCTCATACCGTAGACAAAGTCCGACAGCAGATACTGCACGGCGTAATAGATGACGGAGCTGGTAAAGTTCAAAATCACGTATACCGCAGGCATGGCGGCAGCCTGACCAATGATCATCGCCAGAAGCACTGCAAAGCCGTAGAAGCCGGTGAACGCCAGCATACTTGTTCCGAAGAAGCACGTGCAGGCGTAAAACTGCGGGTAGCCATGCAGGAGCGTGATGCAATAAGCGGTAAGGGCAGTCAGAAAATTACCCAGCATGACCATGAGGAAGCCGACTGCAAAGTTACTGACGAACAGCGCCTCGCGCCGCACGGGCAGGCTGGCGTAGAAATACGACGCATTCGCACGGAAGAGCCATGAAAACAGCAGCCACGCCGCGAGAAGGCCGATCAGCGCCGAAAGAATCGAGCCGACCGTGCAGAAATTCAGAATGCGCTCACAAAGACGCCCAGACAGAGAGTCGTAGTATTCCGGCTGATAGACGAAGCTGATGAGATCACCGGGCAGAATAAACAGCCAGAAGACCAGATAACAGATCCAAAGCGGCATCGTCTTTCGAAGACTGCGCTTGAAGATCGCAGCATCAAAGTACGAGGTTTTTGACGTCATAGTTCACACCTCCCAGTTCGTAGATGAAAATTTCCTCTAAAGACAGCGGCAGCAGATCGCAGAGCAGGGGATTGCACTGCTGCAAAAGACCCGCAATTTCCCGCCGGTCGCCGCGGACAATCAGCGTCTGAATCCGGCCGGTCATGGATTTGTGCAGCACGTTCAGCTCCGGCGGAACCGGCCGGTCGGTGACGAGCTGGACCTTCACGATGTTCTCCTGCAAATCGGAGAGCGAGCGCTCGAGAAGCATCTTTCCTTCATGCAGCACGCCGACATGGTCGCACACGTCTTCCAATTCCCGCAGATTGTGAGACGAGACCAGAACCGTCGTTCCCCGCGTGGCCACGTCCTCCAAAATGACGCTCCACACCTGCTTGCGCATCACGGGGTCCAGGCCGTCGACCGGCTCGTCAAGCACGAGGTAGTCCGGCTGCGTGCAGATGGCGAGCCAGAACGCCGCCTGCTTTTGCATACCCTTGGAAAAACGGCGCAGCGGCTGACGTTGGTCGAGCTTAAAAATATCTGCGAGGGCGGTAAAGCGTTCGTCGCTGAACGCGGGGTAGAGCCCCTTATAAAAGGTCTTGAGCTCGCGGATGGTTGTGCCCGCGTGGCAGCTTAGATCGTCCGGGATGCAGGCGATGCGCGCCTTGACGGGCGGATTTTCAAAAACCGGCTCGCCGCCGACGAGCACTTCGCCCAAGTCGGGGCGGTACACACCGGTGATATGACGGATAATCGTTGATTTGCCTGCGCCGTTGGGGCCGACCAGACCGTAAACAGAGCCTGTCGGGACGGTCATCGTCAGGCCATTTAACGCCGTGAACCCATCAAAGCGCTTGGTGAGATTTTTGACTTCAATCATGCTTCTTCCTCCTTTGCGTCCAGCTGCGCGAGCAGCTCGTCTCTCGTCGCACCGAGCACGATAGCCTCCCGGGCAAGGGAGCGGATCTGCGCGAGGAGCTCCTGCTTTTTCTGCGCCTGCAGGGGGCTTGACTCGGCGGCAAACGAACCCTTGCCGGGGACACTGATGAGGTAGCCGGCCGCTTCCAGCTCACGGTAGGCGCGCTGGATGGTGTTTGGGTTGATGGAAAGCGTTCCGGCCAGATCGCGCACGGACGGCAGTTTTTCGCCCGGGGCGATCGCGCCGGAGAGAATCAGGCGCATGAACTCCTGCCGGATCTGCTCGTAAATCGGCCGCGGGTCGCGGTAGTCCAGATGCAGCATGGGGACCTCCCTCCTCAACTGTACTATTTGTTCTAGTACACTTATAGCACACGGAGGAATAAAAGTCAACGCCCGACAGAAAATCTTAAGAATTTCTGCCGGGCGGCGTTGCAAGGTGCTTTTGGAAAAAGGAATCGAGGATATGCATGAAGAAAGCCCCTCCGGAAGCGAGCTTCCGGAGGGGCGGGGGAGTTCTTACATGTCGAACGGCTCCATGCTGGGGCCGGGGTGACCCTTCTCAGTCAGGAAGTTCAGCAGCTCTTCGGGATCGCCCGAAGCGCAGGTGGTCTCGTCAGCGACCATGTCGGCAAAGTTCTCGATGCCGTACAGGTCCTTGGCGGTCTCGTTCATCTTGTCGCGAATCTGATCCTTCAGATCCTTCGGCAGCCAGACCAGACGGCCCAGACCGCCTTCGGCCTTCAGGAACTTATGGGAGGCGATGTAGTGCTTGCCGTGGCCCATGAAGCCCGGGGTCTGCACGCCGCCGCCGGTCATGGAGGCCATTTCGGAGAAGGTCATGCCGAGCGGAGTCATGCCGGCAAATTCACGGCAGGTGATGACGACACCCATGGAGACGGGCTCGATGCCGCAGATGCACTCGAAGCAGCCGCAGGAGGTCATCGGGTCCTCGAGCAGGGAGTACAGCGTGACATGCTCCAGCGCGCCATGGGAGTACTCGGCGACAGCCTCGTCAACGTCTTCGTAACGGCCGGTGCGCTCGTCGATGCAGCGCTCCTTGGTGACGACCTGGCACGGACCCTGCGGGTCGAGCTCGTTGGTTGCCTTCGCGTCCAGCCACGACACAGCGCCGCAGAGGCCGAGACGTTCAGGGGTGACGATGCAGACGTGGCTCGGGGAGAACGCCTGGCACATGATGCAAGAGTAGAAGACAGGCACGGACTCGTCGGTCATGGACTTCAGGCGCTCGTCGCGCTTGTCGAAGATCTCGTTCGCGTGCTTGCGGAGCTCTGCGTTGGCCTCGTCGCCGACAACGATCTTGACCTGGCACTTGTCGACAACGGTGTCGAACTCGGACTTGATCTTGGCGTACAGAACCTCACCGATGTGCTTGAACTTGAAGCCTGCCTCGTAGTCAGCCTTGCTGATACGGATACGGATCATGTCGCGCTGACCGGTATGCATAACGCCTTCCACGCAGTTGAGGAACTGATGGATCTTACGCTCGAAGACGGGCTCGAAGTCAGGCTGCATGGACTTGCCGGCAACCTCGACGGTGTAGCTCAGAGAAATCTTGGAGCCAGCCGGGAACTCGTCGATCTCGGGGCCGACAACCTCGATCTTGTGGTCCTCAACCTCGGAAGCTTCCTTGGTGGAAACGAGCTCAAAGCAGTCCTTGCGGGAGCCGTCGACTTCGATCTGCATATCGCCCTTACGGATGATTTCGCCTTCGAATGCGGAGGAGAAGGAGACGGGGATGTCGATCTTCGTGATCTTCAGCTTGATGCCGCGCGCTTCGATGGAGGTGTCGATCCAGTCCTTGGTGTCATCATAGATGATGAGGGACTTCGGAACTGCCCACATATCGTCGTGGTCGTTGGTGATGACCGGGAAGCCGAGCTTGATGGCGCCGGCGCCGCAGGCGACGGTGATGTCGGGAACGGGCTTATAGGCGTTGACGAA
>CALCJW010000164.1:0-25603 GCA_937967235.1 uncultured Clostridia bacterium
GCTTCTGGAAGACCATGCCGATGCTCTTGCGGAGCTCGTTCACATCCACGGAAGGATCGTAAATGTTTTCACCCTCGTAGGTGACCTCGCCCGTGATTTTCACGCCGCCCACGAGGTCGTTCATCCGGTTGAGCGTCTTTAAAAACGTAGACTTGCCGCAGCCGGAGGGGCCGATGAGCGCGGTGATGCTTTTTTCGGGGATGTCGATGGTGATGTTGTGCAGCGCCTGATGCGCACCGTACCAGAGGTTCAGGTTATGCGCAGATAAGATAGCTGGCATATTGCGTTCCTTTCTCCTATTATGTCAAAAATCTGCCGCCATAGCAAGAGCGGCGGAGGATGTTTCTAAATTTATGGCACGTTACAACGCCTTTTTCTTCTGGAAGTGCCGGGCAACAAACTCGGCAGCCAAGTTGATGGCGAGCGTCAGGAGCATCAGAATGGCCGCGATGGCGAAGGCCACCTCAAACTCGCCCTCTTCTTTTGCGTAGACATAGAGGGCAACGGTGAGCGTTGCGCCGGGACTCGATAAGCCGTCAAAAATTCCGTGCAGCGCGTGGGCAAAGCCGGCGGTAAAGAGCAGTGCGGCGGATTCTCCTAAAATGCGGCCGACGCTCAGGATGCAGCCTGTGATCACGCCGTCGATGCAGCCGGGGAGCACCACCGTGCGCACCACGCGCCACTTGCCCGCGCCAAGTCCGAACGCGCCCTCGCGGTAGCTCTGGGGAACGGTCTTGAGGCTCTCCTGCGTCGTGCGCAGAATTGTCGGCAGGTTCATGACGGCAAGCGTCAGAGCGCCCGCGAGAAGAGATGTTCCCATGCCGAGCACCTCGCAGAAGATCAGCATACCGGCAAGGCCGTAGATGATCGAGGGGATGCCGGAGAGCGTTTCGGCGGCATATTCGATGATAGCGACGAGCTTTTTGTTTTTTGCGTACTCCGTGAGATAAATGGCCGCGCCAACGCCGAGCGGAAGCACGATCACAATCGTCGCCAGCACAATATAAATGGTATTCATGAGGTCCGGCAGAATGCCGATGCGCTCCGTCAGATAGCTCGGCGACGTAGAAAGAAGCTCCCATGTGATGTTGGGAAGACCCTTTACGAGCACGTAGCCGACCAGAAACAAAACCAGTGCGCCCGTCAGTCCCGCGCAGAGGTACATGAGCGCCTTCATGCAGCCGACGTAGGTTTTTCGGGAGGAAGAGAGTGTTGTATGTTTCATCTTATGCCTCCTTGCCGCGCTTTAAGAAGAAGTTGAGCGTCGCGTTGATCAGCAGAATGAACAGGAACAGAACCAGCGCGATGGAAAACAGCGCCTGCTGCTGAAGTCCCGAGGAGTAGGACATTTCGCTGGCAACGGCGGTGGTCAAAAAGCGTACGCTTTCAAAAAGAGATGTGGGAAGATTTGGCGCATTGCCCGAGACCATCATGACGGCCATGGCCTCGCCGATGGCTCTGCCGACGCCGAGGACGACCGCCGCCGCAATGCCGCTTCTGGCTGCCGGGACCGAGACGCGCAGATACGTCTCTACCGGCGTTGCGCCGAGCGCCAAAGACGCGTCTTCATACTCTCTGGGCACTGCCTCGAGCGCAGTGACCGAGACCTTGATGATGGACGGCAGGATCATGATGGCAAGCACGATGATGGCCGCAAGCAGGCTCGCGCCGTCCGGGATATGAAAGAGCTTGCGGATACCGGGGACTAAAACCAGCATGCCGACCAGACCATAGACGACCGAGGGAATGCCGGAAAGCAGACTCACGGCCGACGACAGGACGCTCTTGAGCCGCGGCGGGGCAAGCTTTGCAAGATAAATAGCGGTAAAAAAACCGATCGGAACGCCCAGCACGATCGCGCCCGCCGTGCCGTAGACACTCGTCAGAATGAACGGCAGAATGCCGTATTGCGGGTTCGTTTTCGAGGTGGAAGCCCAGACCTTTCCGAACAGGAAGGGGACAAGGCCGATTTTCCGGATGGCGGGGATGCCGGAGACAATCAGATAGATCGTGATGAGCAGCACGCAGCCGACGGTCACAAGTCCCAGCAGCAGAAACACGCCGTGGATGACACGCTCCAGTGCTTGCTTTTTTTGATATTGTTTCATAAATTACTTGTCCTCTTTTAAACCGGCAAAGAAGCGGCCAGTTTCCCGGCCGCCTGTTTGCGTTTGTCTTAGTTCGCCGCGACAGCACCGGCAGCCGCGATGATGGGAGCGGCCTCGCTCGAGAGCGCGTAGTCGAAGAACTTCTGGGCCGCCTCGGAGAGCTTCGTGCCGTCCTTGGTGACGAGAACGAACGGTCTCTGGATGACGTAGCTGCCGTCCTTCACGGTGTCCTCGGTGGGAGCAACGCCGCCGACCGTGACAGCTTTAACCGTGTCTTTGACAGAGGAGAGGGAAGCGTAGCCGATCGCATCGGGGTTCTGGGAGACGGTGGTGATGACGTCGCCGGTGGAGGTCAGCTCCTGACGGTACTGGCAGGCGTCGGTTGTGCCGGTAATGGACTCAAAGCCGTCTCTTGTGCCGGAACCGGCCTCGCGGCCGATCAGGACGATCTCCGCGTCGTTGCCGCCGACATCCTTCCAGTTGGTGATCTCGCCGGTGTAGATCGAAGCGATCTGCTCAACAGACAAATCGGAAACGGGGTTCTCGGGGTTTACGATGATGGCGATGCCGTCGAGCGCGACGGTCGTTCCGACGAGGCCGGAGGACTTTTCCTCATCCTTCAGCGCGCGGCTGGAAAGACCGATGTCGCAGCGGCCTTCCTGCACGGCCTTGATGCCCGAGCCGGAGCCGGTGGGGTTGTAGGTGAAGGTAACGCCGGAGTTTGCGGACATAAACGACTCGCCGAGCGCGCCGATGACCTTTTCCATCGAGGTCGAGCCGTCGGTCGCGACCTGACCGGAAACCTGCTTGGCGCAGCCGGTGAACAGGGCCGCGACGCACAATACGCTGAGTGCAATGCTGATCAACTTTTTCATGATTTGAAATCTCCTTACATTTCATGTTTTTATTTCTTTGGATATCTTGTCCTTACGCCAAACAGGATACCGCCCGCGCGTAAAATAGAAAAGCGAGGTTTTGTAAAATCAATGTAAAACTGTAAAATGGGCAGAAAAAAGGCCGGACACAGGAAATCCTGCATCCGGCGCTTGCGGAAAACGGTTTTACTTTTTAAAAATGGAGAACAGCCCGCCCTTTTTTTCGTATGGCTGGCAGGCATAGCCGAGCAGCTTATAGCCCGTGGGGTCGAGCGCTGCCTTGAGTGCTGCCTCCGAAATTTCTGTTTCGCTTACGATCACGGCCTCGCCCTTTGCATGGGATGCGGAGACCTTTTTGACCTGAAACTGGTTGCGGATGGTGTCGCAGACATGGCTTTCACACATGGAGCAGGCCATGCCGTCAATTTTAAGGGTGATCTGATACATAAAATAACCTCCTGTGCGTTCGCTGCGAACCGATGGTTAGACAAGACTAACCATCGGAGCAAAAAGACAGCTCCACCGGGACTTTCTCTGCCGATATCATACCGCGAGGGTAGGCAAAAGTCAAGCGGGGAACACGGGATGGAAAAAACGAGGAAAAAACGCGGAAAAAGGACTTGACAACAGAGGTTAGAGGTGCTAAACTATGGGCTGGTTAGGGGAGCTTAACCTGTGGCTTGCCATGGGCAGAGACCCGGATCGTTTTTTAGAACAGCGGTTAGTTGTGGCTAACCGGGACAGCGAGGTGTTGGATATGCTGCCGTTGACACTGGCAAATATCGGAGAAGAACAGATGATTCACAAGGTCGGAGGCTCGCCGGAGGTGAAAAAGCACCTCGAGGATCTGGGCTTTGTGGCCGGGGGCACGGTCACTGTCATCTCCTCCCTGAATGGCAACGTCATCGTCAAGGTCAAAGAGGCGCGCGTCGCGATCAGCGAGGAAATGGCGCGCAGGATCATGGTGTAATCGATCAAGCGCCCGATTGGGCGTTAGAAAAGGAGACAGAGGTATGAAAACATTGAAAGACGCCAAAATCGGCGAAACCGTCAAGGTTGTGAAGCTGACGGGCGAAGGTCCTGTCAAGCGCCGCATCATGGACATGGGTATCACGAAGGGCACGGAAGTGTTCGTCCGTAAGGTCGCGCCTCTCGGAGACCCCATGGAGGTCACCGTCCGCGGCTACGAGCTTTCGCTCCGCAAAGCGGATACCGAAATGATCGTGGTCGAGTGAATTTTTGGCGGCAATGCCCAAGCCTCTGCGCGCTGCCTGCTTGCAGCTTTTCCGCCATGCTGCGTAAAAATCCTCGCCAATCCGAAAGGATTGCCTGCGGCTTTTACTTGCCTGACGAAAAATCTGACGGCGCATGCAACACACAGATTCTTGTGCAATTCCGCCGGTTTTGTGAAATTAAATTTTTTTGAATGCTTGTTTGATGGCTCTAATTTTAATTAGAGCGCTGAAACAAGGAGGAGAAGTGACATGGAAAAGCAAATTAAAATTGCCCTTGCGGGCAACCCGAACTGCGGTAAAACAACGCTGTTCAACGCGCTGACGGGTTCGAACCAGTTCGTCGGCAACTGGCCGGGCGTCACGGTCGAAAAGAAGGAAGGTAAGCTCAAGAAGCATGACGACGTCGTCATCATGGACCTTCCCGGCATCTACTCCCTTTCCCCGTACACCCTCGAGGAAGTCGTCGCCCGTAACTATCTGATCACCGAGCGCCCCGACGCCATCCTCAACATCATCGACGGCACGAACCTTGAGCGTAACCTGTACTTAACGACTCAGCTGACCGAGCTTGGCATCCCGGTTGTCATCGCCATCAACATGATGGACGTTGTCCGCAAGAACGGCGACAAGATCAACACCGCAGAGCTCAGCCGTGAGCTTGGCTGCGAGATCATTGAGATCTCCGCCCTGAAGGGCACGGGCATCATGGAAGCGGCTGAGGCCGCCGTCAAGGCTGCCAAGAGCACCAAGACTGTCCCGATGCACACCTTCTCCGGCCCTGTGGAGCACGCGATTGCCCACATCGAAGAGGCCGTTGTCCACGACAAGCCCGAAGAGCAGCAGCGCTGGTTCGCCATCAAGGTCTTCGAGCGCGACGACAAGGTGCTTGAGCAGCTGAAGATTCCGGCCGACGTGATGGCGCATGTCGAGCAGGACATCAAGGCGGCGGAAAAGGAGCTCGACGACGACGCCGAGTCCATCATCACCAACGAGCGCTACGTCTACATCGCAGAGCTCATCAAGAACTGCTACAAGAAAAAGAATGTGGGCGGCCTGTCCACCTCTGATAAGATCGATAAGGTCGTCACCAACCGCTGGCTCGGTCTTCCGATCTTCGCGGTCGTCATGTTCCTGGTTTACTACATCTCCATGGTTACCGTTGGCTCGGCCGCGACCGACTGGGCAAACGACGGCCTGTTCGGCGACGGCTGGCACCTGCTCGGCATCGGCTCTTCCGCTTATGCAGACGCATCCGATGAATATGCAGCAGCAAGCGATGCTGTCAGCGGCTACTATGAGCTCGACACCGAAGCCGAAGACTTCGACGCTGACGCAGCTCTGGCCGACATGAAGGCGGTTACGCCCGATTCTGAGACCGCAACCATCGAGGTTGAAGACGAGGAAACCCTCGCCATCAGCGATATGACGGTCTACTACTCCGAAGTTCCCGCAAGCGAAGAAGAAAACGAAGACGTTGTGCAGATGTCCTATCTCGACGCTGTGAGCTACTTCGAAGAAAACGGCTTTGACGAGCCCGACCCCGCTGATTATGGCGTTTGGGTCCCCGGCGTTCCGGTTCTCATTGGCAATGCCCTCGAAGCTGCCGGCGCGGCGGACTGGCTGAGCGGCCTGATCCTTGACGGTATCGTTGCCGGTGTCGGCGCGGTGCTCGGCTTTGTGCCGCAGATGCTCGTTCTGTTCCTGCTTCTCGCGTTCCTCGAGGCCTGCGGCTACATGGCCCGTATCGCCTTCGTTCTTGACCGTATCTTCCGCAAGTTCGGCCTTTCCGGTAAGTCCTTCATCCCGATGTTAATTGGCACCGGCTGCGGTATCCCGGGCGTTATGGCCTCGCGTACGATCGAAAACGAGCGTGACCGTCGTATGACGATCATGACCACCACCTTTATTCCCTGCGGCGCGAAGGTTCCGTTCATCGCGATGATCGCGGGCGCGCTGTTTGGCGGCAGCGCATGGGTCTCCACCTCCGCGTACTTTATCGGCATGGCCGCGATCATCATTTCCGGCATCATGCTGAAGAAGACCAAGATGTTCTCCGGCGAGCCGGCTCCGTTCGTCATGGAGCTCCCGGCTTACCACTGGCCGACCCTCGGCAATGTGCTCCGCAGCATGTGGGAGCGCGGCTGGTCGTTCATCAAGAAGGCCGGTACAATCATCCTTCTTTCCACGATCTTTGTCTGGTTCACCACCTACTTCGGCTGGGTTGACGGCGCGTTCCGCATGCTCGACGAGAGCGAGATCGACTACTCCATCCTCGGCCACATCGGCTCCGCGATCGCCTGGATTTTCGCTCCGCTCGGCTGGGGCAACTGGCAGGCAGTTGTCGCGTCCATCACCGGTCTTGTCGCAAAGGAGAACATCGTCGGCACGATGGGCATCCTCTACGGCGGCGGCGACGGCTCGGTCTATCAGGCCATCGGCAATGCCTTCAACGGCATCACCGGCTACTCGTTCCTGGTCTTTAACCTGCTGTGCGCTCCTTGCTTCGCGGCCATCGGCGCCATCAAGCGCGAGATGAACAACGCGAAGTGGACGTGGTTTGCCATCGGCTATCAGTGCGGCTTTGCTTACATCGTTGCGCTGATGATCAACCAGTTCGGCGGTCTGTTCACCGGCAACGTCAACGTTCTTGGTCTGATTGCGGCTGTCATCTGCCTGGGCTTCATCGTCTACATGCTCGTCAAGCCCTACAAGGAAGCTACCAAGCTGAAGGTCTAAGCAGCGATTATCTTACCCAGTGTCATCCCAAAGGAGTGTGAACGTTATGATAAGCTGGATTCTTGATAACCTTGCAACTATTCTGATCTCCTCCCTCTTAATCGTAATTGTAATCTCCATTATTAAGTATCTGATCCGGCAGAAGCGTGACGGAAAGAACTCCTGCGGATGTGACTGCGGCCATTGCTCCATGCACGGCTCGTGCCATGGTGGCTGCGGGCATTAGGCAGCAAAGGCGTGATCGCGTCTGACTGCCCGTGTCCGGGCCGATAACAACAAGCCCTCGTGCGTCGCGATTGGCGCACGGGGGCTTTTGTCACGCTTGCATTTTTGGATAGACTCTGCTATCATCGGAAAAAACAGGAGGGGGCAGTATGTGGGAGCTTCGATTGGCAAGACAAGATGCGCTGGAGGAAATTTTTGCGCTCTATGCCGCGTGCGTTCGATGGATGAACGAGGTTAGCATCCACCAGTGGAACGACACGGATTATCTGAGCGCGTATCCACCGGACGACTATGCGGATATGCAAAGGCGCGGGCTTCTTTTTGTGCTCGAGGGTGAAAACGGTGCGCTCCTGGGCGCAGTGGTGCTTTTGCCGGAGGACGAGCGCTGGAACGGGCGGCCTTCGAGGCGGGCGTGGTACGTCCACAATCTCGTGACGGCGATTGGCGCTTCCGGCGCGGGAAAAGCGATTTTGCGCGAAGCGGAGAAGCTTGCGAAACCACACGGCATGGAGGTTATGCGGCTCGATTGCGCGGATGATAACACGCGGCTGAACGCGTGGTACGAGTCGCAGGGCTACTTCCCATGCGGTACCTGCATAGACGGCCCGTACAACGGAATTCTCCGCGAGAAGCTGCTCTGAAGAGGGTCCTGCGGTATTCTGGGCAGAACGAAAGCCAGACGCTTTGCGTCTGGCTTGTTACTTATTCGTCCATTGTGGGAATTGAGATATTATCGGTCCCGTGGGCCTCAAACTCCGCGATGTAGTCGTCCATCCGGGAGACCAGCGCGTCATAGTTTTCGTTGGATACCGGCTGATAGTCCATATCGCGCCGGGCCAGCTCCTCGGCCAGAATCTCATAGAAGACCGTGTCTTCGTAATCTGCAATTGCTTCGTGGATGCCGCCGTCGGAAAATGCGCGCGAGGGAACATCTTCTCCGTTCCACCGCTCGACGAGCGAAGGCATGCCGTTTTCGCGGCAGAGGGCGAAAAGCTTGGATTCCACCTGGTCGTAGTCGGCGATCCGGTCGTCGCCGCGCGTTGAGTTGAGAATCCAGTTTCCGATGTAGACCAGATCCAAAAGCCGGCGAAACTCCTTCTTCGACAATTCAAGCTGCATAAACCCGCCTCCTAACTGTAGCGTTCTACTCTCATTATATACACATTGCATGGGAATTTCCACTGTTAAAATCACGGTTATGTGTAAAAAAGTCCTTGTGTTCTTGATGCTTTTGGCATATGATAGGGTAACGTCAGTTGACAAGGGCGGCACGCCGCCGGAAATGAGGATTGAGCTTGAGAAAACTTAGCGTTTGTATTTTGTTCGGCGGCGTTTCACCGGAGCACGAGGTTTCGCTCCGCTCGGCGGAGTCGGTGCTGAACAACATCAATCAGGAGAAATATAATGTCTTTCCCGTCGGGATCACAAGAAGCGGGGAATGGATCTTATTTGGCGGCAGGGACTATTCGATGCTGCCGTCCGGCGCGTGGGAAACCTGCGAGCTGAACCGAAAGGCGGCGCTCTCGCCCGTGCGCGGTCAGGGGCTTTTGAGCTTTGAAAACGACTGCGTGGTGCGAGAGCGCATCGATGTGGTCTTTCCGCTCATCCACGGAGAAAACGGCGAAGACGGCTCCTTGCAGGGGCTCTTGCAGATCGCAGGGCTGCCCTTTGTGGGCTCCGGCGTGGCGGCCTCGAGCGCGTGTATGGACAAGAGTATAACAAAGCTTCTGATCCGGCAGGCGGGCGTTCGGCAGGCGGACTGGCAGGTCATCCCGAAGCAGCGCTGGAGCCGGAAGCAAGAGGCCTGTATGGATGAAATCGAGGCCGCGTTCACCTATCCGGTCTTTGTCAAGCCCGCCGGAACCGGCTCGTCGGTCGGCATTTCCAAGGCGAAGTGCCGCGAAGATCTCGAGCAGGCCGTGACGGATGCGCTCCGCTATGGCAATAAGGCGCTTGTCGAGGAATTCATCGACGGGCAGGAAATTGAGGTGGCCGTGCTTGGCAATGAGAGTCCCTGCGCGTCCGTCTGCGGCGAAATTGACGCGGGCGCGGAATTTTACGACTACGAGGCAAAATATCTATCCAGCAGCGCGAGCTTCTATGTGCCCGCGCGCATCGGCGAAGACGTTTCCGAACAGGTGCGCGAGACGGCGGTGAAGGTCTACCGGGCGATGGAGTGCCGGGGCCTTGCGCGGGTGGACTTCTTTGTCCGGCGGGACGATCAGGAAGTTGTGTTCAATGAGATCAATACCATCCCGGGCTTTACGTCCATTTCGATGTATCCGAGGCTCTTTGCGGCCAGCGGCATCGCGTACCCGGAGCTGATCGACAATCTCATTGCGCTTGCATTGGAGGAATAGCATGGTACAATCGGCACTGATTTCCATTACCGGCACACAGCAGCTCGAGGGCGAGGAGTCTGAGAGCATCCAGCTGGTGACCGAAGGCTCTTACTGCTATGAGCCGGGCTACATCCGCTTTTCCTACGTGGAGACGCAGATGACGGGCCTCGAGGGCGTTGTGACGACGTTTACAATCGAAGAGGAGAAAAAGGTCACACTGCGGAGAGTCGGCAAGGTGAACTCCGAGATGGTCTTTGAGCTCGGGAGGATCGACGATTCTCTCTACGAGGCGGGGCCGGGCGCGCTGATGCTGCGTGTACAGACGAAGAGCCTTGCCGTCCTTATGAACGAGCACGGCGGCATTTTTGACCTCTCGTACTCGATCGAGGTCGAATATGCGACCTGCGGTTTAAACAGCTATCATATCGAGGTTCGCGCGATATAAAACGAGCGCCCGCCGTCAGCGGGCGCTTCTTTGCGATTTTGCGTAGGGGGCGATGCCTACATCGCCCCAAGGGCAATTATGAATTCGCCGGAGATTCCCGTAAAATCGGGTTTATGCGCCGGGTCGATGTGGGCATCGCCCCCTACGAAGACGGTTCCTGTCAAGGAAGCTTCGTTGTTTCGCGAAGCAGCTCAATGTTGGCATTTGCGGCATAGAGCGTGGCGAGCGCCTGCGAAGCATTTTCGGACAGGACGAGAAGCTGCGCGGTCTCCGAATGCTGTGCGGCAAACTCGGCGGTAAAGGGCTCCTGCGGGCGCGTGAGGACGGCAAAGTCCACAATGCCTTCCTGCTGCCGTGCGGGGAGGAGCGCGAAGAGCGTCTTGAAATTGAGAGCGCGGCAGAGCGCTTCGTTGGCCTCCAGAAGCGAGGCGGCGACGGTTTCGCAGTCCTCTGGGACCGTGACGCCCAGAATGTGCCCCGCGGCATAGAGCGCGCGGACGAGCGCAGGGTCGGCGTTAATTTCGGCGGCCGTCAGGAAAAAGGTCCCGCGAAGGGAATACTCCTCCAGAAGTGCAGCATTTTCCGCCATCGTCCCGGCATTTGTAAACGCGAGATAGACCGTCGCGGGCGGCTGCTCGGGCTCGGGCTGTGCGGTCTGCTCGGGATTTTTCGGCGTGTCCGTCTGGCCGCTTGAAGAATTTCGGTCGGGCTCCGGCGTGTTCATCTGCTCGATGCGGTAGCGGATGAGGCTCTCGGCCTTTTCGACGAACAAGGAGTCGTCGTACACCTCGCTGCCGGTCGTAAAGCGGAGAATCGGGTAGCCGCTTTCGCTTTTTAAAAGCGTGACCTTGAGGCCGAAGAATGACGCGCAGTAGACAAGGGGCACGTACAACATGCCGCCGCGGAACGTTGTCGAGACGGTTTTGACGTTGCCGTCCTGATCAGTGACGGTCCCTTCGGCAAGATCAAAGACGAGACGGCGCTGCCTTGTAAACAGAACGAACGTCTGCGCCTGCGCGTTGTAGGCCGGAATGACCCCACCGGGCGACGCGTCAAAGGCCGTATACGGCACGTAAATGCCGGAGGAGGACTCGTAGGGAAGGGCGGAGAGTGTCAGTGGGATCGAGTCGTTCACGGCGACAAAGAGAATGTCTCCGTCCGCCAGAATCGGCGTGCAGAGCGAGACGCACAGCACCAGCGCCAGAAGCGCGCAGAAAACCCGCCGTTTTTTCACGATGACCACCTCCCGTAAATTCCAGACCAGTATAGCACAAAACAGGCGAAGCGGCAAGGAAAATCGGTTGCGGGAAGGGCGGGCGATATGCTATACTACACAAAAAGACGCTGGCAGGAGGGAACTTGCGTGCAAAGGATTGAAAAGGAGAACTACTATCTGGATATTGCCGAGACGGTGCTTGAGCGCTCGACGTGTCTCAGGCGGCAGTACGGCGCGATCATTGTCCGCAACGACGAGATCGTCGCCACGGGCTACAACGGCGCGCCAAGAGGCCGCAAAAACTGTTCGGACCTTGGCAGATGTGTGCGCGTGCAGATGCAGGTGCCGCGCGGGGAGCGGTATGAGCTTTGCCGGAGCGTCCACGCTGAGGCCAACGCGATCATCTCCGCGTCCCGGAACGAATGCATTGGGGCGGATTTGTACTTAGTTGGGCACGATGCGCTGTCGGGAGAAATTTTACCGGATGCAACGTCCTGCTCGATGTGCAGGCGCATGATCATCAACGCGGGCATCAAACGCGTCGTTGTGCGAAACAGCAAACAGGACTTTACCATCGTTCCGGTGCAGGACTGGATCGACCAGGACGACACGCTCGAGCTCTGACAAAATCGCCGCGAAGGAATAATTTGCCCTGGAACCGGAAAAACTTTCTTTGCAAAGCAAAGGAGGTAAGTTCCATGGTAAAAGGGATCAACCGGCAGGTGATCGTGGTGCGTCCGCCCGATCAGAAGCTCTTCGAGCAGGCGATTTTTCTGCTGCGGCCGGACGCGCAGGACAGCTGCAACGTGACGCAGGACGAGCTTTTGCGGCAGGCGCAGCAGGCAGCAAAGGGCTACAGCACGGCGCATCTTCCGGGCGGGCGGCTGCGCGGGGAGCTTGCGTCAAGACTCGTGTGGAGCCTCGCGGGAGGCGGTCTTGTGGGGCTGGCGTGGATGCTCAGCGCGCTTTTCTGATACACAAATGAACCAGCGGCGCTTTGCTTGCCCAATGCGGGCGGGCAGAGCGCCGCTTTGCGTCGCGGCGGGTACTTTTTTCTGGACTTCGGGAGGTTTTTGCAGTATTCTATAACCGTTATCAGAAAATGGAGGACAGTACATATGAAAAGATGGCAGAGCGCGCTGGCGGCGCTTCTGGCAATGGTGATGATGTGCGGGGCGCTCATGGTGGGCGCGTCTGCCGCTGATACAAATTCGCTTCCCTATGAAATTAAGGTGAACCGGAAGATGAACACCGTGACGGTGTATACACAGGACGAGGCGGGAAACTACACGGTTCCCTACAAAGCGATGATCTGCTCGACCGGGCGGCTGGGACATGCGACGCTGCTTGGAAGCTACAGCGTGACGAGCGTCAAAAAGGAATGGTGCCTGATGTTTGACGGCACATACGGACAGTATTCAACGCAGTTTTTCGGAAACTATCTCTTCCACTCCATCTGCTACACCGCACCCGACCCCTCGACGATGCTCGCGCAGGAGTACAATATGCTCGGCGGCGTTGCCTCGCTTGGCTGCGTGCGGCTGCAAACGGCGGATGCAAAGTGGATTTATGACAATTGCGCGCCCGGAACGCGCGTGACCATCTACGACGGCGACGACCCCGGCCCGCTCGGAAAGCCGGAGCGCGCAGTGGATGTTGTGCCCGCCGACTGCGGCTGGGACCCGACCGACCCGCGGGCGGAAAACCCGTGGACGCAGGTTCCGGTAGAGGAAATTCAGCTCTCGCAGGAGGAATTGGAACTGCAAGCGGGAGATGCCGCGGCGCTGGAGACGGTGTGCCTGCCGGAGGACGCGGGAGTCAAGAGCGTTACGTGGGAATCGAGCGCGCCGGAGGTGGCGAGCGTCTATGGCGGGCGCGTTGTGGGCCTTGGCGAAGGAACGGCGGTGATCACGGCGAAGTGCGGGAAAGCGGCTTCTTCCTGCACGGTGACGGTTACGGGAGAGCTCCTGCCGTTTTCCGATCTTGCGGCGGGTGCGTGGTACTATGACGATATGCGTTTTGCCACGGCGAAGGAGATCTTAAACGGAACTGGCGACGGAAAAATGGAGCCGAATGGCCTTGTTTCGTGGCCCGCTGCGCTCCAGATCATCTATAATTTAGCCGGGCGACCCAAAGCGGAGAGCAAAATCCCCAACTGGTACGGCGAAGCGCTCGCGTGGTCCGAGGACAATGGCCTTCTTGATGGGCTGACGTTTGACACGGAAAAAGCGGTAGGGCGCGCGGAAATGGTGACGCTTCTGTACCGGTTTGCGCAGAAAAAGAATCAGAAGCTGACGACAGATACCAATCTGGAAGATTTCGCGGACGCGGATACAGTTCCTGCGTATGCGCAGGAGGCTGCGCGCTGGGCGGTTGAACAAGGAATTTTAAAGGGCGATGAGAATCAGAACCTGAATCTGCTCACGTCCCTTACCCGGGCGCAGATTGCCGCACTTCTCCGGCGATATCTTGAAAAGTAAACAGCGCAGAGCAGCAAGAAGGGCGCGCCGCTTTACGGCGCGCCCTTCCAACATATTTTGACGAGTTCCCCAATCGGGTTCGTAGGGGGCGATGCCCACATCGCCCCAAGGGCAGTTTCGAATTCGCCGAAGATTTCCGAAAAAACGGATTTTACCGCCGAGTCGATGTGGGCATCGACCCCTACGCATCACAGGGAAATTAGCAAAGTCCCGGAGGATTGCGAAAACAATCGAAAATCAAGCCAATAGATTTTGCGTTTTGCAGAGCCTTGCGTATACGCCGCTCTTGGCCATGAGCTCCGCGTGCGTGCCGGACTCGACGATCTTGCCGTCCGAGACGACGAGGATGCGGCTGGCTGCGCGGATGGTGGACAGGCGGTGGGCGATGATGAGTGTCGTGCGGTCTTTTGCCAGCTCGTCAAACGCATGCTGGATTTTGGCTTCGGTCAGAGAGTCGAGCGCACTCGTCGCCTCGTCGAGAATCAGGACCGGTGGATTTTTGAGGAAGATACGCGCAATCGAAATGCGCTGCTTCTGTCCGCCGGAAAGAAGCGTTCCGCGCTCGCCGACATAGGTGTCGAAGCCGTCGGGCATGGCCAGAATGTCCTCGTAAATCTCTGCGCGCTTCGCGGCCTCCACGATTTCATCCATCGTCGCGTCGGGCTTGCCGTAGCGGATGTTCTCCAGAATCGAATCGGCGAACAGAAACACGTCCTGCTGCACGATGCCGATGTTCCGGCGCAGGCTCCTCTGTGTGAGGCTGCGCACATCGAGTCCGTCGAGGAGAATTTTGCCGGACGTGACATCATAAAAGCGCGGGATGAGCTGGCAGAGCGTCGACTTGCCGCCGCCCGAGGGGCCGACGATCGCGATGGTCTGGCCAGGGGCGACATGGAGCGTGATATCGTGAAGCACCGCAAGATCGCCGTCATACGAAAAGCCGACATGCTCCAGATCGATTTTGCCCTCGACGTGCGTCAGCTCCAATGCACCGGGCGCGTCCTGCAAGGTGGGCTCGGTGCGCATGATCTGCGTGAAGCGCTCAAGGCCTGCCGTGCCGTTGGCGAAAAGCTCGGTGAAGTTTGCAAGCTTGCGGATGGGGTTTACAAAGG
Source organism: uncultured Clostridia bacterium (assembly GCA_937967235.1). GTDB lineage: Bacteria > Bacillota > Clostridia > Oscillospirales > Oscillospiraceae > CAG-170. Next base: position 14,775 of record CALCJW010000164.1, read on the forward strand.
TCGTGATGTAGAGGCTGAACATCAGAAGATCCGCGTAATTGAGCTCGTTTTTCATGATGAGGTAGCCGCCCATCGTGACGACTGCGACGGAAAGAAGGCTCATGAACAGCTCCATCGAGCCCATGAAAATACCCATCTCGCGGTGGAAGCTCTTTTTGGAGACCTTGAATGCGTCGTTGGAGCGGCGGAATTTTTCGCGCTCGAGCGCTTCGTTTGCAAAAGCCTTCGCCGTGCGCATGCCGGAAAGGCTCGACTCAATGTCGGCATTGATGTGCCCAACGCGCTGCTTGACCTTGCGCGAGGCCTTCCGCATCTGTTTGTGCCGCAGCAGAACGGTCACAAGAAAGACCGGCAGGATCACGCAGACGACAAGCGCCAGCCGCCACTCGGTGCGGAACATGATGATGAGCGCGCCGGCGATCGTGACGAACGAGATGAAAAGGTCTTCCGGGCCGTGGTGGGCAAGCTCGGTGATTTCAAAAAGGTCGCTCGTGAGCCGGCTCATGAGCTGGCCGGTGCGGTTCTTGTCAAAGTAGTCGAAGCCGAGCTCCTGCATGTGGCAGAAGAGAGCTTCCCGGATGTCAGCCTCGACGCGGATGCCGAATGTGTGGCCCCAGTAGGTGATGATGTAATACAAAAACGCGCGTACGAGATAGGCCAGCACGACCACGCCCATCACGGCAAAAAACGTCCGGTACGCGTTTTGCGGCAGAAGCTCATACATCGCCCAGCGCGAGACAAGCGGGTAGGCCAGATCTACGAGCGCTACAATGAGCGCGCAGACCATGTCTAAAATGAAAAGGCCCATGTGGGGCTTAAAAAAGTGCAGAAAAATCTGTATCATGTTCTTGTGCTGATAGTCTCTGGGGGTCATACAATCAGGTTCCTCATCTTTCTTGTCCGGCGCGGTTGCGCGCCGGCCGGAAGTTATGATAGAATACAGCCGGAAAGGCGGCGGTTGGATGCTCGAAATTATACGGGAAACAGCGGAGCTCGCGCTCTGCGTCAAGCCTGTCGGTGTGCGCGCGCAGGGAGAGGGAGAAACCGATCTTCCGGCGCTTCTTTCGCGGCAGCTTGGGTGCAGTATTTACCCCGTGCACCGGCTCGATCAGGCGGTGGGCGGCGTGATGGTTTTCGCGAAAACGGAGCGCATGGCGGCGAAGCTTTCAAAGGCGATTCAGGAGGGGAAACTCCAAAAGGAATATCTGGCTGTGCTCACGAAGCGGCCGGAGGAGGATTCCGGGGAACTTCACGATCTGCTGTTCCACGACCGGTTCAAAAACAAAACCTTCGTTGTCTCCAAAGAGCGCAAGGGCGTCAAAAAAGCGTCGCTGTCCTACCGCGTATTGGCGGAATCGAATGGGCGGTGTCTTGTGCATGTGCGGCTTTATACCGGCCGGACGCATCAGATCCGCGTCCAGTTTGCCTCGCGCGGCTGCCCGCTGGTGGGGGACGGAAAATACGGAAGCCGGGTGAACGCCGCGTCTCCGGCGCTCTGGTCCTACGCGCTGACGCTTCCGGGCGTGGGAGGCAAGGAAGAGCGCTTTTGCGCGCTGCCGGAAATGCAGGGCGCATGGGAGCCGTTCTCTGACGCGCTGTCCCATCTGGATTCCCCTATTTAAATAGAATCAGCGAGAACCAGACGACGATGTTGCCGTTCATAAAATCCAGACCGTGCTTTTCGGCAAGGTCGGTGACCAGAATGCCCTGGCTCTCCACACAGGGGAACATCCGGTCCGGGTGGCGGCACGGCGCGTCCGGGTAGGCGCATTTCTGGCAGATGGCGCAGGCCTCGGTGGAAAGTGCGCGGGTCTCCACGCCCTGCGCGGCAATCATGTCCCGCACTTGCCGGGTGAGCTCCTCGTGGGGCCCTCGGGTGGCGAGCGTTTCTTCTAAATTTGCGATGTCCGAGACCTCGGTAATGGAGGTCATCATGAGCGCCTCCGGGTAGGAAAGGCAGCGCGCCTTGCATTCCTCGACCGTGCCGACCGCCGGGGGACATGCCCACGTCGTATTGTACATCGGACACTGCGTCTGGCAGATATAGCGTACACGTTCGGAAAACACGAGCTCCGAGGTCGTGATCCAGTCATATTGAAAAAGCGGCAGCTCCGCGAGCTGCTGCTCGATGGCGGCCTTGTCGATCATAGCGCGCCTCCTTCTTGTTTTCTCTATTCTACACAATTTTCCCTCAGAACGTCAAGCGTCAAGAACGCGCAAAAAATGCGCCCGGCACGGTGTGTGGATGCCAGGCGCATGCTTGCGTGCTCTTGCACGTCAATAAAAAATATGGTATACTGGGAATCTCGGAATCCATCGTCACTTCGCTTCAGCGGATATTTTGCCTCAATGCTGCGGTTTGAAGGCTTGAAATACAGAAAGCATTTCTACGCTTCCATACCTTGCTTTACGCCAAAATCTCGCGCTGAATCAAATTGCCGCTGGAAGCAGAGCTTCCCTAGAAACACTGTGCCGGATGAACAGGTGACACGGTATTTCCTCTTCCCGGGATTTACTCTAGCAGATTGCTGCAAAAATGTCACCCTCCCGGCGCGTCTTTGGACTATCGCGGCACGATAGAGCCACTCTACTCACAGTAGAATTCCTTGAAAATCAAGGGATTTTTATGATAATTACCAGGAGGTGCCAAATTGCAGACCGACGAAGCCACTCTGCGCAAAACCGTCGCAAAAAACATTGCGGCCTATCGCAAGGCGCACCATGACACCCAGCTCGATCTTGCGACAAAGCTCAATTATTCCGACAAATCCGTCTCCAAGTGGGAGCGGGGCGAGAGCCTGCCGGATGTGTATATCCTCAGCCAGATCGCCGACCTTTACGGCGTGAGCGTCAGTGCGCTCATCGGAGAGATCCAGCCGCCGAAGGAGTCGAAGCCGCATTATCATATGTTCATTTTGCTGCTGTCGCTGGCGCTGACGATGGCGGTGGCGACGCTCCTTTTCAGCATGTTCATGATTTGCAAGGTTCCGTATCCGGCGTGGATGTTCTTTGTCTACGCGCTGCCGGTCTGCTCGATCATCTGCATCGTCTTTACGAGCCTCTGGTGGGGCATTTTGTGGCAGGGCGTGTCCGTGTCGGCGCTCATCTGGACGTTAGGCCTCAGTCTGTATCTCTCCTTTGAGCTCGAAAACGTGTCGCTCATCTTCCTTGTCTGCGCGGCTTTGCAGGTGCTGACGGTTCTCTGGGAAGTGTTCCGCAAGTTCCTGCTCAAAAGCAAGGGACTGCCGGACGGGGAGACCATGCCGGTCAACCGAAGCGAATGACCTGTGCATCCGCGTCTACATGGGCGGGAACGCCGAAAGGCAGGATGCAGCGCGGCTGTGCGTGGCCGACGTTGATATTGCACAAAATCGGAAGCTCTTTGTTGGCAATGATGCTGACAAGGAGCTTTTTGTATTCCGCGTGGTACATGTCATCCATCGGTTTTCCGACGAGAACGCCGGAGACCGCGTCAAACACGCCGGTTTCCTGGAGGGTTTCGAGCGCCTTTTTGTAAGTCTCGGGCGGCATATACTCCTCGCACGATTCCATAAGCAGAATTTTGCCGCGCCAGTCATCCATCGAGGGGAACAGGCCGTAGTTCCGGCAGACCTCGGGCATGTCCCCGTACCGCCAGCCGGAGAACATCTCGTACATCGAGTCGATGCAGCCTCCTAAAATTTCGCCCTCGAACTGCGCGGGACCCTGCAAAAGCTCAAAGCCCGTGTTTTTGTGCGCCGGAAGCTCGGTGCCGAGCGCTTCCGGGGAAAAGTCCGTGCGGCTGGTATACCAAAGTTCACTCGGGCGCACCTCCCGGATGGTTCCGGTTTTTAAGAACTCTTCAAAATACCGCTTCGTATAGGGAAGCATTTCCGGTGCAAGTTCGCACACATCGGGCAAAAACGCCTGCCCATAGAAGGTCGGAAGGCCCACCTTGTGTAGCATAAAATGGTTGAGCGTCGTGTCGGAAAAGCCGAGGAACGGCTTTTTTGTCACGGCGTTTTTGAGCTCGTCGTTGGAGAAGAGATACGGCGCGAGCCGGTACGTGTCGTCTCCGCCGATGGCGCAGAGAATTGCGTCGATCTCCGGGTCGCGGAACGCGTCCAGCAAGTCTTGCGCGCGGTGCTCGGGGTGCGCGGCGAGTGATTCCAGACCGTCTAAGGCATGGGGGAGAAATTTGACGCGAACACCGAATTCTTTCAATCGTGCAAGGCCGAGGTCCAGCTCGTGGTGGAGAAAGTCTTCTCCGAGAATGCCGCGCGAGAGGCTGACAATGCCGATGGTTTTTATCATAGAACGGCCTCCTTTTGTGCGTTTCAGATGGTTTCACTTGCGAAGCTGCAAGGAAATCTCGCGGACAAGAGATTTTGGGAGCTTGACGGTTTTGCGGTCGTAGGTCACAAAGCCGTTGAGCTCGTCTTCCACATCGCTCAGCTGCGTATACACGCAGGCGCACAGACCCTGTTCCTTCGCGGGGATGATCTGCGTTTCATAGAGCTTGCGGAAAGCCTCGCCAAGAGACGCGCTGTCGCGGAAACCCTTATAACCGAAGCGCTTCTCGCCCCACGTGTGGCCGGGGACAGCGAGGGTGTAGCCGCCGAACTCGGTAAGCGCGACGGCTCTATGAAGCTTGTCGGGCTTAAAATGATACGGGCGGAAGTAGACGTGCAGGCTTTGAAGCTTCCCAATTTTCTGATCGTGCCAGCCGCTGGCGTGGTCAATGATGCGGGTGTGATCGAGCTTTTGAATGTACGCCGCCGCGTTTGCCGCGTCGAACTGCCCCCAGCCCTCGTTGAAGGCGACCCACGCGCAGATGCACGGGCAGCTGTAGAGCTGGGCGATCATCTCGGTGAGCTCAGTATAGTAGCTCGCGCGAGCCATCGCGTCGGTGCGGGAGAACTTTTTATAGTTGTTGTCCTTGCAGTGGATACCAGTGATAAGGGGCGCGGAGATTGTGAGAAGGTTATATTTTCCGCCGCCGTTTATCATGTCCTGCCAGACGAGCATGCCGAGGCGGTCGCAGTGATAATACCAGCGCAGAGGCTCGATCTTGATGTGCTTGCGGAGCATGTTGAAGCCCATGTCCTTCATGAGCTGGATATCGAAAACCATGGCGTCGTCGCTCGGCGCGGTATAGAGCCCGTCCGGGAAGTACCCCTGATCGAGCACGCCGTTCTGGAAATACGGTCTGCCGTTGAGAAGCAGCCGGGGAACGCCGTCTTCGTCTTCCCCAACGCCGATTGATCGCATGGCGGCGTAGCTTGTGACGTGGTCTTCTCCCAGCGTTACGTCTACATCGTAGAGCGTGGGCGATTCCGGCGACCAGAGGCGAAGGTTTTCCGGCGGAATGTCCAGCGCGCCGAAGCCTTTTTCATCCGCTATGCTTTCCGTAACCGCTTCCCCATGCAGCGAGAGCCGGACGATGGCCCCGGCGGGATGCTTCGCCTGTACCTGATAGAGCAGCTGGTTTGTGATGAGGTCGGGTGTGTACCGGATGGCCTTGACGTGGTTATCCGGTACCCATTCGCACCAGACGGTCTGCCAGATGCCGCTTTGCGGGGTGTACCAGATGCCGCCGTGCTTCAAGCTCTGCTTACCGCGCGAGAGCTGGGAGGTTTCCAAATCGTCCCGCGCCTGCACGATGAGCTCGTTTTCACCCGGATGCAGAAATGCCGTGAGGTCGGCGGAAAAGGCCGTGTAGCCACCTATATGCTCCAAGACATACTGACCGTTGCAGAAGATTTTTGCCCGCTGGTCGCAGGCGCCGATGTGCAGAAGCAGCCGCTGCCCCGCCGTGATCGCCGGGACCGACAGCGTTCTGCGATACCAGAGAATCTCCCCGGGGTGGAGCGTTCGATTGACGCCCGAGAGCTCTGCTTCCGGCGAAAACGGAACGAGAATTTTGCCGTCCCAGGTGTCCGGCCTTGCGTCTGTTTTCGTGATGGCATAGTCCCAGAGACCGTTTAAATTTTCGTAGCTGCCCCGCACCAGCTGCGGGCGTGGATATTCCTGCAACACAGATTCGGGATGTAATTGTTCTCCCCAGACAGTTTTCAAAACGATCGTCTCCCTTTTCTCATAGGCGCAAAAGTCCCCGCTTTTGTGACAGTTAAGTGCCGCAGTAGGTTCCGTAGAGCGCGAGGTGGTCCGCGATGCAGTAGTCGCCGGTCCATGCGTGCGCCGTGACGCAGATGGCTGCGCGGCCATTTTCCATAATGCCGTAGCTCACACAGCAGTTCATGGCCTGCGCCGTGTAGCCGGTTTTGGCGGCCTGAATGTCGACGTTTCCGGTCTGCTGCGGGCGGATGCGGTACAAAAACCGGTTCGTCATCGCAACGCCCGAGGGGTTCTGCTCGGTCGCCGGGGACGTGTGGTTCACCGATGTGAGGACCTCCCGGCAATGGGGATTGTCGAGCGCGGCCTGCATGATGATCGCCATATCGGAGAGCGTTGTGTAGTGGTTCTCGTCGTGAAGGCCGCTGGCGTCGACAAAGTGGGTATCTTGCAGGCCCAATTCCTGCGCCTTTTCGTTCATAAGCGCTGCAAACGCCTCCTCCGAGCCCGCCGTGACGATGGCGAGAGCCTCCGTCGCCTCTGCGCCAGAGGGGAGGACCGCGCCGTAGAGAAGCTCCGTCATGGGGACCGCTTCCCCATGGACAAAGCCCGCCATGCTCGCGTCGGCCAGAAACAGCGGGTCAATGATCGATTGCGTCATGGTGAACGTTTCGTCCCAGTTTTCAATGTGCTCCGCGGCAACGAGGACAGTCATGACCTTTGTCATCGAGGCGGGGTAGATGCGCGCGTCGGCGTTTTTCTGGACTAAGACGGCGTTCGACTCCAGGTCGATGAGCAGCGCGTTTTCGCTGTAAAGCTCCAGATCGAGCGTTTTTGTGTTTTCCGTTACTTCGGCAGGCGCATACGTCTTTTCACTGGACGCCTCGGGGGCGGGAGTTTCTCCCGATTCGGGCTGCTCGGGTGCATCCTGCGTGGGTTCGGTTTCCGATTCGGGCAGTGTATCCGTCTCCGGTTCGGCCGCCGGCGTTTCTGGCTCGGGCTGCTCGGGCGCCTGTGAGTCTGGCTCAATCGAGGGTTCCTGCGGCTGGGTCTGCGCGGTCTGATTTGTCTTTGCGTCGAGGGGCTTATCGAGCGCTTGCAGCTTTGCGCGGACAAAAAGCGCCAGCGCGGCAAGAAGCGTGATTACGAGCAGCGTGACGGCGATGGTCACGAGCGTCTTTTGCAGGCGCTTTTTCTTTCTCGCGCGCACAGCCTGCTCGTGCATCGCGCGGGTTTCCGCCATGGTCGGCAGGCGGTCGGTCGGCAGATCGTTTGGCATGGGATTCTCCTGCTTTTCATTTTTTCTCATCATACCACATTTTGAGGTCCCCGTTAAGTCCCCGGAAAAATTTAAGGAATCCTTCACTTTTTGGAAGCTCCGGGAGAGATGGGGGAAGAGCCGGTCGAGCAAAAAACGAAAACGGGGGATAGCATTTATACGGAATCTATTGTATAATGCGAAAAGAACAACAGGAGGTACCACGATGAAAACCTTTCAGATTATCACCGACTCGTCCTGCGATCTGCCGCAGGAGCTGGCAGATAAGTTAGATCTTCAGGTGCTGCCGCTGCACTTTACCATCGGCGGCCAGACATACGCCAATTACTTAGACGGCCGCGAAATCGGCTTCCACGACTTTTTTGAGCGCATCCGGCAGGGCGAGGAAGCGTCCACCAGCGCCGTGAACCCCGAAAGTTTCCGCGAGGCGATGGAAAAGACGCTGCAGGCGGGGCTCGACATTCTCTTCATCGGCTTCTCCTCGGGCCTCAGCACGACCTATCAGTCCGGCTGCATTGCCGCCGACGATCTGCGCGAAGAATATCCCGAGCGTAAAATTTTGACCGTCGACAGCCTGTGCGCGTCGCTTGGTCAGGGACTCTACGTCTACCTCGGCGCGCTCGAGCAGCAGGCGGGCAAGACGATCGAGCAGGTGCGCGACTACTTAGAGGAGATCAAGCTGCATCTTTGCCACTGGTTCACGGTGGACGATCTGATGTATTTAAAGCGCGGCGGCAGAATTTCTGCAACGACGGCGGTCTTAGGTACGGTCATGCAGATCAAGCCCGTCATGCACATGGATAACGACGGTCATCTCGCGAACGTCACGAAGGCCAGAGGCCGCAAAGCCTCCCTCATTGCGCTTGCCGAAAAGGCGCTCACGACCTCGACCGACCTTCCGTCTCAGACGATGTTCATCTGCCACGGCGACTGCTACGACGACGCGAAATTCGTCGCCGACTACATCCGCGAGCGCTCGGCGATCCAGGATATCATTATCAACTACGTCGGCCCCGTCATCGGATCTCACACCGGCCCCGGCGTGGTCTCCGTCTTCTTCCTCGGCACAGAACGATAGAACAAGCCCGCGCCGGAAGTAGGATTCCGACGCGGGTTTTGATTAAGGGTAAGTGGACGTAAAATGCCGCAGTTTTGCGTAGGGGACGATGCCCACATCGTCCCGGCAAATATGACCGATTTTTCGAAAATTTTCGGCGAATTCGTTGGTGCCCAATGGGGAGATGTGGGCATCGCCCCCTACGAACCTCCCGGAAGTGCCCAAAAGTTTGTAGGGGCGAACGGCTCTATCCGCCCTGAGGAACCACCGATTTCGCCGCAGGCTTTTGCGTTTCGGATGTGCGGTTTGCGGGGCGACAGAGTCGTCGCCCCCTACGGAGAAAACGGAGGCCAGGCATTGCCGAAAGGAGAATGCCGGAGTGTCAATCAGCGGCCTTTCCGGCAGTCTTCATTTTCTCGATCCAGGTGATGCCGAGCAGGATCAGGAGAATACCGCCGACGCGCTGCCAGCTGAAAAGGCCGTAGAACACGTAGTCCAGCACGAGCGCCATGCCGAGGTTGCCGACGAGCGCTACAATGGACGAGACGAGCACGTGCGTGTGGAGCGTCCCGACGATGATGAGGACCATCGCCACAAGCCCGCAGATCGCGCCAAGATACGCCCACGCGGGGACAGAAAAGACGTGCGACGGGGCGAGCTCCGAGGGGTCGGACGTCATGAACACGAGCGCGAGGGATAAAAAAGTCGCCTCTAAGTAGTTGATGAGCGAGCCCTTCGCCGCGCCGAAGCACTGACCGGCCTTGACGTTTGTCATTTTATTGACGGAGTTCATAAAGCCGTTTACAAACGACGTCAGATAGTAGAGAAACATCCTTACCCCTCCTCAGCCCGTCACCACGAGCGCCACGCCCGCGGCCAGCAGCACATAGCCCGGAATCTGCTTCGGATTGAATTTCTGTACCGGCATGCCAAAAAAGCCAAACTGATCGATGAGCTGCGAGGAGATGATCTGCCCCGCCGTCGAGATCGCGAGAAAGACGCTCGCGCCGACCCGCAGCGTGCACCAGCTCGTGGACGCGACGATCGCGATGCCAAGCGCGCCGACGAGATACACGTACCAAGGCGCGCCTTTAAAGCCAAGTGGCGTTTTCTTTGCCAGAAGGTAGGCGAGCAGCAAAATGAGCGCGATACCGTGCACAAAAAAGCAGATGGCGAACGGGGAATAGTAGTTTCCGAGCTGGCCGTTGAGCGAGACCATCACGCCCTGCAGCGCGCCCGCCAGAAGCAGCAGGAGGTAGTATAGCATAGACATTCTTCTCTCTTTGAAATTCTGACGCTATTATAGCGGAAGGTTCTGTAAAACGCAACTGGCACGCGAAAAATGCCTGAAAATCAAGGACTCTGCTCCCGGTAGAGTCCTTTTTCTATCGTTGGGAGAGTGATTCACCCGGCAAAGGGGAGCGGCTTTTCGCGGCTTCGGGTGACTTTTCGCCGCCGCTGCCGTAAACTTGTTGGCAGAACGACACAGGAGGCTTTACCGATGGCGGAAGGAAAACGGCTCGTGATTTTCGGCGACTCGATTGCCAAGGGCGTAACGTATCAGGACGGGCGGTACCATCTTTGCAGCGAACACAATTTTGACGCGCTTGCGCAGAAGGGGATCGTGGTTTCCAATTTTGCGAAGATGGGCGCTTGCAGCGACACCGTGCTCGCGATTGCGAAAAAGCGGCTGGACGCGTGCGAGGGCGCGCAGGTTATTTTGTCCTTCGGCGGCAACGACTGCGATTTTGACTGGCAGGCCGTATCCGACCATCCCGAAGAGGCGCACCTTCCCAAAATCGCAGCGGAGACGTTCGCGGAAAATTACCGCGCGCTCGTGAAGCTTCTCCGGCAGGCCGGCAGCAGCTTCTGGATGACGTCGCTCGTGCCGCTGGAGGCCCACCGGTTTTTGAACCACGTGTCGCAGGGCAGGAGCAAGGAGAACATCCTCTCGTGGCTCGGGGATGCGGACCGGATCTTCCGGTGGCAGGAGTATTATAATGACCTCGTCTGCCGCCTTGCGCGCGAGCTTTCCTGCCCGCTTCTGGAGCTCCGGCCGGAATTTCTCAAGGACCCGGCGTTCCCGACGCTCATTTCAAACGACGGCATTCACCCCACGCAAAAAGGGCACGATCTGGTGCATCGGTGCGTGGAAGAAGTATTCTCCTAATCTCTGAGGCAGCCTGCGTGCTTGCGGTATCCGGCGGCGACGGCCTCCTCGAGCGTTTCAAAATAGACGCGGTTGTTTTCGCCCGGAAGCTTGCCGCAGGTTGCGAGATGGACAACCTTGGACGACGCGTTTCCGACATACTCGTAATGATCTGCCGTCTGGGAGGGTTCCTCCCGGGCGGCGGTTTCTGTTTCCCACGTGATCGTGACAGTTTTCCCGTCGGAACTTGCCGCGATCTCGCCGAGCAGGTCCGTCCGGTAGACCGGGAT
>CALCJW010000165.1:0-4069 GCA_937967235.1 uncultured Clostridia bacterium
GGCCCGGTTGAAAAACGTCCTTGCCATGACGCGGCGAACGGATTCAGATGTGACAATACGGGAGGAAGCTGCATGAGTGGCAATCGAGTTACCTTTACGCTGTCCCCAAAAAGTCCTTATGTGGATTGCTCGTGGATGGATGGGCCGCAGGTTGGAAGAAAGACAATAGAGTTTTCCGCTTTTGTCAAGGCGATTCAGGAATCCGCTCCGGCGCCGACAGCATGCTCCGGTCTGCTGCCGCCGGGGACGCTCAGCTATTTCGAAAGCTCAAATCACCAAATCACGATGACCGTGGAATCTTCAGATGAATATGCCGACATTACTTATTTCAATACGCGCTATGAACATTTCCCACTGCCCCATCTGATTTTCCAGTTTTCATTTTTTGAGGGACAGCGGGTGCAGTCGGTGCGGATCGGCGTCGCCGAACGAGGAAGGCTCCGCCCGGAGTCACGGATGTTTTATTATCCATTCTCAAACGTTTGTGTTACGAACGGCCGGCTTTGCGTTGGCAGCAACATACTGCCCAAGGTCTCATCTCAGCACGGTCTGAGCAGCCTGCCGCGTTTCCTTCTGGAGCTGCCAAACAATGACGATTGGTTTGATTCCACATACAACAAGCCAGGCTATTCCATGCGCCAGCTTCTGGAGCATCTGAAAGACAAAACACCGGGCTATTATGAATCCGATATCCTGATTCCAGACGGCAGGACGCTTGCCGACTTTATAACTCCCCAACACAGGTAAAGGAGGCGAATGTTTTATGAAAAAATCCTGGGAACAAATTCACCAAGAGCTTTCGGAGCCTTTCTCTCACGAGGATGTGGAGTGGAAGATCCAGACAGTGAGCAAAGACAAGTCCCGTGGCCTTGCGGTCGCATACGTTACCGCCCGTGCGATTCAAAACCGGCTGGATGCCGTTGTCGGGGCACAGAACTGGAAACCCGTCTTCCGCCAGTGGCATACCGTCACGGACCGCGACGGCAACCCGATTCCTTCCCAACTGTGCACCATCCAAATTTTTGATGACGAACGGCACGAGTGGATGGAAAAAACAGACGGTGCAGAAAATACGGATTACGAACCGGTCAAGGGCGGCCTTTCGGACGCCATGAAGCGAGCCGCTTCACAGTGGGGCATCGGCCGCTATCTATACAAGCTGGGAACACCGTGGGTCGATGTGGAGTTCTTTGGAAAAACAGCCGTCATTGCCAAAAAGGAGATGCCGGGGCTGAATCAGTTCCACGACGATTTCGTTGCAAAACTTAAAGAGCCTATGCCGGGAAGTCGTTCCAAGCCTTCGCAGCAGGAGCGGCAAAGGTCCGAGACCTCTTCACAATGCAATGCCGCATCCGGTAATGGGACGACGGCCAACGGTCCCGCAAAGCCCAAAATCAGCATTGCCGATACGCCGCGCTACACGATTCGAAAAGCTGTCCCGCACCGCTTTAAGAGCGGCGTCATGACAATCATGGACATCGAGTGTGAAAACGGAGACGTATTTACGGTCTTCTGTGACAAACCGGATGAGGCGCTGCGCGCCGGCACCGTACTGACCAATCTCAGAGTCATCCAGCGTCCAGGCAAAGATGATCCAAACCGGCGGTTCAACACACTGGAAAGCTACCGCGTGGCATCCGCTGCGTAAACTGATACAAGGGAGGCAGCCAAGTGGATAAGGTCGCTTATTTCAAGATCACACGCTTAAAAATTTCGCGCTTCAAATCACATGTGGAAGAAACCGAGTATCACTTTGGCGATCTGACGATGATCAGCGGCGGGAACCATACCGGCAAAACGACCATCGCGGACGCGATCGCCTGGGTCATGATTGGGCAGGGCTTTTTCGGCGGACATCTGCTCGACCGCTTTTACAACGATAAGGAGCGGAAAAAGCGCATTGCTGTAGAACTCGAATATGTGGATGCCTCGGGAATCCGTCATGTCCTTTCCCGGCAGCGCATCAATGACAAAGTGGATGCGGCGCTGGATGGCAGCGCCATACGTCAAAAGGACCTCAATGCCATGTTTGGCGATGCGGATGAATTTCTTTCGCTCGTCAATCCGCTTTATTTTGTTGAGATTTTAGCGGAAAAAGGCCGGGGGCTTCTGGAGCGAAACCTTCCTCCTGTTTCACAGGAGGAAGTCCTTCAAAGGCTGAACGGGGACTCGCAGAAAGCGCTGGAGGGCTACTCTTTCCTGTCTCCAGAGGCGGCTCTGTCCAATCTGCGCGCAGAACAGCGTGAGATTGCGGACGCCATGCTGGCGCTGGATGGCCAATCCGACCTGCTGGCACAGCAAAATCAGGAGTGTCAAGACCGTATCCAGGCGCTTCAGATGGAAATCAAAGCTCTTTCAGAGCAGATTGCCGGGCTGGAAGCCAAACAGAAAACCGGTATTGACGAAGGCGCACTGCGCCTGGAACTCGCTTCCTTGACCATGCGGTACGATGAGATGCTCAATGAAAAGCCCTTGGCATTTGATCCAGCCGCCTATCGGATCCGGGAAACGGAGCTTCGCACAAGGCTATCGGAAGCTGAGAGAAGAACATTCGAGAGCAAATTCGCACAAGAGATTGCAGCACAAGAGAAAGCGCTGGCCTTTATGAGGAGCCGATATCACCAGATGGCGGCTTTTATGACCGCGCTCAAGCCCGGCATCATCTGCCCGCAGTGCCGCAGACCGGTGAAAGAGGACGGAATTCTCGATTGTGAAGTAGGCTTGAAAAGCGCTCTCGCAGAGTGCAAGGAACAGGGCGGCGGAATAAAACTCAAGCAGCAGGAGCTTCTTGCGCTGGAAACACAAAGCCGCAGGACCTTTGAGGATTGGAAAAACAGCGATATGGCCGAGATTCAAAAAGAGGTTGAGCAGCTTTACAGAGAAGAAGAAAAAGCAGCACAGAAGGCCGCACAGGAGCAGGCGGACTATACGGCGGAGCTGGAAAAGATCAGTTCACGCCGCCAGACGATTGACGTATTGCTCTCCTGCGGAAATCTGACGTCGGCAGAAGAAGAAAGGCTTTCCGAGCTGAGAAAGGAGGTCACAGCCAAAGCCGCCGTACAGGAGCAGCTCTCCCAAGAAAGCAATACGCCCAATCAAAATGTCGCTTCACAGCGCGACATCCTCCAAAGCCAGCTCAACGATGTGAATGCGCGGATTTCCGCTGTAGTGGATTACGCGTCTGTACGAAATGAACTGCTTTTCAAAGCGCTTCACACGCCGAACGTGGAATTCCAGCTCTATGATGTGGTGAAAAAAACAGGTGAGCTTGTGCCGGCTTGGAAATTCCGTTACCGGGGAACGAGCTATCAGTGTCTTTCCCGCTCGGAAAAGATTCTGGCAGGTTTGGAAGTTGTGGAGCTGCTGAAGCGTCTGACAGGGCGCTGCTATCCGGTATTCATTGATGACTCGGAGAGTGTCGACCATATTCCACGTCCCTCCGGTCAGGCACTGATTTCCAAAAAAGTGGCGGATCAGCCGCTTAAAGTGCAAGCGAAAAATACACCAATGAACCTGCCCAAGGCCGGGTGAGCGGATGACTCCAGAATACAAAACCGTCCCGATTCTCGATGCTGCGCGCCGTGCGGGCGTCCGCATCGCCGATGGACAGGCAGGACGGTATGAAGTCAAGGCGTTCTGCCCTTTCTGCCTGGGACGGACGAAGAATCCGCATCTTTATCTGAACACCGAAAAAAACAGGTTCTTCTGCCAGCGGTGCGGAGAACACGGAAACAGCGTATCGCTGTATGCCAAAATTCGCGGGATTTCCAATAAAAAAGCATTTGAAGAACTGGAAAAGAGCAATCTCCAGATGTTCCCGCAGGCAGCACCCAAGGAGCCAAGGCAGGAATATATGGCCCCGCTGGAACAGCGGCACGATGTCTACTACGACCTGCTGGCGCTGCTGTCATTGTCAGAGCATGACTTTCTGGACTTGCTCGGCCGCGGCCTTACGCTGGACTCCATCGAGCAGAATATGTACCGCTCCATGCCGGCCAGGGTGGAACCCCGCAGCGAACTTGCACAGACGCTGTCGCGCACCCATGATCTCCATGGTGTTCCCGGATTC
>CALCJW010000166.1:0-4621 GCA_937967235.1 uncultured Clostridia bacterium
ATCGACCTCCTGCGTGTGAAGCAGGCGCTCTAACCAGCTGAGCTAAGCCTCCGTGCGCAAGTATTATAGCAGAAGTGGGGGGCAAATGTCAACAGCGACTTTTCGCCCACGCAGGATTTTTCGGTCACTTTTCCCGATTTGCCCAAATCCGGCATGTTTCCGCTTGACGAAGGGGACGAAATCCTCTATACTAGACTCTGCTGAGAGGGAGTAGTTACAATCGCACGGCCAACAATCGCCCGGTTTTCCGGTGGCCTTGCGCCTGGAAACAGGAACGAGACTTTTTGCACATCGTGTGCAGAAGGTCTTTTTTTCGTCCTTCTGCGAAATACAGGGAGGAATTCTTATGTCATCATCACTCATTATCACGATCTTGCTGTTTCTGCTTGGGCTGGCATTGATTGTCAAGGGCGGTGACTGGTTCGTCGACGCGGCTACGTGGATGGCCGAGGCCTCGGGCCTGCCGCAGTTTCTGATTGGTGCGACGGTCGTGTCCATGGCGACGACACTGCCGGAGATCATCGTCTCGACGATGGCCGCGGCAGAGGGCAGTACCGATATGGCAATCGGCAACGCCATCGGCTCTGTAACGGCAAATACCGGCATGATCATGGCCATTTCGCTCATTTTCCTGCCCGTCGCCATCCGGATGAGTCAATTTGCCGTAAAGGGCGTTTTGATGGTCGTGAGTACGCTCGTGCTCTGGCTTTTGTGCCGCGACGGCGTGCTGAGTCTGCCGGAGAGTCTGATCGTGCTGGCACTGTTCGTGGCATTCATCATCGAAAACATCCGCAGCGCGAAAAAACTTTCCGCTGAGGAACACACTGATGGAGCCGCTGTGGTGGATAAGAGCCGTAAGGCGCTCCTGAAAAACCTTGTGCTGTTTGCCGTCGGGGCGGCATGTCTTGTAGTGGGCTCGAATCTGCTTGTTGACAACGGAACGGTTCTTGCCCAGCTGCTCGGCGTATCTGAGCGCATCATCGCGGTTACGATGGTCGCCATCGGAACCTCGCTTCCCGAGCTTGTGACGGCCATCACGGCGATCGTCAAAAAGCAGTCGTCGATGTCGGTCGGCAACATTCTCGGCGCGAATATCATCGATATCACGATCATTCTGCCGCTGTGCGCGCTGATTTCCGGCGACGGGCTCCACATTGCCGAGCAGTCCGTGCAGCAGACGGTGTATCTCGATATGCCGATGTGCGCGCTGGTTGCGGCCATTGCCGTCATTCCGACGCTTCTGCACAAGCGCTTTACAAAGCTACAGGGTATCCTTCTGCTGGCACTTTACATCGCCTACGTCTTTGTGACCGTCCGCATCTGAATTACCCGACCATTCTTCCGCCAGACGCAGCAGCGTCTGGCGGTTGTTTTTTTCCGGATGCAAAAGCACATAATCGAGAAGCCTTCGCAGCATGTCTCCCGCAGCCTTTCCATGCAGCGCCGGAAAGTCCCGGCCGTTTACGGCAAGGCCGCGCAGGCTGACGCATTCGCCGCTTTGCAGAATTTCCTCCAGAAGCGCCTCCTGAGCGGAGAGCTTTGCGCACACGCGCGCGGCGTCTTCCCCGGAAGCTGCAATCAGCTCCTTGAGAGCTTCCCTTGTATAAGAAGGCCGGTAGGCTGCGGCGGCAGTCTCGGCCAGCTGCACACGTCTGGACGGCAGGCGGAACTGCTGCATATCAAGCTTGGGAATCAAAACCTTCAGCATTGCCCAGCGCACATCTGGTTCCGCGGGAACGGTCCTGAGCGCCTGCAGATCGTAATCTCCCGCGATCCCGCAGGCTGAAAGCAGCCCCTCGCGGAGCATGACGGAAAGCGTCTGAGGCAGGGGAGACAGCAGCGTTTTTTCCCCCTCCGCACACACACGCTCCCGGGAGAGTAGGCGGCAGAGGCCGGCATTTTCCCGGATGGCGCGGGCGGTATGTTCTTCGATCGAAAAGCCCAGCTGCGCGGAAAAGCGCAAGGCTCTGAGCATCCGCAGCGCATCCTCCCGGAACCGGCGTTCCGGGTCCTCCACACAGCGGATGATTCCGCGCTTCAGGTCGGCTTTGCCATCAAAGCAGTCGGTAATGCTTCCGTCCAGGTGCATGGCCATCGCGTTGATGGTAAAATCGCGGCGGGCGAGATCTTCGGTCAGATTCGGCACAAACACCACGCCGTCCGGGTGCCGCCCGTCGTGATACGCGCCGTCTCGGCGGAAAGTCGTGACCTCGAAGCTTTCTTCGTCCAGCAAAACGGTGACGGTCCCGTGTTTGATTCCCGTCGGGATGCAGCGCGGAAAGAGCGCCATGATTTCCTCGGGCAGGGCAGAGGTCGTAACGTCCCAGTCGTGGACCGGCCTTCCGAGAAGCGTGTCGCGCACGCACCCGCCCACAAAGCAGGCCGCAAAGCCCGCGTCTTCGAGCGTTTTTAAAATGAGATCCGGCCGCATTTTTTTCGCCTCCCGCCGTTTTTGGTATTTTTCGCTTGTGTTATGGGAAAATACAGGTTATAATAATCTAGTTCAGCGATTTGCCGCAAGCATCACGTCTTTTCTTATCATACGGATGCGCGCGGCAGTTTGCAAGCAAAATCTTTGCGTTTTCGGAGGGATCCAGATGGAGAACGCTTCTTTTCAGATTCGGGATTATTTAAAACCCGGCTGTCACGCGCACTTAGTCGGCATCGGCGGTGTATCCATGCGCCCGCTTGGGCTCGTGCTGCGCAGCATGGGTATGCAGATTTCAGGCTCGGATATGAACGCGTCGGTTTCGACGGATGAGTTAATCAGCAAGGGCATCGACGTTGCCATTGGCCATCGGGCGGAGAATATCGCGGGCGCGGACTGCGTCATCCGCACGGCGGCGGCCAACAACGACAACCCTGAAATTGCGGCGGCGCGCGCGGCGGGCATTCCGATTTTCGAGCGCGCGCAGGCTTGGGGCTATATCATGCGGGCCTACCGGCACGCCATCTGCGTCTCCGGCACGCACGGCAAGACCACAACGACCTCCATGCTCACGCATATCTTCATGGAAGCCGGCCGCGACCCGACGGTCATGATCGGAGGCTCTCTGCCGCTTCTTGGCGCGGGGCACCGCGTGGGGCAGGGGGACACAATCATTCTCGAGAGCTGCGAATACTGCAACTCGTTTTTGAACTTCTTCCCGACAACGGCGGTCGTTCTGGACATCGATGCGGACCATCTGGACTTCTTCAAGGACCTTGCGGATATCGAGCAGTCGTTCCGGAAATTTGTCAGCCTTGTACCGGAAGACGGTCTGATCGTTGCCAACGGCGATGACAAAAATACCCGCGACGCGCTCGAGGGCATTTCCTATACCAGCTTTGGCATCGACTCCCAAAACGACGTGTACGGCGAGCATTTCAGCAGCGACTATCGGAGCTTCGACGTCATTTGCGGCGGGAAGCACTACTGCCATCTGGAACTCGGCGTGCTGGGGCGGCACAATGCGATGAACGCTCTGGCTGCGTGCGCGGTCGCGTGGAGATTCGATATTCCGGCGGAGGCGACCGAAAAGGCGCTGGCCGAGTTCCGCGGCGCAGGCCGCAGACTTGAGTTCAAGGGCAGCTACCATGGTGCGGACGTCTACGACGATTATTCCCACCATCCGGCAGAGCTCCATGCGCTTCTGAGCGCCGTGCGTCTGATGGGCTATAAGCGCGTGATCTGCGCGTTCCAGCCGCACACGTACTCGAGAACGAAGGCACTGTTCTCCGATTTCGTGCGAGAACTCTCGGCGGTCGACCTCGCGGTGCTGACCGATATCTATGCTGCGCGCGAATCGAACGCCGTCGGCGTGAGTTCCAAGGACCTTGCCGACCAGATTCCCGGCAGCGTCTATTGCCCGGGCCTTCCGCAGCTGACCGACTTCCTTGCCTCCATCGCGCAGCCCGGCGACATCATCCTCACCGTCGGCGCAGGCGATGTGTATAAGGCCGGAGAAAAGCTTCTGAACCTGCAATAAGAAACAATCCGTCAGGGGATTCCTGACGGATTTTCATTTTCGTCGTTTTCGCATGGACGGAAGCCGCGTCCGCCCCTGCGATGTTTCTGCATTTTTCCGGGAGGCTCGTAGGGGTCGATGCCCACATCGACCCGGCAGAACGCACCATTTTGACGGAAATCTCCGGCAAATTCGTAACTTCACAACGGGACGATGTGCCTACGCAAATCTGGCAGGCTTTATTCTTCCTCGACACGCACAATGTCGATGGCGGCGTTCAGAAGCAGGTTGATGAGCTCGTTGCGTGAGCGATTCGTCTGCGCGGAAAGCGCCTCAAGCCGCTCCAGCAGCTCGTCTTTCATCCGCACGGAGACAATTTTGTAGCCGTCGTCCGCTTTCTTGGCCGATTTTTTTGTGATCCGGATTTCCTCTTTCATATGCGTCACCTCTTCTGTTAGTTTACCTTGACAGAAGAGGTTTTAGTATATTATAATGTTGTAGTTATAATTACACTACATACTTATATGATAGGAATTTCTGCATGAAACATGCTCTTCTGATCGTTCTCTGCCTTGCGCTGCTGCTCGGGCTGTTTGCCGCCATACTGGACCGGCACGAAGCCTTGCAAAAGGCGCGTCTGGAGCGGCTTTTCCCGGCAATGTCAAGCGTTCGGT
>CALCJW010000167.1:0-3624 GCA_937967235.1 uncultured Clostridia bacterium
GGTACTGGAAAAGCTCTCCGCCGGCGGGCAGATGGCGCTGACGGAGCAGATCGACAACTATCCCGGCTTTGAGGACGGCATCGACGGCTTTACGCTGGGCGAAAAAATGCAGCGGAGCGCCGAGCGCTTCGGCGCGGTGACGGAGCTGGCGGAGGTGTACAAGGCCAGCCTTTCCGGGAGAATCAAGACGCTGGAGACCAGCGAGGGTGTTTTTCAAGGGCGCACGGTGGTCATC
This sequence comes from uncultured Clostridia bacterium, assembly GCA_937967235.1. Lineage (GTDB taxonomy): Bacteria > Bacillota > Clostridia > Oscillospirales > Oscillospiraceae > CAG-170. The sequence continues at coordinate 236 of CALCJW010000167.1, forward strand.
GCCACCGGCGCGTCGCCCCGTTCCTTGGGCGTTCCCGGCGAGGAAACGCTTATCGGCAAAGGCGTTCACTACTGCGCCGCCTGTGACGGCGCCTTTTACCGGGGAAAGACCGTGGCTGTGGTGGGCGGCGGCAACTCTGCTGCGGCGGACGCCCTGACCCTGTCCCGCATCGCAAAAAAGGTCTATCTCATCCACCGCCGGGACAGCCTGCGGGCTACCAAGGTATACCATGCGCCGCTGATGAGCGCACCCAACGTGGAGTTCTGCTGGAACAGCACCGTTTCCGCGCTGCTGCACGAAAGCCGCCTGACAGGGCTTCGTTTGAAGGATGTCAACACCGGCGCGGAGCGCGACCTTGCCTGCGACGGCGTGTTCATCAGCGTGGGACGCGCCCCGGCGACGGAGCTGTTCCGAGGCGAGCTGGCGCTGGACAGGTCCGGCTATATCGTGGCAGACGAATCCACCCGCACGAATCTCCCCGGCGTGTTTGCCGCTGGCGACGTACGCACCAAGGCGCTGCGGCAAGTGGTCACCGCCGTATCGGACGGCGCGGTGGCTGTCCACTACGCGGAGGAATATCTGGCAGAGAACCGATAAAGAGGCTGCGAACGATCCTCTCATCGGCAGTTCCTGTCCGCAGGCAACACGATTGCGAGCCTTGCCTCATAGGGGTGCAGGGTAAGAGAATTTAAGGAGACAATATATGTGGCTGTTTTTCGGAATTTCTGCGATCATTTTTACAGGATTTAATTTGATTTGCTCTTTTAAAAGTAAGAATGAAAAATGGTTTAGATTCGGAGCTATTTCTTTCACTGCATTGACCGTATGTTCCTTTTATTCAGACGGAGCGATGCGTGTGCTAAATGAAGATTGGGGAGGCTTGATGGATATCATGCCAACCATGAGCAAGGCTCTGTGGGTATGTGTAGGAATATCGATTTTATTAAACTCTGTTTCGCTCTTTAGAGAGAAATAACCACATCTCTATCCCAAGGACAACACCCCCGGCTGCACACGGCAGGTCTGTGCCTTTGCCGTAACCTACGTGGAATTTGAAAAGCTGAACGCCAATGATTGTATATAATAAAGAAGCAAACTAAAAATGACAGCTTCCCACTGTTCCAACAGAGCAAAGGAGTGCTCAAATAGGCACTCCTTTTTCATAGCTTGGTGGCTGCACCGCTAAAAAAGGGTTCCAAAGATTTCGGTGTATTGTTTTTCTTCTATTGAAAAGATTCCATTATAGGGTTGTTCTATAAAGAATCCGTTCTCATCCTCAAAGACGTAGACAACACATCCGCTCAGCCCGTCGGAAACCTCAAAGATAATCTTTATAAACTTGTCTGTCATTGGAGCGTCATTATAGCTTTCGCCCGACTTAATACGCACTGTTGATAAGTTGGCGAACAGATCGTCTATTTCTCTTTTATCAGTGATCGTTTCTCTTTCATCATCACAAGAAATGCTCACTGAAATTACATCTGTCCTGTTTGGAAGCAACAGGGCAGCATCCCTCTTTGTGTATTTCGATTGCGACATTGGCGCATAATTCAACGCCATAATTGCAAAAATCAAAGCTATAAACACGAGCAGAGCAACAGCGATGATTTTCAGCACATGCCGCATCCGATGGTTTCTGATGGCAAGCTGCGTGTTGATGCGGGACAGTTCTTTTGCCAACCGGTCTGGTTCCTCTTCGTTTTCCACTTTGGTTCCAAGAAGCTCGCTTACGGTCGTTTCGAGAATGACGGCAATTTTTATCAACTGTTCAGAATCAGGAACAGACATTCCTTTTTCCCATTTTGAAATGGTCTGTCTGACAACATGAAGGCGTGATGCCAATTCCTCCTGCGAAAGACCCCGCTCCTTTCGCTTCAACCGAAGATTTTCATGAAGCACGGAAACACCTCCTTCCTCTAAAGGTTTCATGCATAGTTTAGCAGAAACAGGGCCATTGCGGCAAGCAACGCAAATTAACATTCTATGATTTGAAGTCACTTTGCAGCGTTGATACGCTTTATCTGGTTTTCTCCACCGCTTCAGCGGAGGATAATATAAGAAATCCCCGATCGGAGTCGGGGATTTCTTATATTGGCAGCAACGCGCAGTCCTTAGCCGAGCGCGGAGCTTCTGCTATCCGGGTTTGGACGCCAGCCGTCCATAAGCTTGTCGTTCTCCATGATAAAAGGGCTCGCCGTATCCTGTCCCCATGAGGTGTCATATTTCCCCATAAGGTAATCGCTCAGTGCCGTTCGGTCGGCAAAGCGCAGCATCCGGTACGGCTCCTGAAAGGCAACCTTTTCTACAAAGTACAGCGTCCCGTCCTCCGCCGTCAAAAGTACGCCAACATGCCCGACAAACAGCAGAGATTCCTCCTCGGTCGGCTTATCGTGGAAGAATACAGTGATGAGGCGGATCCGTTCATTCTCCCGAAAGGCAACGCCGCGGGATGCCCATTCTTCTTGTACAGTTTGCACATGGCGCGGTATTTCCGTGGTATTCTTCGCCTTCATAGAGGAATACAGTGCGCGGAAATCCGCAAGGCTGCTTCCTCCCAACGCAGAGGGATCTGTTTTCAGCGTCTCCTCGTCCACAAACAGCACATCTTCACCGGCATTGATTTGAGAGTCTGCGCTCACGGAGAGGAAGTCCCCAAACAGGCTCATGGCGGTGATCCGGCAGTTATAGCCCGGAAACGTCCCGTTCTTCGCCGTCCATTCGTCCTGCATGGTATAAGGGTCGTATTTCGTATACAGCAGCTCCGCTTCCTCAAAGCCATCCGTAAGCCATTCCTGCTTCACGCTGTCATTAAAGCGGTCCACACGGCGGAAAAAGCTCTGAATACGACCGTCCGACACGCCTGTGTCGGAGAGCAGCTCCTGCAAAAGCTCCCTTGATCCGCTGTCGTTCAGGTTTGTGTACTCGATCCTTTCCAATGCCGGTCGCTGCTCGGCCGCGCCGCAGCCTGCAAGTATGGCGGCAATAAGCACAATACATAAAATGAGAATGCTATCCCGTCGTGATCTCATGGTCCTAATCTATCCTTTCCTTGGCAATTGCCCGGTTTGCTGAGGTTATTATAGCACCGAGCCATAAATCTTATGTTATCCATTGTCGTTCGTCTCCTTCTGCTTTTTAGTTCAGGACCTGCATCTCCGGGTTCTTCTCCCCAAATTTCTCGCGCAGCGCACTGCAGACATCCTCCCGGGACTTGCCCTGCTTCTCACCGTTTTTAATGAGCTTGTACGCCTGAAACAGCGCCGAGGGGCCGATCTCGCTGCTGAAAAAGCCGATGCCCTGATTCCATGCCAGCAGCTCGAACACGTCGTCCAGCGCGGCGCTCTCCACGCCGTGGATATATGCCTTTACCAGCTCCCGCGCCGCCTGCC
>CALCJW010000168.1:0-14986 GCA_937967235.1 uncultured Clostridia bacterium
GGTGCAGGCAAGATCATCAAGGATCCGTGCCAGACCTGCAAGGGCAAGGGAAAGGTGCGCCACACGAAGACGCTCAAGGTGTCCGTCCCGGCGGGTATCGACAACGGTCAGTCGTTCCGTGTGCGCGAAGAGGGCGACGTGGGCTCCAACGGCGGCCCGAACGGCGATTTGCTCGTGACCGTTTCGGTGCGCAAGCATCCGCTCTTTACAAGAGACGGAGCAAACGTCCTGTGCCAGATGCCGATCTCCTTCACGCAGGCGGCGCTCGGCGCGACGATCGAGGTGCCGACGCTTGACGGCAAGGTGCGCTATAACATCCCCGAGGGCACGCAGACCGGCACAACCTTCCGCCTGCGCGGCAAGGGCATTCCGTACGTGGGCTATAAGACGCGCGGCGATCAGTTTGTGACCGTCGTGGTCGAAACGCCGACGAAGCTGACGAAGGAGCAGAAGGAGTTGCTTCGGAAGTTAGAGAACGGCGGCGAGGATACCCAGCCCAAAAAGAAAGGCTTTTTTGAAAAGCTGAAGGAAGATATGGAATAATACCAATCCATGGATGATCCCATTCCATAGAAAAATCCGTTCCGGCCTACTTGCCGGAACGGATTTTTTGCGTCTGTTTGGGATTACTCGGTAAACGTATAGCGGATGAGAATGCCCTTGCCGTCGCCGGTTGTGATGACGCTGTCGCCCGCGGCGTTTTTGCCGGAGTCGATCACCGGGTAGCGGCCGTTCTGGGCGACGTAGCTTTCTGGGCTCTCGGCGAAGACTTCCGTGAATTCCTTCTTCGCGTGCGCCTCGCCGCCGCAGGGGTTGATGGTTTCGATCAAAAGCTCATATTCGTGCATGGTTTGCTCCTTTCCGCCCGAGGGCAGTTTTTCTTTTAGTGTACCACGAAATCAGAAAAACTTGCAAATGGGCAGGATGCACAATTTGAAAGGTGCATGTTAGAAAGCAACGGTTGCACGGGTTAGAACAACAATGAATGATTATTTCTCCATATATGAACCAATCTTTTTATCAGGAGGGACATATATGAGCAAAGAGGCAACAGGAAGTCATGGACAGGTTGTAGGCAGTGCGTCGTATTTCAGTCAGATCAATCGGTCGACGTTCTGGGGGAAATGCAGACGGCTTTGATTACGGAAGAGTGCTGCGGGAGCTGGCAGGCCGTGCAGACAGCGCAATCAGCAGCGTCTATGACGATCTGCAAAGAAGAAAGGATGCGTTACTTGCGATTCCAGAATCATACAGGAAAAAGCTTGCAAAACAGGTAAAAGCGCTATATGATGTAAGTAGTATGGGCGGCGGCTTCGGAAGCCTTGGTGGAGCGGGCGGCCAAATGGGGAATTGACTGGGCGGCCAACGGAGACGAGAAGAAACGGAACTTTTTAAAGGAGATCGAGGACGGAAAAGGGCAGCGGTTTTTATCGGAAGCGTTGGAGGCGTATAAAAAGCTCGGAAACAACAGCGACCTGAGCGGGCGAAGCGGCTACCGGATTGGAAGCGACAGCTATATGCACGCATTGGAACGGGATGTGTTCGGCTGCAATATTCCGTCTTCGTATGGCGCGGACTGGGGAAACCCGCAGTACGAAAAGCTGCTGCGCGAGGCGCTTCAGGAAATTGCGTCGCAGATACAGAGCAATCTGGAGGAAGCGCAGCGCAACAACTGGTATATGCGCGATGAGAACGCGGAGCATATGCGAGAGGCAATTCGCAATCTGGAAAAGTGCGGAATCAGCACGTTTTCCTATGCCGGAATTGTCGACAAGCTCTCGTGGTTCGTGGGCGGAGACAGCTACAAAATCCGGCAGCTCCAGCAGAAGCTGAACGAAACGGGCGCAGTAGACCATCTGACAGAGGACGGCGTCTACGGCAAGAAAACGCATAATGCGTGGCTGGATTTTCTGGATAAGCTTGCGCATTGCAGCGCGCCGACTCTGGCCTGGACAGATTTAACGCAAAGCGAGCTGTCAAAAGTTAAACTTGGTGGTACAACATATGCGAATAATAACGGCTTGACCAATGCGTTTCTCTATCCAGGTAAAAGACCGTATATTCATTTCGACCCACCGCATCCGAATCAGCATTTGACGGTTAACGGGAAGAAAATACCGATTGATTTTCCACATGTTAACCTCGATGAGAAATTGGTTGGGCATGATGCCATTTATGATAATCTTTTTGAAAAATACAATCACTATCCACTTAGCAATGAAGCATATGCAGTGCTTTCCGGCTGGATAAGGTGGAAAAAGTTATTAGAATTGGCGGAAAAATCCTTCTTGTTTGCGGCATTGTGCTGGATGCGCTGGAGCCAGGAAAGGCAATTGAGGATGATTTACATGATGCGGATGAAAAACTTGGCAGGAAAACGTTGTCAACGGCGGTCAGTATTGGCGGACAATGGGGCGGCGCGGCTTTGGGCGCAAAGCTTGGCGCGATGCTTGGTACTGCCACTACAATTTACGCACCGGTTGCAGTTCCGATTTTAAGCCTTGTTGGAGGAGCAGTTGGCGCATTTGCAGGAGATGCACTGGCAAAATGGGTCGTCGACATTACGTATGTAGGAGAATGATATGGGACTTTTAGGACTACTATTGGAGTGGCTGTTTCCGACGCGCGAAGAGCCGCCGCACGAGGACTATCACATTGATCTCTATCAGAAAGACGGCGTAGATATGCTGAGCCTTCTGCGTTGGGAGCGCGGACAGCGCAATTATGCATTTTGGCTGGAGGTCATGGAGCGGTTAATGGCGGGAAGGCTCTGCGCAACGCAGGTCGAACAGTGGAGCTGCATCGAAAAGCGGGAAGAACGGCGAAGGACGCAGATCACCTATTGCGAGACGTTTCCGATGCGCTATGGGCAGGAGCATCTGCTTGACAGCAAAACACACACGCGCCTGACCGACGGCTGGAAGGAGCTCATTGGCGTCGGCGCGGGGACCGACCGGGCAATGCTCGAGGAGATGTACAGCGATGACGGTGAAGAGCTGGGAATCCCGTGGGTCTGTACGCTGACGCTCTTCGCGCTCAAAGACCCGCCGGAGGAGATGACCTACGAGAAAGTCAAGGCCGCCGTGCAGCAGCCGGGGCTGTTTTCCATTTACTATGACATTGACGAGGACTGGCTGGATATGACGCTGCCGGACGAGAAAACAAAGCGGTTTGTCCTGAAAACCATCCGGGAGATCATGACCGCGCACGGGAAAAGCTTGGATGAGCCGGAGGGGGCATAGCATGGGCTTTCTGGAATTTTTGAAGTGGATGTTTTCGAAGGACGCGCGTTATGTGCCGCTGCTGGCGCTTTCGGAAGGGACAGAGGACGGCGAGAAGGGGCTTTGGTTTTCCTGTGAAGGAGATTACAACAGCGAGTGCTGCGAGATCGTGGAGAGGCTCTGCGCAGGGCGGTATGCTGTAACCTGGATGGAGGATCTGTTCTGGAAGGACGAGCGGCAGGGGAAAAAGAAGCGCGAGATCATCTACCATACGACCTTTCCCATGTATTACGCGCGGGAGATCGCCGGAATGGACGATCTGCAGCGGATGGCGGGCGGCTGGAAAGAGCTCATTTCCGTCAGCGAGGGCTTCGACCGGACGCTTTTTGCCGCGTTTCTGGAAAAGGGATACGTCTTTTCGTGCGACAACCGGACGTATGTGCTGGAATCTGCGCCGCCCGTTTATCATACGCTTTCTGAGGTGCAGGCGCTGCGCGAGCTTCCCTGCAGGCTGACGATCGAGTACACGCCCTGTGACGGCGCGCTGATCTTCCGAGATTATTCGCATGCGGTAAGGCGGGAGATCATCCGAACCGTAAAGGACGTTTGCCGCGAGCGCGGGCACGAGCTGACGGTGCTGCTTGATGAGACGCAAGAATAACCGCGGAGCTGCAATTTTGCAGCTCCGCGGTTTTTCGTCAGCCGATCTCCACGCGCTTTTGAGGATACGCGGGGAGCCAGTGGCCGAATTTGTAGTAGATGAGGAACATGGCAGACGCGGCGGTCCACGTGATGGGGTAGCAGAGGGCAATGGTGAGATTGCTCAGGTGCGGGAAGGTCATCGTGAACAGCAAAATCAGCCGCAGCACGCACGCGCCGAAGAGCGTGATAATGGTCGGCTTCACGGCGTTGCCCACGCCCCGCATCATAGACGACAGAACCTCCGTCGCCGAGAACAGGATATAGCACGGGGCAAGATAGCCGATGATCACGCGTCCCTGCTCAACGACCGCCGGGTCGGAATTAAACAGGCGGATCGTCCAGTCGCGCGTCAGGAAAATTCCGCCGCCAATGAGAGCGCACATCGCGAAGTGCAGCAGAAACCCCACGCGCATGGTTTCAAAGATCCGGTCTTTTTTGCGCGCGCCGTAATTCTGCCCTGCGAAGGTCATGACGGCAATGCCGATGGCGTTGTTGATCGGCCAGAAAATGCCGTCCAACTTCCAGAAGACCGACCAGGCCGCGACGGTGTCGGTGCCGAGCATGTTGATGGCTTTCTGGACATAGACGTTTGTGATGTTATAGAGCATGCTGGAAATGCCGGCGGGAAGGCCGATGACGAGCATGCGCTTGAGCAGCCACGCGTCCGGACGGATTTTTTGGAACTCGAGATGATAGTCCCCGTTTGCACGCCGGAGCGTATGGATGACGAGCCACGCACAGATGATCTGGGACAGGCTCGTCGCAATCGCTGCGCCCGCGACCTCCATCTTGAAAACAGCGACAAAGAGCAGGTCCAAAATGGTGTTCACGATCGTGCAGACGACGAGGAACAGAAGGGGCCGCTTTGAGTCTCCGAGCGCGCGGAGGATGCCGCTTCCCATGTTGTAGATCATGGAGGGGATCATGCCCGCAAAGTACCAGACGAGGTAGTCCTTCGAGTATTGCAGCGTATCTTCCGGCGTATTGAGCGCGGGAAGAAGCAAGGGCGCGACGGTTGTGCCAAGCAGCGTTGTGAGCGCGCCCACCACGACGGCCAGAAAAATTGCCGTATGCACGGCCCGGCTCACCTGCTCGTGCTCCTGCGCGCCCGCGTGCTGCGAGATGACAACGGAAGCGCCGGACGACAGGCCGACAAAGAAATTCACAATGAGGTTAATGAGCACAATGTCCGACCCGCCGACTGCCGCGAGCGCGGTTTTGCCGACGAACTGGCCGAGCACGACCGCATCGACCGCGGAGTAGAGCTGCTGGAGAAGCGTTCCCAGCATGATCGGCAGGAAGAACGCCAGCATCCCCTGCAAAACGGGGCCTTCGGTCATGGAGCTCTGATGGAACAGCGTGCGCTTCATGAAAATTCTCCTTTCGGCGCAAATCGCAAATATTTGAGGTCAGTAGATACTATCATACTGATTTTTCGCGCGTTTGCAAGAGGGCACAGGAAATATTTCCGGCGGAAAAATTTTCGGGAATCGGGGCTTGACGAAACGGAGTGCTTTCCCTATAATAAGGACGAACCGCATACAATCGAACACAGGGGCGCTGGGAAACCGGCTGAGATTGCGCATCGCGCTTGTCCCTTAACCTGATCCGGGTAATGCCGGCGTAGGAAGCTGTTTCGGACATATTTGTTCTGCCGCTCTACACCACATCCGGTTGTAGGCGGTATTTCTATTTTCTGAGGTGTTTTTCCATGACAAAACGCAAAATGACGCTCCGCTGCCTGTGCGAGGGCGCGCTTCTGCTGGCTCTGGCGCAGGTGCTGGGCTATCTGAAGCTCTGGGAGCTGCCGAACGGCGGCTCGGTGACGCTTTCGATGCTCCCGATTTTCCTGTTCTGTGTCCGCTGGGGCTTTGGCCCGGGCCTGCTTGTCTCATTCGCGTTCGGCCTTCTGCAGCTGTTTCTCGACGTTGCGTACGCCGCAGGCTGGCAGTCGATCATCGGCGACTATCTGCTGGCGTTTGCCGTGATGGGCTTTGCGGGCCTGTTCAAGGGCAAGAAGAACGGCATCTACTGGGGGTCGCTGCTCGGTACGTTCCTGCGCTTCCTCGTCCACTATGTTACCGGCGCGACGCTCTGGGCCGAGTATATGCCCGATGAGTTCTTCGGTATGACGATGACCTCTCCGTGGATCTATTCCGCGCTCTATAACGGCAGCTTCCTGCTGCTCAGCCTTGCTATGGTGCTTGTTGTTATCGCGATTTTGCAGAAGCCCCTCGGCAAATATCTCCGCGGCGATGACCTGAAGAAGTAAGCACACCGCACAATTACATAAGGATCAGCGCCGGTTTTCTCTTTTCGGGAAGACGGCAACGCGCTCCAAGTCGATCTGGCTTGGAGCGCTTTTTTCTTATAACGGACTCTTTTTGATTTTCGCAAACGGACGGGGATATTTTGGCGGCGTGGCCGTTTCCTTGCGGATGACGACGGCACGATGGACGGCGCTTGATACCTCGTATTCAAACACGCGCTCGACTTTGCCGCCTAAAAGGGCGATTCCCTTTTTTGCCTCCTCGAGCTCCACATCGGCAAGCTGCCCCTTCATTGCGAGGAACACGCCGCCGACCTTCACATATGGCAGGCAGAGCTCCGCGAGAATGTTCAGCCGCGCGACGGCTCGTGAGACGGCAATGTCAAAGCCCTCGCGGCAGGAGACCACGTATTCCTCCGCCCTTGCCGTCACGACGTTGGCCTCTACGTGCAGCTCCGGCAGGACTTCGCGCAGCCAGTCCATGCGCTTGCCGAGAGAATCGAGAAGCGTCAGGTCCATCGAGGACTCCGCGATTTTCAAGGGAACGCCCGGAAAGCCCGCGCCGCAGCCGATATCAATGACACGCTTGCCCCGAAAGTCCGCCGCGTTCAAAAGCGCGAGGCAGTCGTAAAAATGGAGCTCCGCGACCTTATCGGGCGCTGTAATGGCCGTTAGGTTCATGACCTGATTTTTTTCCAGAAGCGCCTGCCCAAAGCGCGCAAGCGTATCAAGCTGGCCGTCTGTGAGCGTAATATTCTGTTTTGGGAGCAGACGCCGGAGTGTTTCTTTCATAGTTTACCCTTCATGAAGGAATAGAACGCCGATTGTGCCGGGACCGCAGTGGCTCGAGACGGTGCACCCGGCGCGCGTGACGCAGATTTCCTCAAAGTTCTGATATTGCCGGACGGCTTCCTTCGCCGTCTCGATGATTTCCTCTGGAACGCCGGAGTGCGTGATGAAGACGCGGCGCAGGTTCAGGTTTTCTTTTCCTTGCAGGCGGTCGGCAATGTATGCCTTGACGCAGGCCTCAAATGTGCCGCGATATTTTTTGCAGACGTGCATCTTGCCGTCCGTTACTTCAATGGCCGGGCGGAGCCTTAATAAATTCGCGCCCAGCACGGCAACGGACGAGCACCTGCCGCCTTTTTTCATGTATTCTAAGCGGCTTAAAATGAAGCTCGCGTCCACCTGCTCGGTGAGCACCTGCAAATAGCTTACGATTTCCTGCGGGGCCATGCCCTCCCGCGCGCAGCGTTCGGCCTCCAGAACGACCAGACCGTGCCCGGTGGAGAGATTGCGCGAGTCTACAATGTAGACGTTCGGATACTCTGCCGCCGCGAGGCTCGCGTTCTGATAGCAGCAGGAAAAATCGGAGGAAATGCAGATGTGGATGACAAAGTCGTATTTCCGGGACAGATCGGAAAACAGGCGCACGTAATCTGCTAAATTGACAGCCGCCGTTGTGGCCAGATCTCCGCCATTTGCTACGTGCGCATAGATATCGTCCGGGAAAATGTCCACGCCGTCGCGGTACGTTTTTTCGCCCAGCTGGACATAAAGCGGCGTTAAACCGAGGCCATACTGCTCCAACAGTTCGGGGCTCAGGTCACAGGTCGAATCGGCGGTAATTTTATAATTCAAAGTCCTCACCTCTCGTTGGTTCGCGTAGTTGCTGTTTCTTTCTTTCGCGAAGCGAGCGGAAAAAGGTCTGCAAAAGCGCCCGGCACTCCTCTTCGAGAACGCCGGTTGTAACGGCGGGACGGAAGCATCCCGGAAGACAAAGAAGATTCACGAGCGAGCCGCCCGCACCCATTTTAGAGTCCGCCGCGCCATAGACCACGCGTGGAATCTGCGCGCCGGTAATGGCTCCCGCGCACATGCAGCAGGGCTCGAGCGTCACGTAGAGCGTACACTGCCATAGCCGCCAGCCGCCAAGTGTCCGGCAAGCCTCGCCAATGGCCTCGAGCTCCGCGTGGGCAAGGGCAGACTTTCCCTTCTCCCGGCGGTTTCGCCCGCGGCCGACGATCCGGCCGTCTTCCATCGCGACAACGCAGCCGACCGGCACCTCGCCGTCATCCGCTGCTTCCTGCGCAAGCTTCAGCGCCTCACGCATCATGGCCGTATCGTCCATTGGTTCTCCTTGTCTTCGATCAAAAGCCGCCCAGAGGTTCATCCCGGCAAACGCCCGGCAGTGGGAGGCTTTTTGTTTTTGGCTGCACACACCTTTTTCAGCCGTCGCGCCGTATGGTACGGTGCTGGTATCATCATACCCGAAACTGGGCCGTTCGTCAATACGCGCGGGCAGGTTCGTCAGATGTCGATACATTTTTACAAAAAATGTAAAAACTAGCTTGACAACTGAGGAACGGCGTAGTATGCTTTGAATGTAAATAATTGGTATTTCGACAAACGAAATTTCAAGGAGGAGTATCCCTATGATGCAAAAACAAAGAGCCTCTCGCAGATCAAAGGACCGGCAGCAGGCGGCCGTCTTCGCTTATTGCGGCCTGTGCGGCGGGGAAATTTATCTGGGGCAGCTGTATTACGAGATGGACGACCGGCTTCTTTGCCCGGAGTGCCTGCCGGAGTATGCAAAGTCGTATTTTCTCAGCCGCCAGCGCACGGCCATGCTTCCGGAGTGGATGGCATGACGCTTCTGGAGCTCTCGGCGCAGTATGAACAAAGCGCGCAGCTGCTGCGCGTCCGGCTTTCCGAGCTGCGGCGGCAGAAAAAGACGGCGGAAGACCGGCAGGAGCTTTTTTGGCTGGACCGGCGCATGGCCGCGCTGTCGCAGATGCTGCGGCAGACGAACGAGCTGGCCGCGCTCACCGCGCACTATTATGAAAGGGGATATTACCGCAATGAAAGCTATCGGATATGAGGACTATCAGGGCCCGCGGCTCACGCGCCAGCAGCAGATCGCCCGTATGCACCGCGTGATCGAAAACGAGCTGACGGAAAAGCAGCGCCGGGCCGTCCTCGGCTATTACGTCGATAAGAAGACCATGCCCGAGCTTGCCCGCGAGTTTGGCGTCTGCAAATCGACCGTCTGCCGCACCATCCAGCGCGCCGAAAAGCGCCTGCGCAGATGTTTGCGGTATTAAATGAAATTTTGCATGCCTTCCGGAATGTTCGTAGGGGTCGATGCCCACATCGACCCAAGGGCAGTTACGAATTCGCCGAAGATTTCCGAAAAAACGGTGCGTTTTGCCGGGGCGATGTGGGCATCGCCCCCTACGCAAAGTTGGAAGATTTCCGAGATCCTTTAGAGCGGATAAAAAAATCCCCCGACGAGTTGGTCGGGGGCAGGGTTGTGGGATTGACGGCGCGTGCCGTCCGGGATATGAAGTGCGCTCGCATTGGATAAGCTGTACGCTCAGTATAGCGTGGGGGAAGGAGAAAGTCCGTCGAAACGGGTCGGGCGGAAAAAATATTCGGATTGGCCTTGCCTACATGCCCTGTTCGCGGAAGAAAAGCTGCGCCTGCGTGCAAAGCGCGCGCACGTTCTCCAGCGCCTGCGCGTCTTCGATGGACGGGTCGAGCGCGAGCGCGCAGATTTTCCGCAGCAGCTGCACGGAAGCGTCCTGCGAGGCTTTCCCGGCGGCCTCCTCCGAGAGCGTCAGATTGCCGGCCAGAAGCCCGGATACCGCCTGCCGCAGCAGCGCGTCAAATACGTCCATCGCCTCGCCTCCTTTTCCTTATTTTACACGAAGGCGGGCGCGAAAGAGCGAGAACCGGGGAAGCCCAGCTTTTTTTCTGCGGAAACCGGCGCGCGTCCTTGCAAAAACGGCCTTCCCTTGCTAAAATAATACCTTACATGAAATGGAGGCGATGCATATGAATTACGCGGCCGGGAGCTACGATGTGGCCGTCATCGGCGCGGGACACGCAGGAATAGAAGCGGGGCTTGCGTGCGCGCGGATGGGCCTTTCTACCGTCGTCTTCACGATCAACCTCGACGCGGTCGGCAATATGCCCTGCAATCCCGCCATCGGTGGCACGGGAAAGGGGCACCTGGTGCGTGAGCTCGATGCGCTGGGCGGCGAAATGGCCAAGGCGGCGGACTGCTGCTGCATCCAGTACCGGATGCTGAACCTCGGAAAGGGCCCGGCGGTGCACTCGCTGCGCGCGCAGGCCGACCGGCGGAAATATCAGGAGGACATGAAGCATACGCTCGAGCGGCAGGAAAACTTGGACCTCAAGCAGGCGATGGTGATCTCCATTGGCCTCACCGACGGGCACGTTTCGTCCGTCACGACAAGGCTCGGCGCGGTGTACGGCGTGAAGGCCGTCGTGATCGCTTCGGGCACATACTTAGACGCACGGGTCATCACGGGCGACTGCGCCTATTCCTCTGGTCCCGACGGCATGCAGGCGGGCATTTTGCTCACCGACTGCCTCAAAGCCTTCGGCCTTCGCATGCGGCGCTTTAAAACCGGAACGCCGCCGCGCGTGAACCGCCGCTCGGTGGACGTTTCCAAAATGGAGCTTCAGCCGGGAGACGCGCACCCCGAGCCGTTTTCCTTTTCTACGACGGGTGAGGTCCAGAATCAGGCGGTCTGCTATTTAACGTATACGAACGAGGAAACGCACCGGATCATCCGGGAAAATTTCGCGCGTTCGCCGCTTTTTAACGGCATGATCGAATCGGTTGGCCCCCGGTACTGCCCGTCGATCGAGACGAAAATCGACCGCTTTCCGGAAAAAACGCGCCATCAGCTCTTTGTGGAGCCCTGCGGGCTCGGGACGGACGAGCTCTACATTCAGGGGCTTTCCTCGAGTCTTCCCGAGGATGTGCAGATCGCGATGGTACACACAATCGCGGGACTCGAGCACGCGGAGATCATGCGTCCGGCGTATGCGATTGAATACGACTGCATCGACCCGACGGAGCTTCTTCCGACGCTGGAGAGTAAAAAAGTTCCCGGGCTATACGGCGCGGGGCAGTTTAACGGCTCTTCGGGCTATGAGGAGGCGGCGGTGCAGGGCTTTGTTGCGGGTGTGAACGCGGCGCTCAAAATCAAGGGCGAGGAGCCAATGATCCTAAGGCGCATGGACGGCTACATCGGGACGCTGATCGACGATCTCGTGACCAAGGGCACGAACGAGCCGTACCGGATCATGACCTCGCGCTCGGAGTACCGGCTTTTGCACCGACAGGACAATGCAGACCAGCGCCTTTGCCCCATCGGCCACCGCATCGGGCTGATCTCGGATGCACAATATGAGGCTGTTTTGGAAAAATACCGAACAGTCGAGCGGGAAAAAAAGCGTCTGGAGGCGACCGGCGTTTCCGAGAGCGAAGCGCTCAATGCAATGCTTACCGCGCATGATACCGCGCCTGTTAAGGGCTCTGCAAGGCTCTCTGATCTTTTGAGGCGGCCGCAGATCGGCTATGAGGATCTTGCACCGTTTGACCCCGAGCGCCCGGCGCTTTCTCATGCGGTGCGCGAGGCCGTGGAGATTCAGATGAAATATGCGGGCTATATCGAGCGCCAGCAGCGGCAGGTCGCGGAGCTTGCGCGAGAGGAAAGCCGCCTGCTTCCAAAAGAGATCGACTATCTGTCCATCACAGGTCTTCGCGTTGAGGCGCGGCAGAAGCTGGACGAAATTCGCCCCCTTTCCATCGGGCAGGCCGGCAGGATCTCGGGCGTCTCGCCGAGCGATATTGCGGTGCTGCTCATCTGGCTGTCGCAGCACGAAAAAGGAGAATGACATGTATTTTGATTCCCACGCGCATCTGGACGACGAACGGTTCCAGAAGGACTTTGAAGAAATTCTTGCGCGCATGAAGCATAGCGGCGTAACGGCGATGATGAACATCGGCTGCGATCTGCCGTCGTCTGAAAACTCCGTGCGTCTGGCGGAAACGTACCCGTGGGTTTGGGCGGCGGTCGGCAGCCATCCGGACGATGCGGACCATGTGAACGAGGCTCGCATTGCGGTGTACCGGGAGATGTGTAAAAACCCCCGTGTGAAGGCGATCGGGGAGATCGGGTTAGATTATCACTACGAGGACGTGCCGCGCGACGTGCAGAAGACGGCGTTCCGGATGCAGATGGCGCTGGCGCGAGAGCTCGATCTTCCTGTCGTCGTTCATGAGCGCGAGGCGCACGAAGACGGACTGCGCATTGTGGATGAATTTCCGGACGTGAAGGGCGTGTTCCACTGCTACTCGGGAAGCCTCGAGATGGCAAAGGAGCTCGTAAAGCGCGGCTGGTACATCGGTTTTACCGGCGTGGTGACGTTCAAAAACGCGCGCAAGGCCGTCGAAGTGGCGGAGATTATTCCGCTGGAGCGGATCTTGATCGAGACCGACTGCCCGTATATGGCCCCTGAGCCCTATCGCGGCCGGCGCAACGACCCATCGCTCGTGCCCTTTGTCGCAGCAAAAATCGCGCAGCTGCGTGGACTTACCCCGGAAGATATCGGCAAGGCGACGAGCGAAAACGCAAGAAGGCTCTTCCGCATCGAGGAAGGCAAATAAAAAAACGGACTGCTGTTTAACAAGGACATCAGTCCGTTTTTCGCTGGAAGGGTTCCAAATCTGCGTAGGGGCGATGCCTACATCGCCCCATTTGGCAATTACGAACTCGCCGAAGGTTATCGTAAAATCAGTACGTTCTGCCGGGTCGATGTGGGCACCGACCCCTACGCGGAACCGGGAAAATCTCAGGGAATCCGTAGGGGCGGACGACTCTGTCCGCCCGCAGAAAATCCGGTTTTTACGGAAACTTTCGGCGAATTCGCAACTTCCCTTGGGCGGACAGGGTCGTCCGCCCCTACGAACGTTCCGGAAGCGACTCAAAACAGGGATGGCTCCGGTTCCTCGGCCTGCTCCAGAAGCGTTTCGATGTCGCTCTCGCCGAAGACCTCGATGCCGTTTTTCTTGAAAAGCGCCGCGGTCACGCCGTCGCCGGGGGTGAGCTTGCCGGAAAAGGTTCCGTCGTAAATTTCGCCGGAGCCGCAGCTGGGGCTCCGCTCTTTTAAGACGGCCTTTTTGCAGCCAAATACGCGCGCCAGGTGCAGCGCCTGCTCCGCGCCTCTCTGGTACTGCGCAGTCACATCAGCGCCGGACTTCATGACGACAAGGTCTCCCAGCCGCTCGGATGGCTCGCGCGGGGTGGGCAGACCTCCCAGCTGTTCGGGACAGACAGGCACGAGCTGATAGCGCCCCATGAGCGCCTCGACGGACAAAACGGGCTTGCTTCCGCCGTCATAGCGGCAGGCCGCGCCAAGAAGGCAGGCGCTGATCAAAATCGGTTCCATTTATCGTATCCTTTCTCCGTTCAAAACGGCGGCAGTGAGCGCATCGCCCTCGTAGACGAGCTTTAAAGAAAAGAACGGCACGCGCATATCCATCAGCCGCAGGAAGATCTTGTCCCCCTCCCACTGCTGAAGATCAAAAAGCTTTTTCTTGTCGACCCACTCCAGAACGCCCTCGTCACACTCGCGGAGCTGTCCTTCAAAACCCGTCGCGTGGAACAGGTGCATGTACTCGGTCCAGTCGCCGTTTACGAACGTGACAATGCCGCAGTAGCGATAGTCCGTAAGCTCCAGCCCCGTTTCCTCCCGTACCTCGCGGCAGACGCAGTCCTCCGGGCTCTCGCCGGGCTCAAATTTTCCGCCCACGCCGATCCACTTGTCATGATTTTCATCGTTCTCTTTTTTGACGCGGTGCAGCATCAGATACTGACCCCCGCGCTCCAGGTAGCAAAGCGAGGTGTTGTTCATCGTCCCGCCTCCTTTTTGTCTATTCTATCAGCCCCGGCGGCGACTTGCAAGCGGAAGTCTTCGGCGGAATGCTGCAAAAAGGAGGGGAGATTTTGTCGAGAATCCCAGGCCAACATTTCCTCGCGCCTGTGGTATAATATCTGTATTCTGGTCGGGCTGATTCCAAATCCACATTCTTGGCAGCTTGACAACAAAAAAGGAGGGTAAAACCAAACTCCGGGAGACTCCCGGTGCGGCATTGTGGAGACATGCCGTAATACGTTCGCCAAGCCCGGCGTTCGTGAGAGTGCGCATTGCGGAGGCAGCGCAGTCAGAGTCAAAAACTATGGCAGAAGTCAGATTGGTAAACGTCAAGAAAATCTATCCGTTTGTAAGCGGAGAAGAGAAAAAGAAGAACAAAAAGAAGAAGGACGACGAGTCTGTCAAGGAAAAAGCGAACCTTCAGATTACCGACAAGGGCGTTGTCGCGGTGCAGGAATTCAACCTCGACATCGCAGACAAGGAATTTATCGTTCTCGTCGGCCCGTCCGGCTGCGGCAAATCGACGACGCTGCGCATGATCGCAGGTCTCGAGGAGATCACCGAGGGCGAGCTCTACATCGACGGGAAGTTAGTCAACGACGTGGCGCCCAAGGACCGCGATATCGCGATGGTCTTCCAGAACTACGCGCTGTACCCGCACATGACGGTGTACGACAACATGGCGTTCTCGCTGAAGCTCAAGAAGGTTCCGAAGGCAGAGATCGACCGCAAGGTGAAGGAAGCCGCGGAAATTCTTGATATCACGCAATATCTCGACCGTAAGCCGAAGGCGCTTTCCGGCGGCCAGCGGCAGCGTGTGGCCATCGGCCGCGCGATCGTCAGAAGCCCGAAGGTCTTTTTGATGGACGAGCCGCTCTCGAACCTCGATGCGAAGCTCCGCAACCAGATGCGCGCCGAGATCATCAAGCTGCGCGAGAAGATCGACACCACGTTTGTCTACGTCACCCACGACCAGGTCGAAGCTATGACGCTCGGCGACCGCATCGTCATCATGCGCGACGGCTTCATCCAGCAGATC